>NZ_CADCWS010000040.1 GCF_902806475.1 Candidatus Frankia nodulisporulans
AGCCACATCAACGCGCTGAACGGCGGTGTCGACCGGCTCTTCGAGCCTCTCACCGGCGCCTTCGTCAATGACCCCCTGCTGCACGAGCTGCTGGTCACCCTCGGCAGGACCTTCAGCGCTGTCGACGGCACTCAGCGGTGGAACATCAAGCTCCACCCCTATCGGATCACCGCTGGCGCCGAGGCAGGACAGCCCGCGCCGGAGGGACGTCACCGCGATGGCGTCACCTTCATCACCTCCCTGCTCATCAACCGGCTCAACGTCACAGGCGGCGAGAGCTCGGTCTACAGCAATGACGGCGAACACCTGCTGACCACCACCCTCGCCGAGCCTGGAGACCTCCTGCTCGGCGACGACCAGCGCACCCTGCACTCGGTGACCCCGATCCACCCCCTCGACAGTGGCGCCCCCGCCCACCGCGACGTCCTGGTGATCGCCTACACCGCTCGCTGATCCCCCTACGGTAAGTTGCGGCCGATCTGGCACACGATCGGCCGCAACTCACCACGCCTTCTCACCTCAGGGAATGCCATGTCTACTCAGCCCAGTTCCCGCAGAGCGTGGCTGATCGATGCACCCGTGCTGATGATCGCCGTGGTCTGGGGCTCCAGTTATCTGGCAACCAAAGAGATCACCAGTGGTGCCACCGTCATCGCCATCCTCCTGCTGCGGTTCCTCCTCGCCATCCCCCTGCTCGGCATCGCGGCCCGCCGCAAAATTCGCGGCCTGACCCCACGCGAGCTGAGCGGCGGGCTCATCCTGGGCCTCATCCTCACCGCCATCTTCCTGCTGGAGACTTACGGCGTCGTCCACACCTCGGCAACCAACGCAGGGCTGATCATCAGCCTCACCCTGATCTTCACCCCGCTCGCCGAAAGCGGACTCAGTCGTGCCCTGCCCAGTCGGGCCTTCCTCGCCGCGGCGACCCTATCCGTGCTCGGCGTCGTCATGCTCACCCAAGGCGCCGGCTTCACCACGCCCTCACTCGGCGACCTGCTGATGCTCCTCGCCGCACTCGCACGCACCGCCAACGTCCTGGTCATCCACAGACTTCCTGCCGTGCGGTCGACAGATGACGGTGCCCTGACCTTCATGCAGCTGAGTACAGCGGTCATAGTCTTCTCGCTGCTGTCACCGTTTGTCGGGACCACACCTTGGCACCTCGCCAGCACACTCACCGGCGCGCAGTGGCTCAACGTGCTCTATCTGTCCCTCATGTGCACCCTCTTCGCCTTCTTCGTTCAGCTATGGGCAGTACGGCGGACCTCGCCCTCCCGAGTCAGCTTGCTCCTGGGCACCGAACCGCTGTGGGCCGCAGTCGTGGGTATTGCCTTCGGCGGAGACCAACCCGGGTTCTTGGGATACTTCGGCGCCACACTTATCCTGATCGGTAGCTTCTGGGGCCGCCGAGCTGCCGAGCAGTCGGCCACGCCGGGACCAGCCCGCCCCCCTGGCACCAAACCGACCCACGACGCCGTGACGACGGAAGGGCGGACAGCACTCGGAGCTTCCTGAGCCGGAACCTCCGGACTGCCGCCTTGCCCGCCTGTGTCACAAGCATGGATGTGACACAGGGGCAGGACCGTTGAACCGTGACCACGTTTCCGCAGGTCGGCCAGTGTCAGAACTCAGTGTCATAAGTCTTGGTCAAAACCCGCGCCACAGCGTCAAGTTCTGACACTGTGGGCGGATGGATCTTGCCTATGCCCGCGTCAGTACGACCGCTCAGGACCTCGACCGGCAGATCGATGCGCTTCGCGACGCCGGTATTGCCGAGGAACACATCTACGTCGACAAGCGCACCGGCGCGAACATGGACCGCGAGGGCCTGACCGCGCTACTCGGCTTCGCGCGGCCAGGCGACCGGATCAACGTGCTCACCCTGGACCGGCTCGGCCGGAACATGCGCGAGACCCTGAACCTCGTGCACGACCTCACCGAGCGCGGTGTCTTCCTGCGCACGCTCGGCGATAAACTTGCTGTGGACACCAGCGCGCCTGGCCCCGGGACGGACATGGCCATCGCGCTGCTGGCGATGTTCGCGCAGATGGAACGGATCTACATGCTGGAGCGTGCCGCCGGCGCCCGCGCCGCCAAGGAAGCCCGCGGATTGCCGACCGGACGGCCCGCGAAGCTCAACGCGACCACCCGCGCCGGAGCCGCCCAACGGATCAAGGACGGCGCGATCCCCGAACAAGTCGCCGCAGAACTCGGCGTCAGCCGCTCCACGCTCTACCGGGAACTGCGCAAGCATCGTGAAGGCGCCTCTGCCGGACCTATCGGTAATGTCCGTCAAACGTCGGCGCCAGCTTAGGAGACTCATCGTGGCTGTCTCGCGTTCCGACGCCCGCCTGCCCGCCCGGACGTCGCGATGACCCGCTACGGCTACGCCCGGGTCTCCACCCGCGAGCAGAACCCCGAATCCCAGTACGACGCGCTGGCCACCGCCGGCATCACGGCGGAGAACATCGTCATCGAGAAGATCTCCGGGAAACTCGCCTCCCGGCCCGCGCTCGACGAGCTGCTCGACCGCCTGGCCCCCGGCGACCAGGTCGTGGTCACCCGGCTGCGGCGCATCGGCCGCAACCACCAGCACCTGCTCGACCTGTCCGTCTGGTTCGACACCCACCAGGTCGACTTCGTCGTGCTCGAGCAGGGCATCGACACCGGCACCCCGATCGGCCGGCTGTTCTTCCGCATGATGGCCGCGCTCGCCGAGTTCGACCGGGAAGCCATCGTCGAGGGCACCCTCGAAGGCCTCGCCTCCGCCCGCGCCCGTGGGCGGGTCGGCGGCCGTCGACCGAAGCTGAGCCAGCGCCAGCTCGACCAGGCCCAGCACATGTACGACACCGGCGAGCACACCGTCGACGAGATCGCCGGGACGTTCGGGGTGCAACGCTCGACGATGTACCGCCACCTCCCCGCGCACAAGGACGGCCGCGACTGCGTCCTGATCGTCTACCGCAACACCCGCCCCGGCAAGATCGACCCCGACACCAACCGCCGCTACGGCGAGACCGGGCAGAACGAAAAGGTCCAGCTCGACGCCGACCGGAAATGGTGGCCGATCGCCCCCGCCCGCCGGCCCCACGTCAAGGGCTTCGTCTACGTCGTCGACGGCATCATCACCCGCATCCGCGCCATCGACCCGGCCGGCAGCTGGCACGACGACGACCGCGGCTACGCCGACGCCCCCCTCACCACACCCCTGACCCCGCTGCAGATCGCCGAGCAGTTCCCCACCCTCCGCCTGCACCTGGACGACCCACGCCCCCACGTCCGCGGCAAGATCCGCGAATATCTCGCGCTATGACCACAGACCAGACACCCGACGACATCGCAGCGGCACAGCATCTCGCAGGACAGGCACACAAGGTCGGACGCGTCTACGGACGGGAACCCTGGCGGGAACTCGTGCGCTGGCTGAGCCAGGGACGGTACGGCCGACGCCGTGGCAGGCCCGAGGTGCTCCAGCTGAGCACGCCGTGGCAGGACACCCTGTCCGCCGAACGCATCGGCTGGCGTGAGCGTGCGGCAAACCTCGACGACGAAGAAGCGTTCGCCGTCGACTACGAGATCTGCCGCCGCTGCCGGCTCGGCTGGGTCGAACAACCCTTCACCCTGCCCCGCTACCAACGCTGCGGACTGGCCTCCGCCGGCCTCGCCGCGCTACGCGCCGAACACCCCGGCCTGGCCTGGCACACCCTCGGCGGCCACTTCGACGACTCCGAACCGTTCTGGACCGCCGCCGGCACCGGCATCCCCGGCGGCTACCAGCAGCGCGACATCTGCCCCCACGTCACCGCCGGCGGCTGATCGCCCGGCCCATTGCCCCTTTCTGCTGTATCTCGGCGGCCCCCCTATGACGTCGGGTCGTCGACGTCGACCACGACACCCGGCGCGTACCCGGCGGCGACGTCACCGGCGATCGGCACGGGGACGCACTCCCGGCACCACCCCGCACGGGCGGGATGCCCCGGGGGCAGCGCGGTGGCCCCGGGGATCAGCGCGTCCCCACACCCCCGGCACGCCGGCGGGATCTCGTCGTCGTCGTCCGTCCACGCCGGGATCGGCGGCCCGTACAGGCAGTCCGCGCACTCGTCCACGCCGGTCGCCGTCGTCCCGGGCACGAGCAGCACCCCGCACCCGGTACACGTCTGCGCGCTGACGCCCGCCGGTCGGTCCTGGTCCTCGTCCACGTCGGTCCTCCCCCTCATGTCGGTCACGGCGATGATCCTCCCGGTCGGACCCCGCCGGTAGAGGACCGCCCGTGGCCCGACCGGGACGCCCCGGCGCCACGGGCACGGTCATCACGTGGTGACCGTGACGGCCCCCGATCCGGCCCCCGCGGTCACCACTGGTCCACGGGGGTGGGGCTGGTACCGGTGGCTACGGTGATCGCCGTGAGCATCCACCAGCTCCGGGTCACCCTGCTCGAGGTCGGGCCGCCGCCGGTGTGGCGCTGCGTCCATGTGCCCTCGAGGGCGACGCTGGCCGATCTGCACCGGGTGCTGCAGGCCGTGATGGGCTGGGAGGACTACCACCTGCACTCCTTCGAGACCGGCTGGGACCGGTACGGCCACCAGGGCGAGGCCGAGACCGTCGCCCTGGCCGCGGTGCTGCCCACGGTCGGCGGCCGGCTCGCCTACGTCTACGGCTTCGGCGACCACTGGCTGCACGAGGTCGAGCTCGAGAAGATCCACCGGCCGGCGCCCCGGGTCCGCTACCCGCGCTGCACCGCCGGGCGCGGCGCCTGCCCCCCGGAGGACAGCGGCGGCCCGCACGGCTACGACGACCTGCAACGCGCCCTGCGCTCGCGCAAGGGCTGGCGCTACCAGCACGCCCGGGAGCATTTCGGCCGGGGCCGGTGGGATCCGGCGGCCGCCGTGCGCGCCGCCCTCGACGTCATCGCCGGCACCCCGACCGACCCGGCCGCCCTGCCCGCCGGCGTCGACGTCGCCCTGGCCCGGCTGCGCGCCGCCCACACCGCGTGGCGCGCCCTCGACGCCGAAATCGACCAGGCCGACCGCCCCGCCCGCACCATGATCGAAAGCCGTGGATGATCGTCAACGTCGTTGACTAACCCGGGATGCGGACAAGCCCAAGATCAATCCTTAGCGTTCAATCCTGCCGAAATCTGCGTCCCACCCCGGATTCCCCGATCATCTGACGACCGACAAACAAGATCATCGCGCCCGCCCGGCCAAGATCACTTTTAGTGGGTGGTGACGGAGCCCGGGGTGCGGCTGATCCTGGCCGCCGGCGGTGCCGTGCCGGGTCACCCGGCGGGGCGTGGGCGGTGTGCTGTCCGACCGGAAGCTGCGGGCACGTCGGGGTAGGCGGCCGGTCGCGGGACGACGGGGAGCGCGGCGCGCCGGCGGGATCGTCGGGGACCGCGGTACGTGGCCGGGCGGGTGCCGCCCGGGGGGCGAGGGCCGCGTCCGGGGTACGCCAGCGCTCCGGCGGGCGTCCGCTGCCCCCCGCTGCCCCCCGCGCCGACGGCAGCGCCGGGGGTGGTTGCAGGTGGGGCGACTAGGTCCTAGTCACCGGCGTGAGAATTAATGCCCCACCTACCGCTGAAATTGCACCGATGATGTTCGCCGGGGTGGTCGGGGGCCCGTCGACGGGCTACTGGGGGTCGTTTCCGGGCCCGCAGACGTCACCGGCGGCCGCGGCCGCCGGGATGGAACGGGGTCGACGCTGGCCCAGACCGACCGCCACGGCGGCGGCCGCCAGCCCCGCCACAACGACGTCCACGCCTCACGCGGTCAGATGCTCTGTGCTGCAACGGTTTTGGGTGTCCGGTGGGAATCGTGGGCGGGCGTGCGGGACCCACCGAGGGGCAGAGTTGTCCCCTGAACCGGGGGTCAGGCGGCCTGGATCGGCACGACCAGCGGCCCCCCGGACCGCTGCACCGGCATATCCAGCCGCTGCTGCCCGGCCGGCCGGTACAACCCCCGCTGCTGGCGCCAGCCCCGACGGTTCGCGAACATGGTCATGTAGGCGGTGTACCGGGCCCGCTGCACCTCGTGGCGCTCCTCGCGCTGCGCGAGGGTGCCGGCCACGCCGAGCTCGCCGGCGACCTGGTCGAGGTCGCCGGCGCCGCGGACCCACCCACCGCCAGTGGCAACGGCGAGGCCATGCTCGGCCAGGCGGCGCAGATGGGTGCGCACCGTGCCCCGGGCGAACCCGCTGCGCGCCGCCAGCAGCCCAACCGCGACCGGCTGGCGCGGGTCGAGACGGGCGTAGAGCGTCCCCGCCACCCCACCGAGGCCCCGCCAGGTGAACACGTCGTGGACCCCGGCCGACGTCGGCCGCAGCGCGGGCAGCTCGCCGGTCGCCGGGTTGGCGAGGGTGTCCGGGTCGACGCCGGCCGGCAGAGCGGCAGGGATGAGCAGGTGCAGCTGGCGGGCCAACGCCCGCCCCGCACGACCGCCGTCGGGGGCCTCCTCGCCGGCGAGGACGAACCCCGCGCCGGCGTTGATGCGCACCCAGCCGAGCTCGACCAGACGATCAACGGCCCGGTCCACGGTGGAGTCGGTGACGGTGGTGTGCTCGGCGATCTGACGGATACTCGCGGTCGGATCCAACCGGCCCGCCCGCTCGGCGATCCCGAGCAACGCCTCCATCACCGCCCGATTCCCCATCCCGGCCTGCCCCCCCCACATGCCCGGATGCAGATCCATCGCATGGCGGATCTCCGCCAGCTCCAGGCCAAGACTCGGCCGGTCGACCGCCGGCGGATGGGCATGCCACCGCTCCACCGCCCGGCGCCACGTGGTCGCGATCCGCCGTTCCTGATCCGCCGGGGACCGGCGCCGGGCCCGGCGTGCGGGACGCTCCACCCACTCCCCCGCGCTGCCCGGCACATGCGCCACCGACCGCAACGCCGCGGCGTAGTCCTCCCGCGACCAGCCCGCCGCCACCGCGCCCAACGCCACCGCGGCCGCCACCGCCGACCGGGAGTCGTAGACACCATCGACGTCGCCCTCGGCGAGCAGCCCCGCGATCCGGGCGGACAGGTCCCGGCGGGGCCGACCGGCAACCGCCTGACCCGACGCCCCCCACGCCCGCACATCCACCACGAGCGACGGACCCGTCCCGGGCGTCACGGGACGATCCGGGAGGTACGACACGCCGCTACGTGCAGGAGACGTGTACGCGACGGGGCGCGGTTGCTACCCTGATTCACGATCGTTGCCTTGCAATGGTCATGGTCACCAAAGCGGGGCTGCCAGCCATCAAGCCAGGCCCCGCGAAGTTTGGACGAGGCCGCGCTGCCAGGCGCGGCCTTCGTCATGTCCGGGCCCGACACGTTCGTGTCGGGCCCTTCAGTCCTACCGCGCCTGGGGACGGCGATCACGCCGCCACGCCGTAGACCCGCCGATACCGGACGCGGCTCCCCCACACCCACCCGTCCCATGACGTGGCGGTGGGTTTCCGTAGAGACACGGTCGGACATGCCGAGGCCCGGCCTCCCCACAGGGACCGCTGGGCCTCGGGTCGTCGTGATGACTGTCATCTGCCTGTCTGGTGTCGGGGACGGGGGGCGGACGGGTCGTTACCGGCGGGAGTCCTGGCCGGCGTCGTCGCTCGAGCCGTCGACGACCGCCAGATCCGCGACGTTGACCACCGCGATGCAGCCAGCCCCGTCCTGGACGAGCACCCGCCCGTCGGAGAGCACGGGCCCAGCGATGGTCACCGCTTCCTGGGTGTCCTTGCTGATCAGACGCTTTGCCATGACTCCTCCTGGGTGCGCGAGTGCGGCGAGCCGGTGCTGTTTCTCGGTGGTGGTGTGGCCGTCCCAGTCGGACGGCCGGGTCGGCAGGTCGGCCGGGAACAGGCCGGCGTCGTCGGGGTGGATGTGCCAGGTGAGCTGGCCGGCCGGGGTGTGCAGGCAGATCAGCCGGTAGTCGGCGGCGTACGGGTCGGCCGGGTCCGGCTCGGCCCAGTGCGTCTCGAAACCGGCGGCCAGAACGGCGATCAGGAACGCGCGGTCGCGGTAGAGCGCCCGCTCGTCGGCCCCGGTCATCGCAGGACCGCCGTACCGAGCGCCAGGGCGGTGAGCAGGACGCCGGCGCCAGCGAAGGCGAGTAGCGCCTGGCGGATCCGGGCCCATTTGATGCGTGCGATCCGGGCGAGGGCGCGTAGATGGGCGACGCGGGCGGTCGGGTCGAGGGTCTGGGCGGTCAGGGCCTGTGCCAGGTCGTCGTCCTGGTCGTAGGCGGCGATCGGCCCCCACGACGTCGGCGGCCCGGCCTCCCGCGGGGCGAGACGAGGGAGGACCGCGGAGCCGAGCAGGGCCAGGCCGCCGGCGGCGGCGAGGACCGCGGTCCACCACACCGCCTGGGCGGCGGTGGGCAGACTGGCCGGCGTCCAGTCCCCGGCCATCAGGGCGGCCAGGCCGACCGCGGCGAGCGTCGCGGCCGCGCCCGCGACGCCCAGCGCGGTCGCGTTGGCCCGGCCGAGCTCCTCCCGCACAGCGGCGTGCTGCCGGTCGAGCTCGGCGAGCAGCGCCAGGCCGTCGGCGGCCGGGGCGGTCATCGGGTGGCCGCCGTCGTCAGCAGCGCGCGGATCTCGTCGATGGTGCGGGTGGGGTCGTCCTGCCAGGCCGCCACGGTCTCGCCGGCGTCGACGGCGGTCGGGCCGTGGCCGAGCTCGCCGGCCAGGCGGTCCTCGGCGGCGAGCAGCGCGTCGAGGATGTGCGGGTCGTCGGGCGTCTCCTCGGGATGTACGCCGGCGGCCAGGCGCAGCGCGCCGGTGATGTCGACTCGGTCGAGCGCGTCCTCGTGCGTGCCCTGGGTCCAGCCGTGCTCGGTCAGAGCCATGAGCGCCCCGGCGATCAGGGTGGTGTCGGTGACGACCAGGTGGGCGTACCGGTAGCGGATGGCGCCGGTGCGCAGGTCCTCGACGGCCGTGATGGTGTCGCTGGGCCTGTCGGCGCCGACCTGCCAGCGCACCCACGCCTCGGCGCGGCCGAGCGCGGCCGCGGCGGCGGGGACGGTGACGCCGCCGGGCGTGCTCAGCGCGAGGACGAGGACGGCCGTGACCGCGATGTCGTCCAGGGTGTCGGTAACGGTGGTCATGGTCATGCTCCGATCTGGGCGAGGGTGCCGGCGGCGGTCCCGCCGGTGACAGCGACCCAGGGCCGCCGGCGGGACGGCGCGGCCGACGCGGGCTGCCACCTGGGGCGCGGCGGCTGCGACTCGGAGGACGGCATGGTCGGCGCCGGTGCCGGCGCCGCAGGGGGCGTCTCGGCGGGCGTGGCCGTGAGAGCCGGCCCCGCGGGCGCGGGCCACGGCTCGACGACCGGCGTGACCGGTGCGGGCGTGGGGGGCGAGACGGTGGGGCGGCAGTGGTGCGCCGCGGTGGCCGCGGTCAGCGCGGTCGGGTAGGTGGCGGTGTGCCCGCAGCACGTCCAGGTGGCGGTGGCGGTCACCGGGACGTCTCCAGCGGGCGGGCGTCCCAGCGGTAGCCGCCGGCGCGGACCGTGGTGATCACCGGCAGGCCGATGCGGGTACGGATCCGGCGGATGTGCTCGGTGACGGTGGACGGGTCCTGGAACCGGGTGCCCCAGACCTGCTCCAGGAACTGAGCCCGGGTGAACAGCCGCCGGGGGTGGCAGGCCAGATGGGCGAGCAGCTCGTACTCGCGGCGGGCGAACCGCAGCGCAACGCCGTCGAGGTACGCCTCGCCGGCGGCGAGGTCGACCGTGAGACCACCGGCGAACCGGAGCGGCTGGGCCGGCGGCGCCGCGGCCGACGGGACGGTGGGCGCGGCCACCGCGGGGGTGAGGGTACGCAGCGCCGCGGTGAGAGCGGCGATCTCCGCGCGCAGCTCGTCCATCGCGGCGGCGAGGTCGCTGACACGGCCCGCCGGAGCGGGCGGGAGGGTGCGGATCGGAATGGGAGCGGTCATGATGGGGGCCTCTCGTCTCTCTCTGCTGGTCTCTGCTGGTTGGAGCGGGTGAGGGGCCCCGGCGCGGCGGTTGCTGACAGGCATGGACGCCGCGCCGGGGGCGTACTCAGATGCTGCTGTCGGCGTAGTCCGCGGAGGTCTCGCCGGCGGGGACGTCGGTGTGGTCCGTCCCGTCGTCCGACCCGTCGACGTCGTCGCCCTGGACGAGGCCGGTCTCGTCCTCGTCGAGCAGCGCGTCGTCCTCGTCGAGCAGCTCGCCGGCGGCGATGGCGTCGGCCGGGGTGGGGTCCAGCACACGGGCGACCCAGGCCGCGGCCGCCGCCCGGTGCTGGCGGACCACCTCGACCGCGGCGGCGGACAGTCCGCGGGCGAGCTCGGCGGCCTGGCCGTCGGCGTCGACGTAGGCGACCTCGATCCGCTCGGTCGCGGAGTACTGGCCGGCGCGAGCGAGGACCTGCGGGTCGGTCAGCGGCAGGATCCGGGATCCGGCGAGGGCGATCCATCCGCCGTCTCCGGCGGCCCGCGACGCGGCGGACGCCGCCGCCTCCACGTCGGTCGCGGGGCGCAGCCGGCGGGCCCGGTCCCCGGACATCCCGTCCAGGGTGCGCAGCCAGCCGTGGCGGGTCGGGGGCAGCTCGGCGGCGCCCGGGCGGGTGAGCCGGTCCAGCTCCTGGGCAGCCATCGCGGCGACGCCGAGGGCGCCGGCGGTGAGGGCGAGGTCCCGCAGGACCGTCATGCTGATGCGGATCATGGTGTGTCCTCTCTCGTGGTCGTACTGGTGGGTCTGGTGGATGGAGTGCGGCAGGGGGCCGCGGCGGAGGTCAGCGGGTCGGGGTGACGGTGATCGTGGCGGTCCAGGCGATCTCGGTGCCGTCGGCGTCGACGGCCGTGCCGAACAGACGGGCGTCGACGTCGGAGATGTTGATGTCGCCGGGGTGGTCGATCTCGTCGAGCACCCCGGTCAGCTCGGTCAGCTCGGTCAGCTCGGTCAGGACAGCCTGGGGGACGAGCGCGGCGCGCAGGATCGCCGAGTGGTCGAACGCCAGGCCCTCGGCCAGCGCCGCCGCGGCCGGGACCCACTCGGCCGCGGCGGCGTCATCGCCGGCGGTCGGCGTCGGCAGGTCGTAGAGGTGGGTCCGGTAGACCCAGCTCGCGTAGCGGCCGCGCGGGTCGCGGCCCGGGTCGGCCCAGACGCCGACCAGGGTCAGGTCCTCGGCGTGCAGCCCGGTCTCCTCCGCCAGCTCCCGGCGGGCCGCGTCCTCGGCCGTCTCGCCGGCGTCGATGTGGCCGCCGGGCAGCGCCCACATCCCGGTGTAGGGCGGCCAGCCGCGGCGGATCAGCAGCACGTGCGGCACGCCGCCGCGGTCGGACAGCGCGACCACGTCGGCGGTCAACCGGGTGGTCTCGGTCATATCAGGTCCTCTCGGTCGTGGTGGTTAGGCATGGGGTGGGTTAGAGACGGATGGTCAGGCCGCCGTCGATCACGTCGGCCTGCCGGCCCACGCGGGCGTTGCCGCTGCGGATGTTCGTGTTCGTGGTGGGCGCGTCGTCCTGGCCGGTGCTGGCCGGCGGCGGGGTGGCGTCGTCCTGCGCGCTGCGGCTGCGGCCCAGGACGCGGCCGACCTGCACCGGGACGTTGTCCGTTGCCGCTCGCGATGTTGCGTGCCATGGCTGTGTCCTCTCTCGTGTTCGTGCTGGACTCGGATGTGGCGAGGTGTGGTCAGGCGGGGATGGTGACCAGGACGGGGTCGGCGCCGGGGTAGCGGACGTAGGCGGCGCCGACGTGCGGCAGGTCCCGCAGGGCGTCGGGGCTGTCCAGGCCGAGCAGGTCGGCGGCCCGGGCGGCGGCGCGCGGGTCGGTCTGGCGGAACGAGATCCGGGTCGGGATCTCGCGGCCCAGGGCATCGGGCAGGTGCAGCAGACCGTGCCGGTCGGTGATCAGGAGCAGGTCCAGGCCGTGGCCGTGGCCGTGGCCGGCGGTGGCCAGGGGTGCGGCGTGGTCGGTCCAGCCCTCAGGCAGCAGGTACTCGGCGTCGACGGCGAGCAGGAGCCGGGCGGTGTCGGGGGTGTGGCGGGAGGCGCGGACGACGCTGTGGGCGGTGTCGAGCATCCGGGCGGCCTGTGGCCTGCGGCCTGCGCTCCAGTCGGCGAGTTCGGCCAGCGGGTGGGTCCAGCCGCTGGCGGCAGCGTGGACGGCCCAGTCGTGGACGGCCCACAGCACGCTGGCGTGGGGTCGGGTGGTGCGGGCGGCGGCGATCCGGGTCGCGAGCACCGTCTTGCCGGTGCCGTTGTCGCCGGTGATGAGGATCCCGCCGGTGGGGATCGTGACGGGCGCGCCGGTGGGGTCGGTGCCGATCGTCACGGTGGGCGCGGCCGGGATGGTGGGAGCGGTCATCGGGGTGTCCTCTCGGGTGGTGGGTGGGGTTGATGCGGCCGGGCGTCTCAGTCGTCCGCGTCCGGCTGGGGCAGGGTGTGCCGGCGGTGCGCCCAGCTCGCGCCGGCGAGGATCGCGACGGCGCCGGCGAAGGCGAGCCACGGCCAGGCCGCCCCCGCGATGGCGCCGACGATGAGCCCGGCGACGGCGGCCTCGGCGAGGGCCAGGCGCCGGCCGGCGGCGCGCTGCGCCGCGCGGGTCTCGGCGGCGCGGCGCTCGCCGGCGGTGCTCCGGTGGGGGATGTGCAGCGGCCAGGTCCAGCTGACCGGGCCCAGGCGCAGGATCAGGGCGACGGCGCCGGTGCGGGACCGGCGCAGCCGCAGCGGGCCGAATTTCTGGCTCGCGGTGACTCTCGCTTTCATGATCATCTCCTCTCGTTTTGGTGACTTTGGGTGAGGTTCGGGGTGGGGGTGTGCGCACCGTGCGCACGGTGCGCACACCCCTTCGGGTCACGCGCGGCCGCGCGTTAAGGCGGGTCATGCACGCCTTGCACGGCCTGCACACCGTGCACAGCTACCCGCGGGTAGGTGACGCTGCATGTCCGGCCGCGGTGGTGGGCATGCGGTACTCGCCCTCGCGGCCGCCGTCCTCCAGGACGCCGTCGTCGAGCAGGGTGACCAGCAGGCGGCTGATCGTGGAGCGGCTGCGGGCGGCGTGCTCGGGCAGCGCCCGGGCGATGTCCGCCGGGCGGAACACGGTGCCGGGCCCCCACGCGCGGATGAGGTCCACGACGGCCTGGCGGACGACGGCAGAGTCGGGGCGCGGCCGCGGCGGCGGGGCGAAGTTGAAGCCACCGAGCGGGGGCACCTCGTCGTCGGGGCCAGGCTGGACGTCGGGGTCCTCGTCGGCCTCCAGGCCGAGGTCGGTCATGAGGTCGAGCGGGGCGTCGTCGTCCAGGTCGTCGTCGGCGGGGCTGGTGTCGGTCATGGGTGGGGTCCATCCCTCCTGCTGGGGTGCGGTGGTGCCGGGTGCCGGCCACACGGGCCGGCTGGTCCACACCTCGCCGAACGCGTCGATGAACAGCTGCGGCATCTCGGTGTGGACGTAGTGGGGGCGGACGAGGGGGCCGAGGGTCTGCGGGGGCGTCTTGTCGACCCGCAGCGGGATGAGGTGGCGCTCTTCGGGGATGCCGGGCAGGGCGGCCAGGGCGCGGCCGGGATGGTTCGCGCCCCACTGTTCGGCGATGTCGCCACCGCGGTCGGCGAGCTCGCCGAGCAGGTAGCCCGCGTCGCCCGCCGCGCACCCGAACTGGATCGGCACGATCTCGGACCTGGCGCTGGTGGGGATGTTGTCGAACGTCCACCGCTGACCGAAGATCGACAGGTTGATGCCCAGTGAGCGGACCCGCTGGAGGATCTGGACGAGCTCGCGCATCGACTCGTCCGGCAGGTCGAACGCCTCTTCGATCACAAAGAAGATCGCGGGGATGCCGCAGCCGGGCTCCCACTGGCTGTAGCCCCGCTCACCCAGGTACTTGGCGATGGCGGGGACCAGACGGGTGAGCACCGCGTGGATCAGCGCCTTCGCCTGCCGCTTCTCGGCGACGAAGAGGGTGAGCAGGTCCTGGACGCTGCCCCAGGTCTGCTCCCGCTTCACCGTGTCGATGACGATGACCAGCGCCTCGTGGCGGCACAGCCAGTCCCCCGCCACGATCAGCACCGGCCCGGACTTCCCGGCGCCGTTCTTGCCGCCAATGCCCAGGTGGTACGAGTTCTTGTCCTCGATGCCGCGCTCGGCGTCGCCGCGCACCGCGGCGAGGGTGATCTCCAGACGCTCGCCGTCCTCGTACGTCCCGATCTCATGCGGGTCCGTGGGCAGCCCGCCGACGTGGGAGGGGCCGGTGTAGGGGCGGATCTCCCGCAGCATGTCCCGGCGCACGAACGTCACCTCGGCGACGCTAGCGTCGTGCGGGTCGGGCTGGATGCGCACCCCGGACGCGGGCACGCCGGCCATCGCGGCGACGACCTCGCGGTGCGCGATGGCGTCGTTGACGGTCTGCCCGTCGGCGAGCTCCAGGCGGCCGCGGCCGCGGTCCTCCCCGACCTCCAGGGTCGCCATCTGCGATCCGGGCAAGGATGCCTTCTCCGCCCGCGTCCGCCACCAGGACCGCAGCCGGTCGTCGTCCTCCCGGGTGCCGTGCAGGGCGGTGCGCAGGTTCCACGCGAACGCGGCCGCGGCCCCGCCGAGCAGCCAGATGTCGGTCACCGGCCGGTGCAGCCCGGTGATCGTCGCGACCGTCACCCAGCCCAGCGACAGGGCGGTGTTGAGGCTGACGTGGATCCGGCCGATCAGCTGGCGGGCGTGGGACACCCGCCAGGTCAGCCTGGTCAGCCCCGCCGTCGCCAGGGCCATCCCAGCCGCGGCCCACGGCGCCGCCCCTGTCCCGCCCCACAGCAGGTGGCAGGACTCGGCCAGCACCGGCAGCGTGCCGGCGGCGATCCACGGCGGGGTGTAGCGCACCCAGCCGGCGGCCAGGTCCGCCGTCGCGGACGCCAGCCCCCGGTCCGCCCCCTCCAGTGCCTGACCGGGCACACGAGTGATCTCGCTACCGGCCGAGCGTCGGCGTCCGCTCATCGTCATCTCCTCTCATCCAAAAACGTGCACGAAAAATGCCGGAAAATGCGGGTCAGAATCAGAATCAGAACTTGAACTTCTTTGCCGGGGTGTGGTTGCCCTCGAACGGCTCGGTGTACATCACCCGGAAAAGCTGTCCGGCTTTCACGACCTGCACGGCGGCGAACGCCGCGGAGTCCCCCGCCCGGCGCAGCGGCGCGGTCGCCCGGCGGGCACGCGCCTTCTGGTCCACGCGGGCCCAGCCGAGCATCCCGCCGGCCGTGCCCAGCGCCACCCGCAGCGCCTCCGCCCCGAACTCGAGCTCGCCGGCGAGGTCCCGGTAGATCTGCCGCAGCTCCGTGCAGTACCGGTGGACCCCCTCCGCCTCATACAGATCAATGTCGGAAAGCTCGTCAATCCGTCGCATCGGCTTGCCTCTCTGGGAATGAATCAGGGAACGGGAATCGAAAACCGGTCAGGAATCGGGGTCGACCCACAGATCGACACGACGGGCCGTCCATTCGATCGCCAGGTCGGCCGCGCGGACGACCAGCGCCGTCGTCCAGGCCAGGCCCGCGACGACGTGCAGCAGCAGCGCCGCCGGCGCGGCCAACAGCCGCCACCGGCTCCGGCCACCGGACCGACGCACCAGGTACACCCACAGCGCCGGGCGGGCCGCATGCTCCCCCGGCACCGCGGACACCCGGTCCGCGCCCGTCGGCGGCAGCACCGCCCACGTCAGCCCGGCCACCAGACCCAGCAGCAGCCCGCTCACGCCACACCGCCGCCGAACACCTCGGCGTTGACCTGATCGCGGAGCTTGCGGGCGGTGTCCGAGCCAACTTGTAGCGCCTTGGTGAGCTGCGCGGCGGTGAGGCGCTTACCCGTCCTGCGGGCGAGTCTGCGGGCGGCGTCCAACGCCTCATCGGCCGGCAGCTTGCGGCGTGCCTGCGGGTCGATCGGCCGCGCCGGACCTGGCCGGCCCGGGTCGTCGTCGCCCGACTCGGGGTCCGACTCGTCCGGGTCGAGCACCGCGACCCGGCCCGACCCGCCCGGCCAAACCTGCTGGTCGGCCTCGGTAGTCGGGTGACCCGACTCGGTCGGGTCCTCGGTAGGCGGGTCAAGGCGCAGACCCGGCTCGACCGGCCCGCCGTCGACGTCCAGGTCGGCCAGCGCCGCGTCCCAGTCGTCGGTCGGATCGGCCTGGTCGACCGGCAGGCCCGGCACGGTAGTCGGGTCGAGGTGGCGGCGGCCGGGGACGTACAGCCCCGGCCGGTGGACCAGTCGGGCCGACCCGTCGGGGGCCAGGTCAACCACCGCGGTGCGGGCGGCGATCCGCCGGGTCCGCGTGACCCGGCGGGCCGCCTGCCGGGCGATGCGCGCCTCCGCCCGCTCCGCCCGACTCCGCGGCGCGCGGGCGACGGCCAACTGGTGGGCGCCAACACCGAACACCGACACGATCGCCATCGCGAGCCCGTGCGACACCCCGTGACCCAGCCCGTGGGCGAAGTTCAGCCCGCCACCGACCGCGGCAGAGGCGGCGATGCCGACGTTGAGCATCGGCGTGGGCCGGTCCGGGTCGTCACGGCGGGCGAACAGCACGGCCATCGCGAACGCCCACATGCCCAGCTCGGTCACGATCGGCAGGGCGTAACCCGTGGCATCGCCATACAGGTCATGCCCATAGTGCGCCATCGCCGGCACCGCCATGCCGGCGCAGACCAGCGCCAGCGGGTAGATCAGCAGCTCGGTGGCGTGCCCGCCCAGCCAGCCGGCCGCGCCGCGCAGGGCCTTCATCTGCCGCGCACGGCGGCGGACTCCCGCCTGCTCGGCGGCCTGCGTCAGCTTGATGCCGCGGTCTACGTCCGCATCAGCGTCCGCCCGGCGGATATCCGCGTCGGTGAGCCGGTTCTGCCTGCGCTCCTCAGCCCAGCTCATCGTCACCACTCCCCGAAGGTGCAGACCACGCTGCAGCCGGACACGGCGCAGTCGTGGGCGCGGATCTCCGCGACCCGGCGGGCGTCATCGGCCACGGCCCGCGCACGGCGCGGCGGAGCCCACCGGATCGGCTGCGCGCCGGCCGCGAGCTCGTCGCACCGCGGGCAGCCCGCCGTCCGCCGCCCCCAGCGCGGACCCGTGCCGTCGTTGCAGGTGTGCGCGGTGCTGGTCATGCCAGCCACCCCCCACCCAGCAGCACCACGGCGGTGCCGAGCAGCAGCACCGGGGCCAGCTCCCGCACGGCGACCGCGAGGCGACCGCGAGGCGGGCCCACCAGCGGTCCGGCCAGCGGGCCGGCTGCTCCGGCTCGACCGGGTCCAGCACCGCGACCGTGATGTCCGCGGCCGCCGTGCCAGCACCGCGCCAGCGAGCAGCACCGCGGCGTGCACCGGCCTACCGGCCTGCCACAGCAGATCCGCGACCCAGCCCGCGCCCATCCGGCCGAACGGGTGCAGCAGCACCCCCCCAACCGGCCAGCGTCGTCAGCACGACCGTGACGACGTGCGCCGGCCAGTCCACCGCCAGCGCCGTCCACCGCCGCCACGCCGCCACCGGCGCCGATGCCGGCGCCGGGTGATGGGTGCCGGCGGCCAGCCCCCAGCCGCAGTGCCACGAGTGCGGGGCGCACCGGTCCGACGTCCACCGCCACACCACGGGACGGCCGTCCAACCATGCGGCGGCCGCATCGAGCACCACGTCGTGCAGATGCGCCACGTTGTCCGGCTCCCCGCCGATGCTGGTCAGCACCGCGACCACACCACCGGCGTCCGACGGCTCCACGACCAGCTGCGCGAGCATCCCGGCCCACGAGGTACCGGTGACCTCCAACCGGCTGATCTCGCCGCCGCCCGGGTCGGCAGGCGGCGGGACCGCCCGGTCCACCCCCGCCGCACGGGCCAGGACAATCAGCAGATCCCACGCCACAACCCGACCGCAGGTGGCCTCCACCCGCGTCGTCTCCAGCTGCGCCAGGTCCGCGGTCATGACGCCGCCCCCCGCTCCTGCAGCAGCCGCACCGCGGTCGCCGCCTCGGCGGCGGTCAGGCCGAGATCCCGCTGGACGGCATCACGCGCCATCGGGGATCCGGCCGTGACCAGCGCCATCGCACCGGACGACAGGGCCAGCGCCATGACGCCCACGGACATCGGGAGATCGGCCTCGGCCACCTGCGGGGGCGGGGGCTGCTGCTCCTGAATGACCATCGCGAGCAGGAACGCCGAGCCGTGGTCGAGCGGCGCGTCGTGCGCGGCGCCCAGCTCCTGCAGCGCCGCCACAGCCTGGCTGGTCGACCCGGCGGCCGCGACCGCCGCCCGCGCGGCGGGGTACAGATCCCCACCGACTCCAGCCGCCCCGGCCGGCACCGTCACCGGCGCGGGAACCGGAACAGCGGAGGCCCGCACAGCCGTAGACGCCGGTGTCGGCACCGGCACGAGCACGGGGACGGGCGGGATCATCGGCGTCGGCTCGGACGCCGGCGTCGTTCCCTGCCCGCGCTCCCCGGCCCAGATCGGCGGCATCACGACGTACTCGGTCGCCCGCCGGCGGGCGACCCCCAGGGTCAGCGGCACCGCCACACCCGCACCGGCCACACCCGCGGCCAGCAGCTCCAACAGCACGCTCATCACGCCACCGCCGACACAGCAGCGGGGACGGGGGTCGCGGCGATCTTGACGGCGATGTCCAGGAGACGCTGCGCGAGGCGGCGCATCCGCGCCGGCGGCGCCAGCCCCAGCTCGGCCAGCGCGTCGGCCGTCGCGGTCTCCGCGTCCGCCGCGGCGACCGCGTCCCCCTCCGCCGCCAGCGCGACACTCGCCGCACGCAGCCGGCCGTCGGCCGGGACGGCCTCCCGCACCAGCTCATCGGTCGTGGCGACCTCGCGCAGGTAGGCGCTGTGCGCCCGGGCCAGCGGGTCACGCTCGACCTCGTCCAAACCGGCACGAACACCGTCCGGCTCGACCAGGCCTTCACGGAGGCAGGGCGTGCGGACCGGGCATCCGGCGCACACCGTCCGCGCCTCGGCGGCCTGACGCTCCGCCGGGCCGGTGGTGCCCTCGGGGAAAAAGATCTCAGGGTCCACCTCGGGGTCAGCGCACGCGGCGGTGTGCCGCCACGACGGGACCGCGTGGGCCGAGGTAGCGACGGATGGGGTTGGGGCAGGATTGCCCATGGGTCTGGACCTCCGGTCGTATCGGGGGTTCGGATCTGGCCCTGGCTGGTGCTCGAACACCAGCCAGGGCCGCTTGCGTTGCCCCCTCCGTCCATCCCATCTAGATGGTCTGGACAATGGCGACAGTGCCGAGAGTGGCACTGTCGCGCCACAGGGTCAAGGGGGTCGGGCTAGATTGTCTGGACAAACTCAGCCGTCAGCAGATAGGCAGGATGCTGTGAGCGCCCTACGCCGCACCTCGCGGCCCGTGTACCAGCAGATCGCCGATGAACTCCGTGACGCGATCAGCGGCGATGACATCGGGCCGGACGGACGGCTGCCTACCGAGGCTGAGCTGGTGGAGCGGTACGGCGTGACTCGCGGGACCGTCCGCCAGGCGCTGGCCGTCCTGGTGAACGAGGGCCTGGTCGTGTCGGACCGGCCGCGAGGCTACTTCGTCCGGCGGCGACGGCACATGACCTATCGGCCTCAGCAGGAGCTACTGGTCACCGACGGGGCGCCCGCCATGGACAGATTCCACCGGTCCGTAGCGGAGGAGGGGCGGACCCCCTCGCAGACCATCGACGTGTCGATCGTCGTGCCGCCGCGAGAGATCGCCACACGACTGCGTCTCAACGCTGGCGAGACAGCCGCCGTACGACGTCGTGTCAGGTCGATCGACGGCGAACCGTTCAACATCAACAACAGCTACTACCCGCTGTCGATCGTGCAGGGCAGTGAGATCGTGCTGCCGCACGACATCGCCCGGGGTGCGAACAGAGTCTTGGCCGAGCTGGGGCACCGCCAGGTCGGGCTACGTCATCATCTGATCTCCAGAATGCCGACCCCCAGCGAGCGGCATCGGCTCCAGCTCAGCCCTGGCACGCCTGTCACCGTCCACTACCTCACCGGCTACACGGCGGAGGGGATTCCAGTCCGGGCAGTAGAGAACGTCCTGCCGGGAGACCGTCACGAGGTCCTCATTGAGGACGGCCAGGTTCCCCCTGACAACGAGTCGTCCACGTGACCTACCGGATCCGTCGCGCGGGTCTGGCTGACGTCCCTGTGGTTCTGGACCTCGTGGCGGGCGCAACGGCCTGGCTGGCGATGCGCGGCTCGGACCAGTGGCAATACTCGCCGCGGGTAGACAGGATTGAGGGCAGCGCTGCTGCCGGGGAACTGTGGCTCGTCGACGATGCGGTCGGCCAGCCGATCGCGACCGTCACAGTTGATCGCAACGCCGATCCTGAGTTCTGGGACGAGAACGACGTTCCCGGAGACGCC
Source organism: Candidatus Frankia nodulisporulans (assembly GCF_902806475.1). Classification (GTDB taxonomy): domain Bacteria; phylum Actinomycetota; class Actinomycetes; order Frankiales; family Frankiaceae; genus Frankia; species Frankia umida. Next base: position 20,334 of record NZ_CADCWS010000040.1, read on the forward strand.
CTCTACCTTCACCGCTTGGTGGTAGACCGGGTGGCTGCCGGCCGCCATCTGGGCGTCGCTGTACTCGATTGGGCGTCGCGGCGTGCGGCTGCGGCGGGAGTGCGCTGGCTCAGGCTCGATGCCTGGGCCTCGAACACCGATCTACACCGGTACTACACCGACCAGGGGTGGATCCACGTCAGGACGCTCACCCTTCCACATCGGGGTAGCGGCGCTCTTTTCCAACGACCCGCCGGCGAGCAGACCGGGTCAGGGCCTGAGATCGTCGAGAAATGATCGGCTTCACTTTGATCAGGCACGATGGCTGACTGGACGTTCTCCGCCGCCTCCGAACCAGGCGATCTATCGATCCCGAGGGCTGCGTCATTCGATGGCACCCTGCCATCACAGCACCGTCATGGTGATGGCACATCACCATCAGGGGTCAACGGCTGCGGAGGATGCGGCGGAGGTCGGCGGCCTGTTCCGGGTCGGCCCGGACGTATTCGAGGGCGTAGCGGACGACGTCGGCGATGGAGGCGGGATGGCCGTCGTCCTGGGCTGCACCGACCTCGGCGGCGATCCAGTCGTAGAGCTGCTGGGGGAGGTAGGTCGTGAGCTTGTGCCGGCCCGGAGGGGTGCGCCGTCGCGGTGACGTCGCTGTGCCATCACTCTGCCCTCGCAGTGATGGCGCGGTGACGGCGGGCGGCTGCTCGGTGCGCTCGCCTCTCTTCTCTGCCTCGCCGGGTGTCTCGTCGGGCTGAACCCGGGGGGTGGGTGCCGGCGGTGTTGGCCGCCGAGACGGCGGGTGGAACAGGTCGTTCAGGGCGCTGTCGGGAACGCCAGCCTTCGAGGTCATGACGCGGGCCGTCCGGCACGTCGGCGAAGCTCGACGGCGAGGGCACGGTAGTCCTCAGCGACTGGGGAGGTCGGTGCGGAGAGCGTGACCGGTCGGCGGTGGCCGGGTGCCTCGCGCAGGCGGACGTTGTCTCGGATCACGGTGGTCAGGACCTGCTCCCCCAGTTGGCTGTGCAGGGTGTCGATGAGCTGCCGTGCGATGCGGGTGCGGTCCACGCGGACGGGGAGCACCATCACCTCGGTCAGGCCGGGGTTGAGGCTGGCCCTGACCTTGTCGACGGTTTCGAGCAGGGCGGCGAGGCCCTTGACCGCGTGGATCCCCGCCTCGGTGGGGACCAGGACCTCGCCGGCCGCGACCAGCGCCGAGATGGAGATCAGACCGAGTGACGGCGGGCAGTCGAGCAGGATCACGTCCCACCGGCCGGGAGGCACGGCGGCCAGAGCCTGGCGGAGCACGGTCTCGGCTCCGACCGGCTCCCGGGCCATCGCGCGTTCCACCCCGGCGAGGTACCGCGTGGCCGGCACGATGGACAGCCCGTCCACCTCGGTCGGGACGGCGAGGTCGGTCAGTGTCGGTGCGTCCGGGGCCGCGGTGAGCAGGTCGTAGAGGCCGTCGTTCTCCTCGGCTCGCAGCCAGTCGGTGGCATTGCGTTGGGCGTCCAGATCGATCGCGAGGACCGGCACGCCGGCCTCGGCCAGGGCTGCGCCCAGGTTGACGGTCGTCGAGGTCTTCCCGACTCCGCCTTTCTGGTTCGCGATCGCGATGGTTCGGGCCATGCGTCTCCTCCGTGCCGTCGCTGTGCCATCACGGTGACGGTCATGCGCCATCGGTGGGCCATCGCGTCGATGGCGATCCGATGGTGTCGCACGGTGAGAACCAGGACCAGCACCAGGCTCCGAAGCGCCATCGGAGTGCCATCACGTTGATGGCACAGTGCCGTCAGTCCGGGGGCGTTTTCTCGCCATCAGGCCAGTCTGGGCGCAGGGTGACGTGCTGCTCCACATGACCACCGGGCGGGACGGTCGCGCTCTGGGACACGACACCGCCAGACGGCGGGTGCACGGTCTGCGCGGAGTGCAGGGGAGCAGGGGAGCAGGGGAGCAGGGGCCCGCCTCCAGCTCGACGTGGGTCTCGGCCTCGGCTCGCAGAGCAGGCATCCGGATCGTCTGGCGTATCCCCGTGGAGGTCACCACCCGCATGACGGTCTCGTGGTAATGGCGGGCGGCCAGCGGCGCGGCGCCGGTGTCGTCGGGGCGCCACCACGCGACCACCAGGACCTGGCGGCAGGTCTCGCAGGTGACTTGCCCTGCCGTCCAGAGTTCCATGTTGTCCTCGACGACGCCGTCCCGGTTGTCCACGTCTCGGATGATGCCCCTACCTGCTCACCCCGGCGCCATGCCGCCGCCCGCAGGATCACCGACAGGCTCACAGAACGCCGTCACTGTGCCATCACAGAACCGTTGTAGTGATGGCAGAACAGCGGCAATGCGATTGCATCGGATCATGCTCGCCTGGTGCTGGGGCCTGGGATGCACCGGGATTATCAGACCCCACAACGGCCACCGGCCGGCGGCCACCGCGGCCCGCCCGGGTCCGATCCGGTGCGCCCCTGGGGCGTGCCGGCCGACAGACCCCCGCCGCCGCCGGTGCACCGCGACCCGTGCACCGCGGGCAACCGGTGTGCAGGCGCTGTGCACGACCCCGCCCGTGCACAGCCCTACGCGCGCCTGCGCGCATGCCCCGCGGCGTGCACCCACTGCACACACCGGGCAACCCGTCAGGCAACCTGCGCTCCCCGTGCGCCTGGCGCTCGTTGTTGGCCCCGGCACTCCCGATTGGCCCCGCCGCTCCCGCCGACCCGCCGACCCGCCGGCGCTCCGAACGGCCGACGCGCCCGGCCGGGGTGCCGAGCGCAGCGAGGCGGGCCCCCGGACCGGCGCGCGGCGGACCCGTTCGGCGCGGCGCCGAACGCCGCGCCGAACGGCCCTTGAAACCGTGAAGAAAGTCCGCGACAGCACACCCGCGAGGCGTCGAAAACGCGCGTTGTCGACGCCTCGCCAGACTCCCTACGCCACTCCCTGCGCCGCTCCTCACCGTGGCGAGGGCCTGGCGGCCATCGGCCCAGCTCACCCGGGCTGAGCAACCCGCCCGTGCCCGTCCGACATGTCTTTACCGCGGGTGCGTGTCCGGCCTTCCCCGGCGACCCGACACCGCCGCGGTCCGGCAAGGACTGGCCGGCGGCGACGGTCGCGGTAGCGGCCCACCCGGGGGGTCCCCGTAGTAATCGCCGATAAAACAACGAATAATCGCTTGCCTATGGCGGACTACATGCATATACCTCCCATCCGTTCGTTCCATCAGATCGAGAGCGGGATAGACCCGGCTGTTCCGATCGTGACGCTGTTCAGCGGTGGCCTCGACAGCTCCTACCTCCTGTTGCGTCTACGACAAGTGGGCCTGACAGACATCCACGCGGTCAGTGTCGACCTGGGTGAGGACGAGTCGAGCGCCTACAAGCAGCAGATCGCCGACGCCCTCGGCGTGAAGCTTCACGTCCTTGACCGTCGGCAAGAGTTCGCCGCCTCCTTCGTTGCCCCCGCAATCGCCGCACAGGCGGTGTACTTGGGAGTTCACCCGGTCAGCTCGACCCTGAGCCGGCCCCTCATCGCGCAGTCAGCGGTCGAACTCGCCGCGACCCTCGGAGCCCAAGCGATCATCCACACCGCCAACCGCTCCCAGAACACGCTGCGCAGGCTCAACGGCGCCCTGAGCCTGCTGGGCTATCAGGGCTTGTACGGCAGTCCATACGACCTCGACCCGGTCGACCGCGAGGACAAGCTTCGCGCACTCCAGGCCGCCGGCGTTGACCTCCTGGACGGGCGTGTGGTCAGCGGCGACTCAAACCTATGGTGCCGCGAGTTCGAGTCCGGAATCCTCGATGACCCCGAGGTACACGCCGTCCCGGACAGCATGTACCGCTGGAGCGCCCTGGACACCCAGGCCGCTCCACGCAGCCTTACCGTGTCCTTCGAGGCAGGGCGTCCAGTCGCCGTCGACGGAGAGCGGCTTCCCTTGGTGGAACTGATCGCTGGACTCAATGACAACGTCGGCCAGTACGGGCTTGGCCGGTACTCCGGCCTTGAGCACCTGGACCACGGCGAGAAGGTACTTGAGATCCGCGAGATGCCCGCAGCCTGGTTGCTGCTGGGGTCCTACCGGCATGTCGAGACCGCATGCCTGGATGCCGAGCTGATGCGCGAGAAGCAGCATCTGGAGCAGATCTGGGTACGCGAAGCGCTCGAAGGCCGTTGGTTTGGAGAACTCCGTCTCGCGGCACAGCAGTTCATCGACACCTGCGCCGGGCAGACGACCGGATCGGTCACCTGGCAGCTACATGTGGGGGGTGGGGAAACGCGCGCCATCGTCGCACCCCGGCCCCGCTATCTCCGTGACAGGGAGAGGTGGGAGGCGCAGTCCATAGCCCTCGAAGCCGCCCCGTACAGCGCGCCCCTGCCTCCCCTTGTCTGACCCCCTGACCGAAAGGCATTACCGTGTCCGACACCACCGCTGTGACCCCTGACGTCGCAGCCACCGTGCAGGCGCTCTCCACCCATGGCGGTCATCTCCTGCCCGCGGAGGAGCTCTCCCAGATCATCAAGGTCAGCCCCGCCGACTGGGCGCGCTTCGCACGAAACTGGGAGGCCCTCAGACTCGATACGTACATGGCGGACGGCGGCACCTACCGTCACCGCCGGTACGGGCAGTACGAGCTGGATCCGAGCTCGGGTCAACTCACCCTCTTGCCACATGAGCCGTACCGGCAGGAG
>NZ_CADCWS010000041.1 GCF_902806475.1 Candidatus Frankia nodulisporulans
CGTGGACAGGGCCATGGCGTCGGCTGGTGTAAGTGGGTCACCGGTGAACGACTTGTTGAACAGCCTCACCAGGTCGACCGTTTGTCGGTCAACGACGACAGGCCGTTCGCCCTCGCCTACCTCCGACTCGTCCCCGGGTTCGGCGCCGGCCAGTCGACGTAGCGCCGCGAGGCTGAGCTTCAGTGCGCGTGCGAACCCTTGCAGGTTGTCCGTCCGGAACCCGTCCAGCGCGCCGATATCGGCTGCCGTGTTCTCGAAACGTCGCCAGGTCGCGAGGGACACGTCAGCACGCCGCGCAGCCTCCTGCTGGGTGAGGTTCAGCTCCGCGCGCCGCTGCTTGATCGCGTTGTCCGCCGCCACATCCACCACTCTCCTCGACGAGTGCTTGTTGAGTGCTCTCGATGCTAGCGCTCATTGAGCGCTAGCGGGTGGCGCACCGGTCGTGCCGGCATAGGTGCCGGCCGATGCCGGTCGGTGGGGTGAGCTGGGGCCGTGAAACGCCGCCCGACGGATCGCCCGGGTTCGGGTCGCGACGTCTCGAGTACGGGTGCAAGTGCGCAATGACGCGCGGCCGGGCTCTCTGCTGGACGTGGCATGCGACGTTCCGAAGTCGATCAGATTCGGCTGGTGGGCTGCCCGTCCAGGAAGGGGCGAACCCGTGCAGCCCGCGGGATCGGGTTCGTAGCGCGCAAAGACCGTCGGCACCTGAAGTGGAAGCGCGATGCGACTATAGGGACTCTTTGGGTGAGAAAGTGCCGACCCAACTAGCCCATTAAGTTCATTGGGTAGTCGATCGAATACTCTGGGTGCCCCCAACGGGATTCGAACCCGTGCTACCGCCTTGAAAGGGCGACGTCCTAGGCCACTAGACGATGGGGGCGGGCAGTGATCGACGCTTGGGCGGTTCTGAACCCACCTGATGGCCCGGGCCCACCCGACGATCGATCCTGTAAAGCACTACCAGCATAGGGGACGGCCTGGCCAGCAGACAAACCCACGTACGGATTCGTCGTGCTACCCGCCGCCCAGGGCCGGATGTGGGTCCATCCAGCGGTAGCGGCTGTGGAACAGCGCGCGGATCGGCCGGCCACCGATGGCGACCGTGTGACTGATGACGGGAACAGCCGGAGCAACGGATCGGGCCGGACCGGCGGGGTCGGCGCCGATGGCGACAGCCGCGAGGTCGAAGGACATCGTGACGTCGTCCGCCCGGTCCAGGGGAGTGTTCGGGTCGTAGAGGCGCAGGGTCACGATGGTGCCGGTCTGCTCGTAGGCGTAGGCGAGCACCTGGTGGTTCAGGCCGAGTTGGAGCGGGTCGGCGGAGTGGACGGTGATGATGCCGAGGGGGGCGAGCCGGCCGGTGTCGAGATCAAGGCGGATGCGCGGCCACTCCCGCGGCAGGCTGCGCGCGGCCCCACCGGGGCGACCCGGCACACCCGGCTGACCCGGCAGCGGCCACCGGCGGCTGGCCGGACGTTCGTCGGGGGCCCGCATCAGCCCGTAGTAGCGCAGGACGCCACGGGGCAGGTCGAAGCTCGCGAACAGGCGGCGGACCAGGTAGGCGTACAGGGGTGAGCCACGACGCGGCGGTTCCACGTCCGGTGGCGGCGCCAGGCCGGCCTCGAACAGATCCCGGACGGCGAAGATCATGCCACCGCAGAGCCCGCGGCTGGCATCGCCGACACCGAGGGCGGGCCGCCCGGCCGGCGGACCGGGCAGGACGAAACCGACCTGCCGGGGCAGCGCAAGGGTGAGCAGCGGTTCGGGGGCGAAGCTGTTGGTGAACCGGAACGCCCGGGTGCTCGGCAGGAAGCCGGGCACCGCGGAACGCACCGTAGACCGAGCGGCATCACTCACGACGCCCACCGTTCGAGCACGGCTCCGCCCATCCCTGGAGCACCGTGTCTCCCGGTGTCATCGCAGCGCGATGCCTTCCCGGCGATATCGCGCACCTAGCCAGGCCTGGACGCTGCCGGGCGTACGCGGGATGAGACCGGCGGACGGTCCTCGAACCGTCCGCCGGTTCCCCAAAAGGTCCACCCTGTGCCCTCCCGGTGCTCAGGTGGTCCTCACACGTGTGACGTCGGCGCGCGGAGAAACGCGTCTCGACCTCGGGCGTCCCATCACGCCCAGCCGATCGTCCGCACTCCGACGCACGGCGCTCAGGCCGCTCGTGGGTGGCGCGGACGGCGTCTCCAGCCGTGCCGTCACACGTCAACGCATGCGTGCTCTAGATATCGCCTCCCAGGCTTGGGACCCCCTTCAGAAGGGCGCGCACCTCGGCCTCCCGGTACCGGCGGTGCCCGCCCAGGGTCCGAATCGACGTGAGCTTGCCTGCCTTCGCCCACCGGGTAACGGTCTTCGGGTCAACCCGAAACATGGTCGCTACCTCGGCCGGAGTCAGCAACGGCTCGGCGTCCGGCGTACGTGTCGTCATTGTGTTGGCCTCCCGTCACAGAGCGTCGCTCCGTCCCATACAGATCGTGCATCCTTCGGGGGCATTTCGGACATGGCACGTCAGGACCATCTGCTGACTAGTCACAGCTCGTCCGAAGCCGACGGCGACTCTGTGTTAACCGAATGCGTCGTTCAGCTTGCAGATTCCCGTGCTTGCAGGGGTCTCCAGCGAACCAGGACGCGCTCGTAGGCCTCCGCCGCAAGATCTGTTCGCCCACGGCGTAACGCACCGACTGCCTCCACGATGTCCTCTACGGAGCTGTCGCGCCTAAGCATGTCGTCGTCGAGCAGGTCAACTAGCCCGTCGTAGTCCAGTTCGACCCTGCTCTGCGGATGGAAGGACCCCAGCCAACGGGCCAGATCGCCGACCCCTTCCACGGTGGGCCCCTCGGAGGAGGCCGCGCGCAGGGTCTCCACCGACTCGACGGCCCGGGCCGCCCGCCGCCGGGCGAGGCTCATCGTGGTCCGGTAGATCATCGACCGTTCGGCGGTGTCCCCGGTGACCAGGGACCGCTCGGCCGGGTCGAACAGCAGGAACCAGGGCGGCGGCACCATCCAGGTACACGACTGGACGTGGACCTTCAGCGTCGGGCGCCGGGACTTCCAGCGATCGAGCTCCACCTCGGCCGGGTCGGTGATCCGCCGCGGCAGGAACGCCTCCGCGACCCGGTCGGGCAGGACGGACCGGAACTCCAGCGCCGACTGCCACACCCGCAGCTGCGTCGACCAGGGGCAGACGAACATCAGCCCGTCGATCCACTGCACGAACGCCGACTCGTCCGCGACATCCAGGGTCGGCCGGACGGCGGCCAGCAGCGAGACGACGCGCTCGCTGCGGGAACCGGCCCGACGCGAGGGCGGCCCCGCGGCCGCGTAACGCTGCCAGCGACTGCGCTCGGCTGCCGAGAAGGCGGCGAGCGGCTCATACACGCGCAGATACGACGCGGGTGACACGATGGGCACGTCAGCTCCTCGCAACCGAACGCGGCCAACACCACGCATGCCGCCGACCCGCCGGATGCTGCCGGCACCGGGGCGCCGCGGACGACACCCACCCGGATGCCCTGGAACCTGGCATGGCTCGATCCTGGCACGTCAACGGGCAGCCCGTCCGGCCTACCGGAGCCGTAGGGTGCCCGATGGGCCGACCTGCCTGGCCGACCCCGCCAGGAGGTGCACCATGCCGTCGTTGTTCGACGCCGTCTCCGAGCACGAACAGGTGCTGTTGTGCTCGGATCCGACCAGCGGACTACGCGCGATCATCGCCGTCTACTCGACCGCCCTCGGGCCGGCTCTGGGCGGCACCCGGTTCCATCCCTACGTCGACGACGAACACGCGCTCGCCGACGCGCTCGCTCTGTCCCGCGCGATGGCCTACAAGGCCGCGTGCGCGGGCCTGGACCTCGGCGGCGGCAAGGCCGTCATCATCGGCGACCCGCACCGGGACAAGTCCGAACCGCTGCTGCGGGCCTACGGTCGCCACATCGCCTCACTGGGCGGACGGTACGTCACCGCCTGCGATGTCGGCACCTACGTCAACGATATGGACGTCATCGCCCGGGAGACCCGCTGGGTGGCCGGACGTTCCCCCGAGCACGGCGGCTCCGGCGACTCGGGTGTCCTGACCGCCTTCGGCGTGTTCGAGGGGATGCGCGCCGCCGCCCGCCACCGGTGGGGGACGCCGAGCCTGTCCGGACGGCTGGTCGGCGTCAGCGGAGTGGGCAAGGTCGGTCGGCGTCTGGTGGGGCATCTGCTGGCCGACGGCGCCGCCGTGGTCGCGGCCGACGTCGATCCGGCGGCGCTCGCCCGGCTCACCACCGAGTTCCCCGCGGCCCGCACCGTCGGGCATCCGGACGCCCTGTTCGACCAGGACCTGGACGTCTACGCTCCGTGCGCCCTCGGGGGGGCGCTGAACGCGACGACCGTCGCCCGGCTGCGCGCGGCGATCGTCTGCGGCGGCGCGAACAACCAGCTCGCCACGCCCGACATCGGTACCGAACTCACGAAGGCCGGCGTGCTCTACGCGCCCGACTTCGTCGTCAACGCCGGCGGGCTGATCCAGGTCGCGGACGAGATCGAGGGGTACTCCCCCGATCGGGCCCGCGCCCGCGCCGCCCACATCTTCGACACGACCGCCGAGGTGCTGCGGCTCGCGGCGGAGGAGGGGCTCACCACGGTCGAGGCGGCCGAACAGATCGCCGAGCACCGGATGACCCACGTCGGCCGACTTCGTCGCTTCCTGCTGCCCTGAGCGGCCACCGACCGGCCATCGGCGCGCGGCCCCGCACCTTCCCCGTCGGGCGGTGGGGGCCGCCCCGCCCCGAACTCCACGGGGCCGCCTCTCGGCATCACCGGAACGTGACTGTGATCACATCCTGGCCGACCGTGACGCACGTCGGCGGCGCCCGCGAGCGGCGGCGATCCCGCACACAGGCCGCAGGACAGGCAGCTTCACGAAGCGCTTCCGATCGTGGACATCTTGTCCGAGGGAAGGCAAGTGTCGGGTTGGCGTGCCGCGAAGCCTCCGATCCCTGTAGTCTCGGGAAGCACGAGACAGTGAGAGCACCGGGGCGGGTCCCCGTCGTCATGTTCGAGGGGGTCGAGCCATGGGGCGCGGCCGAGCTAAGGCCAAGCAGACGAAAGTCGCCCGCGAGCTCAAGTACAACTCGCCCAATATGGATCTCGACCGATTGAAGGCGGATCTGGGCGCGGGCTCGACGCGCGAGAACAACAGCGACGAGACGTACGTCGACGACGATTACGGCTATGACGCCTATGCAGACGACGAGGACGATCGTCACTCGTCGCGCTGACAGCGTCACGCTGGCAACCGTCCCACCACGGTTGGCTCACCATGGTGCGGTCGCTGATGATGGTGGTCGTCCAGGCTCCGGCCCGGACGACCACTTTCGTGCGGTGCTGTCCTGACCTGACCCAGGTCACGGCGCGGCCCCCGGTCGGTGCTTTGCGCGGGCGCTTTCAGGCTCGCGACTAGCGCCCTGCCCGGCTGCCAGATGGCGCGCCCACATGATGATGCCGCACGCCTGCCTCACGACGAAAGTCCAGCGTGCGGCGGCCCTGCGCGGACTGGCGTCGGCGTCCTGTAGTCGACGATCTCCCGTGGCCGACGACCTCTTGGGGCGGCCGGGTTCCGTGTGCCTGGCTGGTGCCTCAGGTTCGATCGGTGCGCAGCCGGTTCCCGGGATCACTGGATCAAGGTGGCGCCGGGGCCGGGAGAGCGCGGCGAAGCGTGGCCGCCAGACGCGGCCCGCATCGCTGAATCGTCAGGTGGTGACGGGGTGTACGCCGGCCAGGCGGGCGCCGATCATGGGTTCGGATTTGGTCACCGAAGCCGAATCCGAAGCCAGGGCTGTCCCGTCGGGCTCGTGGGGGGCTTCGGTGATGCTGCCGAGGACCCAGGCGGGGACGTCGCGTTCGGCGAGCAGGGCGAGGGCGTCCTCGACAACCGCGGGGGGAAGCACGGCGATCATGCCGACGCCCTGGTTGAAGGTCTGCTCCAAGTCGGCCTGGGCGACGTCGCCGCGCTCGGCGAGCAGGTCGAAGATCGGCGGCACCGACCAGCTCGCGCGGTCGAGGGTGGCGAGCAGGCCGGCGGGGATGACCCGGGCGGTGTTCGCGGCGAGGCCGCCGCCGGTGATGTGGGCGAAGGCGTGCACATCGACAGCGGCGGCGAGGGCGAGGCAGTCCCGGGCGTAGATGCGCGTCGGGATCAGCAAGGCTTCGCCCAGCGTGGCGCCCAGAGACGGGACGTAGGACCTCAGACCGGCGAGTGCGGCAGCGCTGACCCCGCCGGGGTGGTCAGAATCGACGGGACCGCACAGGATGTGTCGCACGAGCGAGAAGCCGTTGGAGTGGATGCCGGATGAGGCCATCGCGACGACCACGTCCCCGGGCCGGACTCGCTCCTGCCCCAGCACTGCGTCGGCCTCGACGACCCCGACCCCCGTCGCGGCCAGATCGTAGTCGTCGTCACCCATGAGGCCGGGGTGCTCAGCGGTCTCCCCGCCGACCAGCGCCGCCCCGGCCTGCTCGCAGCCGGCGGCGATACCGGCGACGATCTTGGCGATCCGCTCGGGTACCAGGCGGCCACAGGCGATGTAGTCGAGCAGGAACAGCGGCTCGGCGCCGCAGACCACGAGGTCGTCGACGACCATGGCGACCAGGTCGATGCCGACGGTGTCGTGCACGTCCAGGGCCCGGGCGATAGCGATCTTGGTGCCGACGCCGTCGGTGGACGAGGCGAGCAGCGGCTTGCGGTAGCGGCTGGTGTCCAGGGCGAACAGGCCGGCGAAACCGCCGAGCCCGCCGACCACCTCGGGTCGGCTCGCCCGCGCGACCGAGCCGCGCATCAGCTCGACCGCCCGGTCACCGGCGGCGACGTCCACGCCGGCCGTCCGGTAGGAGGTGCGTGTCGGGTTCATACCGGCCTCGCTTCGGCAAGATCCGCGTCGTGACCGTCGGGGGACGGGTCGGCACCGTTCATGCCGAGGGTCACCTCCCGGCGCATCGCCTCGGCGATCAGGTCCGCGGTGGTCTGCGCGGCGCCGCCCGGCTCCAGCCGGTGCTTGCCGAGCTTGTCGGATTCGGCCAGCGGCACCGGGTAGATGCCGTCGAAGCAGGCCCGGCACAGCGTCCGCGCCGGCTGATGGGACGCGGCGACCAGGCCGTCCAGGGAGACGTAGGCGAGCGAGTCGGCGCCGAGCGAGGCGCGGATCTCCTCCACCCCGGCATCGCTGGCGATCAGTTCGGCGCGGGTGGCGAAGTCGATGCCGTAGAAGCAGGGCCAGCGCACCGGCGGCGAGGAGATGCGGATGTGCACCTCGGCCGCACCGGCCTCCTGCAACATCCGGACCAGGGCCCGCTGGGTGTTGCCGCGCACGATCGAGTCGTCGACGACGACGAGCCGGCGGCCCTCGATCACCTCGCGCAGCGGGTTGAGCTTCAGCCGGATGCCACGCTGGCGGATCGTCTGGGACGGCTGGATGAACGTCCGTCCCACATAGGAGTTCTTCACCAGGCCCTCGCCGAACGGGATGCCGGACTGCTCGGCGTAGCCGACGGCGGCGGGCACCCCGGACTGCGGCACCGGGATGACCAGGTCCGCGTCGACCGGTGCCTCCCGGGCCAGCTGACGGCCCACGTCGACCCGGACTGCGTGCACCGAGCGGCCGGAGATGGCGGTGTCGGGACGGGCGAGGTAGACGTACTCGAACAGGCACAGGTGCGGGTCCGCCTCGGCGAACCGGCGCGAACGCACCCCCGTACCGTCAATGATGATCATCTCGCCGGGGTCGACCTCGCGCACGAACGACGCGCCGACGATGTCGAGCGCGGCCGTCTCGCTGGCGACGACCCACGCCCCCTCCGGATGGTCGGCGAGCCGACCCAGCACGAGGGGATGGATGCCGTGCGCGTCGCGGGCGGCGTACAGGGTCGAGGCGTCGGCGAAGACCAGGGAGAAGGCGCCGGCCAGCCGCGGCAGCACGGCCATCGCCGCGTCCGTCAGGGTCGGCCCGGGATGATCGGCGAGCATCGCGGTGATCAGGTCGGAGTCGGTGGTGGCACGCAGCCGGTCCCGCCCGGCGCCGAGCTCGCTGGCGAGCTGGACGATGTTGGTCAGGTTGCCGTTGTGACCGAGCGCGACCGGGCCGCCGAAGCGAGCCGTGCGGTAGGAGGGCTGCGCGTTCTCCCAGGTGGACGAGCCGGTCGTCGAGTAGCGGGTGTGCCCGACGGCGAGATGGCCACCGGAGAGACTCGCCAGCGACCGCTCGTTGAAGACCTGCGCGACCAGCCCGAGCTCCTTGAACACCACCACGGTGCGACCGTCGCCGACAGCGATGCCGGCCGCCTCCTGACCACGGTGCTGAAGCGCGTACAATCCGTAATATGTGAGGTTCGCTACGTCCTCACCGGGGGCCCAGACGCCGAAGACGCCACAGGCATCCTGGGGGCCGGGGTCATCGGACGGGTCGGGCCACGCCTCATCCTCGAGGTTGGAGCGGGCGGCGACGTCTGACACCAGGACTCCTCGGCTGCTCAGTGACACCGGAGCTGCACCGGAGCTGCTCAGTGACACCGGAGAAAAACGTCCCGGCCACCTCGTCCGGCGGCATGCTCCATCCACGCTAGCAGCGACCACCCACATCGGCCCTAGCTACGCGTTTGTCGACCGACAGCCGTCAGTTACCCCTGTCACATATCGCCGTCCATGTCGCCCTCACAGCAGGGGCAGGTGCGGGGTCAGGTCGGAGCGTTCCCCGCTGGCGGTGATCCGGCCGTCGGCGACCGCCGCCGCGAAGCGCAGCCGTCCGGTGCAGACCAGCAGGAACGGCACCGGGCCGGCCTCGACCACGTTCGGCGGCGTCCCGCGGGTATGCCGCGGTCCCGCCACGATCTGGACGGCGGCGAACGGCGGAACCCGCAGCTCCACCGCGTGCCCCGGCACCCGCGCCGCGAACAGCCGCGCCACCAGCCTCGTCGCCAGCCGCAACGCCGGGCGCTCGGGCTCCATCCCCAGGTCCAGCCCGTGCCCGACCGCCACGACCGCCGCGGCCCGCAGCGACTCGTCCGGTCGGGCCAGGCCGGCGAGCGCCGCTCTGGCCGCCGACACCGCGGTCGTGAACCGCTCGCGAACCACCCGTGGATCCTCGACCCCGGCCATCGACTCCCCCACACCACCAGCACCACCCGCACCACCCGGGGCGCCCGCACCACCCGGGGCGCCGGTGCCCGCTGTACTTCCCGAGCTGGCCGGGCCGGGCTCGGTGGCCCATGTCCCCGCCTGGCTCAGGGCGACCAGCCACTCGATCGCGGATGTCGGCCGTCCAGCGGGCTCGGTCGATGGGGAGGCGCTCGTCGCGGAGGCGTCCGTCGCGGAGGCATCCGTGCGCAGGCTCTCCGTCAGGGCGTGGACCGAGCTGGTCGCCCGCGCCACCAGGTCACCGACCGTCCAGCCGGGTAGCGCGCCCGCCGCGCCGAACGCGTCGTCGGGCAGCCCGTCGACGGCCGCCGCGAGCGCCGACCACTGGGCCGCCACCGCGTCGACGAGTTCGGCGGTGGGCACGAACTCACCTCGGCGGCCCCCACGCGCACTGGTTCCTGTCGCCATCGCCGTTCCACCCCACTGATCACCAGACGCGTCTGATCACCAGGCGCGTCGAGCACCGGCCCGATCCGTCGTCGACCCGGCCCAACACGGCGACGCCGGACGTCCATGGCGGGCCGCGAACCACCCGTGGGTCGCGCACCACAGTCTGCCCGCCGGCCCGGCGGCGCGGCCCGGGGGCGACAGAGACGAGGATGGGGACGTGTCACCGACCGCCACAGGCGCCACCACCGACAGGTACGACACCGATGCGATCCGACGCCGGGTGCTGGACGCCTGGGCGGCCTCGCCAGCCCGGTTCCGCGAGGACGCCAACGCCGAGGAGGACGCCGCCCTCGGCGCCTACCGCGACCGGCTCGTCGTCGAGCTCCTCCAGAACGCCCTGGACGCGGCCACCGAGGCCGGCGTGCCGGCACGGGTCCACCTGCGGCTGACGACCGCCCGGGCCGGGTCGGGTCCGAGCGCCGTCCCCGGGGCTGGGCCAGGCGGGTTGCTGGAGGTCGCCAACACCGGGATCGCGTTGTCCGCGGCTGGCGTCGAGGCGCTGTCCACATTGCGCGCCTCCACCAAGCGGGACGCGCCGTCCGCGGCGATCGGACGGTTCGGGGCGGGGTTCGCGGCCGTCCTCGCCGTCACGGACGAGCCGTCGATCGTCTCCCGTGGCGACGCCGGGCCGGACCCGACCGGGGCTGCTCCGTGGCCGACCGCGGCCGGGGTCGCCTGGTCGAAGGCGCGCGTGATCGAGGAAGTGGCGACGCGCGGCAACGTATCGTCCGGCGACAAAACAAATGGCGACGCTACGAATAGCGGAGCCGGATTGGGCGGCGCCGGAGCGGGCGGTGTCGGTGCCGGGCTCGCGGCGGAGTTGGCGCGCCGTGAGGGCGCCGTGCCGATCCTGCGGCTCCCCTTCGCGATCACCGCCGCACCGCCGGCGGACGGTTACGACACCGTCGTGCGCCTGCCGTTGCGTGATGACGCGGCCGCCGCCCTCGCGCGTGACCTGCTGCTCGGACTCGACCCGACGCTGCCTCTGGTGCTCGGCGGTCCCAGCGAGATCATTATCGACATCGACGGTGACTTGCGGACACTCGGCTGTCGCTGGCTGCGCGGCGGTCCCACCGCCCGGCGCGGCCAGGACGCCGAGGCAGCCCCCGAGCTGGGAACCGAGCAGGTCGAGATCGCCGATCTCAACGGTGAACGCTGGCGAGGGGTGGTGCGGCGGGGAACCATACCGGCGCGTCTGCTCGCCGATCGGCCGATCGAGGAGCGTGGCCGGACCGGGTTCACCGCCCGGGTCATGGTGCCTGATCACGGCTGGCCGACCGGGGTGCCGCGGGTGCTGCGCGCGCCGCAGCCCACCGACGAGGCGCTGTCCCTGCCGGTGCTGGCCAGCGTCGAACTGCCACTCGACCCGTCCCGCCGGCACACGATCGCCGGGCCGCTGCGCGACCGTCTGACCGACGAACTCGCCGCCGCCACGGTCGCGCTGGCCATCCACCTCGGCACCGCAGACCCCACCGGCAGCGCGGGCACGGCCGTGACCGAGGACGCCTTCCCCGCACCTGATCCGCTGGCCGCGCTGGCCCTCGTCCCCACCGGTCTGCCGCAGGGCGAGGTGGACGGCCGGCTGCGGGAGGCCCTGCTGCGGCTGCTGCCGGACGCGGCCCTGTTCCCCGGCGCCCGGCTCGGCCGGGACTGCCAGGTGGGCGACCTGGGCCCCGCCACCGAGGCGGTCACCGCCCTGCTCACCGAACCCGCCGATGGCCCGGACACGGATGGCCCGGACACGGACGGTTCGGGCCTCGCGGTACCTGGGCTGTTGCCGGCGGTCTACGCGTCCCGGCAGTGGCGGACGGCGCTGGACCTGCTGGGCGTGCGCCGGGTCACCAGTGCCGCCCTCGTCGAGCTGCTCACCGGTCTGTCGCGGCCGGCGCGGTGGTGGGGACGGCTGTATCCGCTGCTGGTCGTCGCGCCCGACCGGGACGCGCTGGGAGCCCTGCCGGTCCCGCTGGCGGAGCTTCCCACCGACGATCAGGGCGACGGTGGGCGCTCGAAGCGGACGTCCCCGTTCGGCGAGGAGCTCGCCGCGGCCACCGAACTGGGTACGCGGATGGTCACCGGGCCCCGGGGGACGCTGCTGCCCACCGCGGATCTTGACGTCGTCGCACTCATCCGGTCCGGTCTGCCGCTGCGGGTGGTCCATCCGGACGCCTGCGCCGCGGCGGCCCGTGACGCGCTGCGCACGCTGGGGGCCGTCGAGGGAACACCGACCGGGGTGCTGCGGGACCCGGCGGTGCGGGAGGCCGTCCTCGACGCCGAGCCAGACGATCATCCTGACGATCTGCTGGCGCTGGCCGTGGCGGTGCTCGCCCTGGTCCGTGACGCCGGTGTGGAGGGGTCGGCCGGGCTCGGCTGGCTCGCCGACCTGCTGCTGCCCACCGTGGACGACGGCGAGTTCGCACCGGCCGGCGAGCTGCTGGTCGGTGACGGGCCGTTGGACCAGGTGCTGGCGCAGGACGCGCCGTTCTCCACCCTCGCACCGAGCGTCGGCGCGGCCTGGTCGACGGACGTGCTGGAACGGGTCGGGGTGCTTCACTCGTTCGGTGTCCTACGCGCCTACGACCTGCCGCTCGACGCCGACGAGCAGATCCTGCTCGACCTCGACGACAGCGACACCTGGGTCGACGACGTCGCGGACGGTGACCATGGTGTGGCCAGTGTGGCCCTGGCCGCGTCCGGCAACCTGCGTCGCGCACCGGCCGGTGGGCCGCCCGCGCCGGCGATGATCGGTGTCTTCGCGGCCGTGCGGGACCTCGAGCTCGTCGACGACGCGGCCTGGCCCGAGGCGCTCGCCCAGCTCGCCCAGCCGCCGCTGCGTGAGGTCGTGTTCGCCCCGGAGCCGTCGTACACCCGCTGGTGGCTGGCCCGTCATGCGGTCCTGCCGGTGCTCGGTGGCGCCGCGCTGCCACCCCGTGAGCTGCTGCTGCCCAGCGTCGACCCGCTGCTCGGCGGGCTGTTCGCGCCGGCGGGGCCGATGCCGGGCGTCGATGACGAGTTCCTGTGTCATCTCGGTGCCCGTCAGACCCTCGAGGACGTCCTCGGTGATCTGGGCGCGGTGATGGATCTGCTCGACCGGCTCGGCGACGTCGACCGGGACGTGCCCTGGCCGGCGGCCCGCCTGCTGTACATGGCCGCGGTCGACGCCGTCGCACGGATGCTGGCCGCCCCCGAACGCACCGCCGGTCCGGAGCGGTTCGACCCTCCGCTGACGGTGCGCACCCCGCGGGGTGTGCTGCCCGGTGACCAGGCCGTCGTCGTGGACGCGCCGGACCTGCTGGGTCTGCTCGCCGGCCAGGGCGCGCTGCGTCTCCCGCTGGACCGGGCGGCCGAGGCCGCGCATGTGCTCGGGGTGCCGCTGGCCTCCCAGGTCATCGCCGAGCAGGCCGACGGCCCTCTCGTCGAGGGTGACGGTGAGCCGGCCTGGACGCCGGACGCGACCCCCTACCGGGTGCACCGTCCGCTGCTCGTCACGGACCTGTCCGGCCATCTGGTCGAGGCACCGTGGCGGGTACTCGGGGGGATCGGCGGCGAGATCCACGTGGACGAGCAGGCCGGCCCGGACGCCCTGGCCCGGGCGCTGGCCTGGCGCGGCGGCCAGTGGGACCGGCGCCACGCCCTCGCCGCGCAGCTGCGTGATCCGGCCGGCGCGGACTACCGGGCGGCGGAGGACGACCTCGACGAGGCCTGACCCGACGCCACCGCACGCAGCCGGTTACGACGCCGGATGACGACCCACAGCCCCAGCAGGCCCAGGCCGCAGCCGCACAGCGCCGTCGCCAGCCACCACAGGTGACCGTCGGCACGCAGATCATCGAGAAGGACCAGTCCGACGACGGAGGCGATCGCCCACAACACGGTGCCGACGGCCACCGAGGCGACGCCGTCGTAGGGCAGCGGTTCAAGTGGAATCTCGCCGGCCGGCGGGCCGGCGCTGGCCTCCTCGCCGGGCACACCGGTGTGCGGCGAGGAGGCATCGTCCGAGGTCAGGATGGGTGCGGACGAGTTACTGGCGGCCGGATCGCTGCCGTCGGACAGGCTCACGTGGGCGACGCTACCCGACCGTTTTGCGGCGCTCACAACCCACCAGCGAACACCATGTGAATTACGCCACATCGATTCTCCCTGGTGCCGATCGACAAGGTGTGTTTCCGTTGCTCTTGTGTTGAAGCGGCTGATGCTGGTCACCCGGAGCTATATCGATCTGCTCCGTGTCGCCTCGGCCGCCTGTCCGGCTGGCTGATTCGCCGCCGGCCTTCGCATCCCGGCTCCGTCGCGATCGCGACCCGGAGCCGTCCGTCGACCGCCGACGTGCATTCCGGCCGACGCCCGCACGCGCCCGGCCGCCACTCCCGACCGTGCTGGTCCGTCCCACCCGCCGAGCACATCCCGCCGACACACGCCCGTCCGATCACGTCCTGACGTGCCGGTCGTCCCGCCCCGCAGCGCTCTGAACCGTCGGCCTCGTCGCACCGGTCCCATCCCGACGTTCCAGATCGCTCCCGCGGCCGCGGGCGGACGATCCCAGGCCCTGTCACCCGGAGAGTCGCGGCATCCGAGGTGACACGGCCGGCCAGGACGCGGACGGGGGTGACGAGGGCCAGGGGGTGAACGGGGTCAGCCCGGCCCGGCCCAACGACCGCCCGGCCCGTGATCGTCCGACTTCGGTGACCGGAACCTGCCACTGACCGAAAGGCCAGCGATGCCTGCGCAGAGCACCACGTTGCCCTACCGCGCCCCCCGTCTCACGACGGCCGTCCCGCCCCGGCCGGCCGACACCACGACGACAGTGCACCGCCAGCCGGTGTCCCGCATGCCGGTCCAGTCCCGCACCGCCGGCGGTGTCGGCACTGGCGCTGGCGTCGGCGTCGGCGCTGGTGTCGCCCCCGCCCGGGCTCCGCAGGCGCTGCGTCCGACGCAGGCGCTGCGCTCGGTGCCGCCGATCCGGCCGGTGCCGCAGCTGCCGGCGCCGCCTCGCCAGGGCGTGTGGACCGACCGCGGCGCGTGGCTGGCGACCGTGGACGGTCGGGTCCTGTCCCTGACCTACCTGGAGTTCGAGGTCCTGGACTTCTTCCTGCGCCACCCCGGGACGGCGCACAGCCGTCAGGCGCTGCTGGCCTCCGTCTGGGGACACCGGCCGGACGACCAGTCGGCGCCGGACGCGCGCACCGTCGACGTCCTGGTGACGCGGCTGCGGCGCAAGCTGGGCCCGGAGCACCGCTACCGCATCGAGACGGTGCGCCGGGTGGGCTACCGGTACCGCCCGATCGACCCGGTCATCGGGTAGTGGGTGGTCCCGTAGGCGGTTCGGCGGGCAGTATCGGAGCGTGACCACGCTGCCGGAGCTGATATCACCGCGCGACCCGGCCCTCGCCGTGGGCTGGCGGGAGTTGCGGCGCACGGCCCGCCGCGGCCAGCCGGACCTCCCGCTGGCCATGGCGCTGGTCACCGACGGATCGCAGAGCACCACCACGGGTGTGCTGCGGGACGCGGGTGTCGACGTGGTCGGGCTGCTCGCGCCGGAGCCGCTGGAGTCCCTGGCCTGGGCGGCCGAGGTCGGCGTGCCCCGGGCCTACCCCGACCTGTTCACCCTGCTCTCCGATGACATCGAGGCGGTCTGCGTCGAGACCCAGCCGCCCGGCGCCGACCTGGTCGCGCGCCGGGCGGCCGAGGCCGGCCTGCACGTGCTGCTCGCCGGGCCGGCCAGCCCCGCGGACGAGGTGCTGCGGGCCGTCGCCGACCTCGCCGAGGAGGCCGACCTCGCCCATGTCGTCGCCCTGGACGGACGGGCCTGGCCGACCGCGACGCACGTCGCCGCCACGGTGGCCTCGCTCGGACGGTTGACCCAGGTGACCGTCGTCGGCGCGCCGACCGGGCCGGGCGGGCGGGTCGAGATGGTGGACCTCGCGGCCCGGTGGTGCGGCGAGATCCTCGCGGTCTGTGCCGACCGCACGGCGATGCCGGCCAGCGCGTTGGCTCCCGACGCGCCGGTGACCCTGGCCCTGCTCACCGCCAGCGGCGCCACCGTCCTGGTCAACGAGCGGATGAACGGAGCTCTCGACACCGCCACCATCACGGTGTGCGGGCAGCGGGGCCGGCTGGTCGTGCAGGGCCGTCAGGTGCGCCATCAGGACGAGCGCGGTGTCCAGGAGCTGGTCCTGCCGGCGGCGACCACGCACCGGCCCGGTCTGCGGGAGGCGACCTGCGATGTCGTGCGGGCCACCGAGCTCGAGGACCCACGGCTCGTGCGCGGGGCCACCTTCCACGATCTGCTGGCCGCGAACCGACTGCTCGCCGCGGCCGGCACCTCACATCAGCGCGGCGGCTGGGTCGAGCTGTGAGCCCAGCCCGCCCACCCGGCCGGTAGCGCCGATAGTGGGCGGACGGCGGGTCCGTGCCGGCCGGTGCGGTGGGCCGCCGGACGTGGCGGCGCGGTGCGCCTGGGACTCAGGTGCTGGCGATGGCGTCGAGGATGGACGCGGCCTGGTTCAGCGCGGCCAGATCCTCGCTGGAGAGCTGGCCCAGCCGGGCCGTGAGCCACTCGTCCCGGCGGCGCCGGTCGTCGGCGAGCAGATCCCGGCCGCGTTCGGTGACCTCGACGATCACCTGCCGGCCGTCGGTGGGATGTGGACGGCGTTCGACGAAGCCCTCGATGGCCAGATGCGCGATCACCCGGGTCATCGACGGCGGCTGCACTCGCTCGTGCGCCGCGATCTCCCCCAGCGTCATCGGCCCGTGCCGTTCCAGCGACGCGAGAGCGGACGTCTGGGTGGGGGTGAGCCGACTGGACCGCTCCTGGCGCATCCGTCGGGACAGCCTCATCACCGACAGCCGCAGCGCCGACGCGAGTTCGGCGTCACGCGCCGTCCCGGTCTCCATTGTCCGACGGTACTCGGCCTTGGATGTTCACCGGCGGCCACCCCCGAAGATGGAGCGCGATCGGTGCGGGCCCATCCGGAGCGGAGTCTCCGGGCCGGGGCCGGCCGCCCCCCGGCGGCGGCCGACCCCGAGGGGCCGGCACGCGCCGAACGAGTGCGATCACCGTCGGTGCCGATCCCCTGCCAAGGTTCCACCCGGGTGGCGGCCAGCCGCTTCGGGGCAGCCACTCTTGTTCATTGGGGGTTATCCCGCCAAGGGGGACAGGGGTATCCGCCTGTCCGCGGCGATCGGTGTGCGACCCTTGCCCAGTGATATCCCGGCTACATAACGTTGGTTGACGTGCCCCATCCCCGCCTGCCCAACCGCCTGGCCGCCTGTGCCGCCAAACACCGGCCATGGTGCCTGGCCTTCGGCGGATCCGGCACAACGGCGTTCGCCATCGCCTGCGAATGGCCGGCCTTCCAGAGCAGCCCACTCGCCGCCACCGCCAACGTCGCCGTCACCCTCGCCTTCATCCTCACCGCCATCATCCTCACCGCCATCATGCTCAACGGCGAGGAGTCACTGGGCAGCGTGACCGGTGCGCTCGCGCTCGGCGGTGCGCTGTGGGCACTGTCCTGGACGGCGGCCTGGGTGGACGGGCCCTCGGCGTTGGTGTCGTCGTTCGCCTACTCCCATTTCTGGATCTGCGTCGGCTGGGGTGTGCTGCGCTATCCGACCGGACGGCTGCGCGACAACCGCGAACGCGCGCTGCTGGCCGCCGCCGTGCTGGTCGTGCCGGTGGCGAACCTCGCGCTCATCGGCATCTCCCGACCGCAGTGGTTCGGCTACCCACCCGGCGCGGATCTGTGGTGGTACGGATCGCCGATCGACCACGGCACCTACAACCTCATCGTCGGGGTTCTGGACGGGCTGACACTGCTGCTCGCGGGCCTGTTCCTGCTGGTCGTCTGGGATCGGCTGCGCCAGTACTCGGAGCTCGACCGGCGGATCTTCCAACCGGTGGCGCTCGCGGTCCTGGTCGCCTTCCTGCTGGCGGCCGCCGTCAACATCGTCGCGAACAGCCCGAACAGCGCGACCATCGGACCCGAGTTCACCGCCGTGTCACTCCTCCTGCTGACGATCCCGGTGGCGTTCGCGACCGCGGTGCTGCGCCGGGTGTTCGTCCGTGCCCGGATCGCCCAACTGCTCGCGACGCTGCCCAGCCCACCGACCGTCCGGGCGGTCCGCATGGCACTGCGCACCGCCCTGCACGACGACTCGGCCGACATCCTGGTCTGGATGCCCGAGCAGGAACGGCATTCCGACGCGGACGGCCTGACCCGCACGCCGCCCCCCGCCGACGCCGCCGATCTGATCATGAAGGTCTGGACGTCGACGGGCGCGCCACTCGCGGTGATCACGGCCGCGCCCGCCATGCGCCGCAACAGTGACCTGGTCACCGCGGCCGTGCAGGCCAGCGCGCTGGCACTGGAGAACGCCCGACTGCACACGATCGTCGCCGCCCAGCTCAAGGCCGTCCATGCCTCCCGGGCCCGGCTGGTGGAGGCCAGCCTGCACGAGCGCAAACGGCTGGAGCGGGACCTGCATGACGGTGCCCAGCAACGCCTGCTGGCCCTGGCCACCCGGCTCGGACTTGCCCGGACGAAGGCGACCGATCCCGATACGATCTCTGCTATCGAAGCCGCCCGCGAGGACCTGCGATACGCCCTGGCCGATCTGCGCAGCCTGGCCCGGGGCATCCATCCCGCCGTGCTCAGCCAGGGTGGGCTGCGACCGGCCCTGGAGGTCGTCACGGCCGCCCTGCCCGTGCGGGTCGAACTGGACGTCACCGCGGACCGCTTCGACGCCGTCCTGGAGACGGGCGCCTACTACACGATCTGTGAGGCGCTCACGAACACCGTCAAGCACGCGGGGGCGACCCGGGCGATGGTGACGGTACGTAACCTCGGCGCGGAGGTGCAGATCGACGTCGCCGACGACGGCAAGGGTGGCGCGGTCGAGGTGGACAACGGCGGTCTGGCCGGCCTCGCGGACCGGGTCCGGGCCCTCGGTGGTGCGCTGGTGATCGCCAGCCCGTCCGGTGGTGGCACCCGGCTGACGGCGAACATCCCATGCTGAACGTCTCACGGGTGCCCGGAGGCGCCCGGTCCGGAAACCACAGTTCGTCCGGCACCAACAGGGGGAGAAAAGCGTGCGGGTAGCGATCGCGGACGACTCGACACTGTTCCGGGAGGGTCTGGCGATCCTGCTGACCACCTCGGGGGTCGAAGTGGCCGCTCAGGCGGCCACCGCGGACGAGCTGATCGACGGGCTTGCCCGCAGCCAGCCCGACGTGGTCATCGTGGACATCCGGATGCCGCCGACCTACACCGACGAGGGCCTGGTCGCCGCGGAACGCATCCGGGCCCGCCACCGTGGCATCGCCGTGCTGGTGTTGTCCACCTACGCCGAGGTTCCGTACGCGTTGCGGCTGCTCGGTGACTCCTCCGGCGGCCTGGGCTACCTCCTCAAGGACCGGGTGGACGACGTCGGCGCCCTGCTGGACGCGCTGCGCCGGGTCGCCGAGGGGCGTCTCGTCCTCGACGAGGAGATCGTCGCCGGCCTGCTCGCGCACCGCCGGCATGCCGACGAACTCGCCCGTCTCACCCCCCGGGAGCGCACGGTCCTCGCCCATATGGCCGAGGGACGGTCCAACCAGGGCATCGGCGCCCGGCTGCACCTGGCCCCCAAGACCGTCGAGAACCACATCGCCGGCGTCTTCACGAAACTCGGCATGCCCGCCTCCTCCGACGACAACCGCCGGGTACTGGCCGTCCTGGCCTGGCTACGCGCCGCCGGAGCAAGCGGCTCCGGCCAGAGCGGCCCCGGGCCCGGCGGCTCGGGGCCCGGCGGCTTCGGTGGCCCTGGCGGCTCGGGCCCCGGCTCCGGTGGATTCGGCGGTCCGGGCGGTTCGGGCGGGCAGGGCGGCGCCGGATCCGGTGGTTTCGGCTCCGGCGGTCGGGATGGAGCGCATCTGGCCGCCGAAAGGACGGATGCCGCCTCCCCCATCGGGTAGGTAACGGACGGCGTCCGAACGTCGTCGATCTGTCACACTTCGTGTCCCGCCGCATCGCAGACGGCGTGACACGTGCCGCCGCGACCGAGGTGGTGCAGCACACGTGGGATGAGGCTCACCGATCTCGCGCATGTGCCGGCGTCAGCGGCCAGACTTGGAACAACCATGTGAGCCAGCGAACCGGCGTGAGCGCTCCGTACCCGGATGCGCGCCCCGGCTGGGGCCAGGGCCGTACAACACGGCATCGCCACCGCGAGAGGAGCCCGGCGTGTCCGAGCAGGTCAGCACCCTGACCGTCACCGACAACCGCACCGGTAAGATCTACGAGATTCCGGTCACGGACGGTACGGTACGCGCGAGTGCGTTCCGCTCGATCAAGACGAGCGACGACGACTTCGGGTTGATGGCATACGACCCGGCGTTCACCAACACGGCGAGCTGCCGTAGTGCCATCACCTTCATCGACGGCGACGCCGGCATTCTGCGGTACCGCGGCTACCCGATCCAGGAGCTTGCTGAGAAGAGCAGCTTCCTCGAGGTCGCGTACCTGCTGTTGGCCGGCGAGCTGCCCTCGGCCGACGAGCTGTCGACCTGGGAAGACGAGATCACGCACCACACCCTGGTGCATGAGTCGATCAAGAAGTTCACCGACGGCTTCCACCACGACGCCCACCCCATGGGCATGCTCGTCTCCACGGTCGGGGCGCTGTCGACCTTCTACCCGGACGCCAAGCGGATTGACGACCCGGGCCTGCGTCGGCTGCAGATCGTCCGCCTGATCGCCAAGATCACGACGCTGGCGGCGTACTCCTACCGGCACTCGGTCGGTTTCCCGTACGCCTACCCGGACAACGACCTGTCCTACGCCGGCAACTTCCTCAACATGATGTGGAAGGCCACCGAGCCCCGCTACGAGCCGGACCCGAACCTCGAGCACGCCCTCGACGTGCTGTTCATCCTGCACGCCGACCACGAGCAGAACTGTTCGGCGAACGCGATGCGCGCCGTCGGCAGCTCCCAGGCCGACCCGTTCTCCGCGGCGGCGGCCGCCATCTCGGCGCTCTACGGCCCGCTGCACGGCGGGGCGAACGAGCAGGTCCTGCGGATGCTCGCCGAGATCGGCTCGGTGGAGAACATCCCCGCCTTCATCGCCCAGGTGAAGGACGGCAAGAAGAAGCTCATGGGCTTCGGTCACCGGGTCTACAAGAACTACGACCCGCGTGCCCGGGTGATCCGCCAGGTCGCCGACGAGGTCTTCAAGGTCACCGGCACGAACCCGCTGCTGGACCTCGCCATGGAGCTCGAGCGGATCGCGCTGTCGGACGAGTACTTCGTCTCCCGCAAGCTCTACCCGAACGTCGACTTCTACACCGGCATCATCTACCAGGCCATGGGCTTCCCCGTGGAGATGTTCCCGGTGCTGTTCGCCATCGGACGGATGCCCGGCTGGCTCGCCCAGTGGGAGGAGGGCCTGCTCGACCCCGAGCAGAAGATCGCCCGCCCGCGCCAGCTCTACGTCGGCTACGACCAGCGTCCCTACACCCCGATGGACGAGCGCAAGTCGGTCGAGGACTCCAACATCGACCCCATCGCGGCCCAGGCCGCCCAGGCAGCCCCGGAGCGCCCCCTGCGCTAGTTTTCCCCATCCGCCCTGTCGCCTTCCGAGGCAACCCTCGAAGCGTGGTCGCTCAGCCCGGCTGTCCACCGTGCCCAGCGACCACGCTTCGCCGTCTCTCCAGCAGAGGTGACCTGACCTACAGGCGTTCGACGATGTGGTCGATGGCGGCGGTGAGCAGTTCGATGTCGGCGGGGTCGACGGCGGGGAAGCAGGCGACGCGCAGCTGGTTGCGGCCCAGTTTGCGATAGGGCTCGACGTCCACGATGCCGTTGGCGCGCAGCACCGCGGCGACGGCGGCGGCGTCCACCCCGTCGAAGTCGACGGTGACCACGACCTGGGAGCGGTGCGCGGGGTCGGCGACGAACGGCGCAGTGTAAGGGGTCCGGTCGGCCCAGGTGTAGAGAATCGACGAGGACTCGGCGGTGCGCCGCACGCACCAGTCGAGGCCGCCCTGGGCGAGCATCCACTCGATCTGGTCGGCGAACAGGAACAGCGTGGCCACCGCGGGGGTGTTGTAGGTCTGGTCCTTGGCGCTGTTGTCGCGGGCCGTGCTCAGGTCGAGAAACGGCGGGATCCAGCGGTCGGTCGCGGCGATCTCGGCGAGGCGCTCGAGCGCGGCCGGGGAGAACAGGGCCGTCCACAGGCCGCCGTCGGAGGCGAAGGACTTCTGCGGGGCGAAGTAGTAGACGTCGGCCTCGCTGGCGTCGACCGGCAGACCGCCGGCCCCGGAGGTCGCGTCGACCAGATGCAGCGCACCCGCGTCGGTTCCGCTCGGGCGACGCACCGGGCGGGCGACCCCGGTGGAGGTCTCGTTGTGCGGGGTGGCGTAGACGTCGATGCCGGCCGCGGGTGCCCAGTCGCAGAAGGTGCCGGGCGCCGAGGACACGACGGACGGGTCGGCCAGGAACGGCGCGCCCTCGGTCGTCTCCGCGAACTTGCTGCCGAACTCACCGAACACCAGATGCTGCGAGCGGGTGCGGACCAGGTTGAAGGCGGCCGCGTCCCAGAAGGCGGTGGCGCCGCCCACGCCGAGGACGACCTCGTAGCCCTCCGGCAGCGTGAACAGGTCGGCGAGGCCGGCCCGTACCCGGGCGACCAGGCCGCGCACCGGCCGCTGGCGGTGCGAGGTGCCCAGGTAGGTCGAGCCGCTGGCCGCCAGCGCCGCCACCGCCTCCGGGCGGATCTTCGACGGCCCGCACCCGAACCGTCCGTCCGCCGGCAGCAACCGCGCCGGCAGCGTGATGCTGGTGGCGGCGGCCGGGGCGGTGCTGGCGGCCGGGGCAGGGGCGGACGCCGGGGGTAGCAGGTCAGCCACGGTTGGCGGCCGGGTGGACGTCACCGAGCGGGCGCGGCGCCGGGCCGACGTAGCGCGCCGACGGGCGGATGAGGCGGCCGGTGCGCTGCTGCTCGAGGATGTGCGCGCTCCAGCCGGCGGTGCGGGCGCAGGTGAACATGGAGGTGAACATGTGCGCGGGGACCTCGGCGAAGTCGAGCACGACAGCCGACCAGAACTCCACGTTCGTGCGCAGCGGACGGTCGGGGAAGCGGTTGGTCAGCTCCTCGATCGCGGCGGCCTCCAGCGCCTCGGCCACCTCGTAACGGGTGGAGCCGAGGTCACGGGCGGTGCGGCGCAGCACGCGGGCACGCGGGTCCTCCGCGCGGTAGACCCGGTGACCGAAGCCCATCAGCCGCTCCTTGCGGTCCAGGGCGCGGCGGACGTAGCCCAGCGGGTCGCCGGTGCGCTCGACCTCGTCCAGCATCGCGAGCACCCGGGACGGCGCACCGCCGTGCAGCGGACCGGACAGCGCGCCGACGGCGGCCGACAGCGCGGCGGAGGCGTCCGCCCCGGTGGAGGCGACGACGCGGGCGGTGAAGGTGGACGCGTTCATGCCGTGCTCCGCGGCGGACACCCAGTAGGCGTCGATCGCCTGGACGTGCTTCGGGTCCGGCTCGCCCCGCCAGCGGATCATGAACCGTTCCGTTATGGTCCGCGCGCGGTCGACCTCCCGCTGCGGCACGGCCGGCTGCCCGAGCCCGCGGGCGGACTGCGCGACGAACGACAGCGCCACGACCGATGACCGGGCCAGGTCCTCACGGGCCTGCGCCGCGGAGATGTCGATCAGCGGCCCGAAGCCCCAGTACGGTGCGAGCATCGCCAGTGCGCTCTGGACGTCCACCCGTATGTCACCCGAGTGCACCGGCACTGGGAACGGCTCGGCCGGCGGGAGGCCGGGCTCGAAGGAACCGTCCACCAGCAGGCCCCACACGTGGCCGTAGTCCACCTTGCCGACAAGATCCTCGATGTCGACACCGCGGTAGCGCAGTGCGCTGCCTTCCTTGTCGGGCTCGGCGATCTCCGTCTCGAAGGCGATGACGCCTTCCAGACCCGGCTTGAAATCGCTCGTCTTCTCGGCCATCGAGTCCGGATCTCCGCTTCTGTCTCGAATGTGTGTCCCGTCGGTCCCGCTCCATCCGATCCTGCCCGGCGCCACCCGGACGCGCCAGAGCGCGGCCACCACCCGGTCACCACGGCCAGCGACCGCACGGCCGGCGGCACCGTTGCCGAGCCGCCCCGGACCTCCACTTTCCCCTCGCACCACGAGATCTTGATCTTACTTTGCGTGATTTCCATTGCGCCCATTTATACTATTTCGCTACTTCTTTGCATCAACCTGCCGCGCGAAGCCGAGGATGGGTCGTCAGGCTGGATCAGCACACGCTACGGTCGAACCCAGCATCTTCACCCATCCGACATATCCGCAGTTCATGGGCATGATGGGCGGACGAATGTCCCACCAGAGCGGACATTCGTGATGCCCGGCCGAACGGGTCACGCCACCGGACGAACCCGAGCCGCGGGTGTCCGGTGGCACCACGGGCCGCGGGCCGTGGGCGCCGACTCCCCTGCGGGCGGCGCGCTCCCGGCGGCGGCCGTCCGCACCCATGGTCGGCAGCACGGCCGGCGGGTGGGGCACCACGAGCGGATGCCGGGTGGTCATATCGACACCGCGGGCACAGGAGTCACGGGGAGATCATGGCGGTCGTGTTCATCAGTCATCGGGCGGCGGACGTCGCCAGCGCCACCCGGCTGGGTCGCGCGGTCAACGCCGTGGGCCACGCGGTGCACCTCGACCGCTGGGAGGTGCGCATCGGCGACACCGTGCCCATGTTCCTCAACGATGCCGCGGCCACCGCGGACTTCTTCGTACTCGGCCAT
>NZ_CADCWS010000042.1 GCF_902806475.1 Candidatus Frankia nodulisporulans
AGAATTCTTCGTGTTCAAATATCAGCTCGTCCCGTGCGTTGGGGACGAGGTTGACTGTGTAGGAATATGGCGGAGACTCCAGGCTGATCGTGATTGCCTGTGTACCCTGCGGCCCAAGGTGCATCAGTGCGCCAGCGCCACCGCGCAGACCAACGAACAGCTGGAGGTCTTCGTCAACAATGCGGCCCAGCATTTCGAGGACGGCGATGAAGTTGCTCTTGCCCGCCCCATTCGGGCCGATCAGGACGTTCAACGCGCCCAATTCCACCCGCGCCGATCTGATCGAGGTGAATCCCTCGACCGTCACCGCTGTAAGGCCGCCCACTGTCATGCGATGACTGTACGGGCCCCGCCTCAGGTCCATCCACGGGTCGGATCGGCCGGGCGTGGGCTCTGGCGGGTGGGGGCCACGGTGAGGTCCTGGCCGTTGGGGACGCGCAGGGCACGGAGTAGCAGGGTGCCGGCGACGGCGATGGCCAGGTTGAGAGTGAAGGCGGTCAGGGCGATGTAGCCGGTGCGGCCCAGGCCCGGGACCACGGCCAGCGCGCCGCCGAAGTGCTTCGCGACCAGACTGTGCTGGTGGTAGGCCTGCACCGTGCCGTAGAGCATGCCAACCGCCCAGCCGGTGAGCAGCGCGTAGCGGTGCAGGCGGGGGCGCCACAGGCCGAGGACGACGGCGGGGAAGGTCTGCAGCATCCACACGCCGCCGAGCAGCTGCAGGTTGATCGAGTTCTGGGTGTCAAGGCCGAGGACGAACACCAGGGCGCCGAACTTCACCAGCAGCGAGGCGACCTTCGACACCCGGGTCTGTTCGGCGGCGGACGCGTCCCGGCGCAGATACCCGACGTAGATGGTGCGGGTGAACAGGTTCGCCGCGGCGATCGACATGATGGCCGCCGGTACGAGCGCGCCGACGGCGATCGCCGCGAACGCCACCCCGGCGAACCAGGCGGGGAACTCGTGGTCGAACAGCAGCGGAATCGCGAGCCTCGGGTTCGTGGTGTGCACCCCGGCGGCGATCGCGACATATCCGAGCAGCGCGATGAAAGCCAGCAGCACCGCGTACAGCGGCAGGACGACGGCGTTGCGCCGAACCACGTTCCGGGAGCGGGTCGACAGCACCCCGGTGATCGAATGCGGGTAGAGGAACAGCGCCATCGCCGAACCGAGGGCGAGCGTGGCGTAGGCGAGCAGGTCCTTCGAACCCGGGATGAGGGTGGCGTTCGGCTTGCGTCCGGCGGCGACGGCGGCCGCGTTCGCCGTGTCGAACTTGTGCTGGGCCGCGTCGAAGATGTGCCCGAAGCCGCCGAAGCGGTGGGGGAGCACCACGATGGCCACCGCCACCACCAGATAGATCAGGAAATCCTTGACGAAGGCGAGCAGCGCCGGTGCCCGCAGCCCCGCGGTGTAGGTGCACACGGCCAGCACACCGAACGCGACGATCACCGGCAGGTCCCGGACGAACCCGCTGGTCGCCCCCGCCCCGACCCCCATCACCTCGAGCACCGCCTGCATCCCGACCAGCTGCAACGCGATGTACGGCATGGTCGCGACCACCCCGGTGACGGCGACCGCGAGCGCCAGGGTCTGCGAGCCGTACCGGCCACGGACGAGATCCGCCGGCGTCACATAGCCATGGCGGCGCGAGACGTCCCACAGGCGTGGCATGACCACGAAGAAGATCGGCCACATCATCGTGGTGTAGGCGACGGCATACCACCCGGACACCGCCCCCGACGCGTACATCGCCCCTGGCACCGCCACGAACGTGTACGCGGTGAACACGTCCCCGCCGATCAGGAACCACGCGACGAACCCGCCGAAGCGCCGTCCGCCCAGCCCCCACTCGTCCAGGCTGTTGAGTTCCTTCCCGCCGCGCCGCCACCGTGACGCCCAGAAGCCGACCACCGCGACCACGGCGAACAACACCGCGAACACGGCGAACTGCTCCCCGTGAAACGTCGCCCCCGGCTGCGCGTCCGCCGCGGCTACGGCCGCTGCCGTCACCTTCGTCGCCGTGGCCACGGCCGGCGCCGATCCCGCTTCGAGGGCGCTCACCGGTCCTGTCCGTCCGCGGCGTCCCGCCCGCGCTGCTCGGCGAGCACGGCACGGTCGTGGTGGGGATGTTCGCCCAGTCGACAGGCCGGCCCGGGCCGGCCGGGCCTGGTGGCCTGGGCCGCCCGCTGGTCGGGGTGGGCGGGGAAGCGTCCCAGCAGCCAGACGCAGGCCGCCATGGTGATCGCGCCCACGGGCAGCCACAGCAGCGTGTACCAGTAGAAGAACGGCAGCCCCCCCAGCCGCGGATCGCGGCGGGCATACGTCCCGACCAGCAGCAGAGCGACGATCTGGGCGCCGAGGACGGCGGCGACGATGATCCGGGCGGCCAGCGCCCCACCTCGGACGCCGGCCTGCGGCTCCCGCGCCCGACCATCGGAATTGCTGTTCGTGGCCATCGTGTCGCGTGCGGACGTCATTCGATGTCTCCCCACCGAGGGCCGTTTCGTGCAGTACTCAGCCCGTCACCCTAGGGGATCATCGTGGTGTGTCGCCGACGACCTGCGCGCATCGATGTAGCACGATCGTGGTCTCGGGTCGTGGTCTCAGCCGGAGGTGGCTGCGGCGGCGGCCGCGGCGGTGGCGGCCGCGGCCGCCGCCTGCTGGGCCTCCTGGATGACCTTGCGCACGATGGGCGCGATCGGCGTCTGGTCCGTCGCCGTTCTGATCCGCTCCTTGGCCTGCCTGCGGTCGGCACGCGCCGGCGCGACCACCTCCAACAGCCGGGATGGCCCCGACAGCGCCAGCACCGTCGCCGTGCGCGGGTCGAGCGGCCCGTCGTTTGCCGCCGCCGCCCGCATCCGCTCGACGACCTCGTCCCGTGCCTTGGTGTAGAGCACCGGGTGGCGCGTGACCGGTACCAGCAGCACCCGGTCCCGCCGCCGCCCCAGCACCCCTTGCTCCACCAGCCCGTCGACCAGCTGCGACCATGCCCCGCCGAGCCCCTTGTCCATCCGACGCAGCTGGTCGGCGGCGCGCCGGCCACGCAGCGTGCCGAGCAGGGAATGCGTGTCCGCGAGCAGCGGATGGCTCGGCGTGGGGCCCGCCGGGGCGAGGCGCCGCCCGTCCTCGACGACGAGCCCGTCCAACCCGAGCTCCGCGACCAGCGCACCACCGAGCGCGACGTTCAGCGGCGAGCGGGAACTGTTCACCGCCGTGCCGCGCTCCGGGTCAAGTGCCAGCAGCAACAGTTCCTCGGCGAGCAACATGGCGCTCCCTCGTGATCGTCCGCTCGACGCGGGTCAGAAGTCCGAGGATCATGCCCACCCTCCGCCATGGCAATCGTCCGTCGCCTCCCGGACACCCCCTCGCGCCCCTCCCACCCAGCCCGTCGCGGCGTCTGCTGGTTGTCGTGGGGGGAGGGGTCAGAGCCAGCCGGCCTCTTCGGCGGTGCGCAGGGCCTCCATGCGGTTGCGGGTGTTGGTCTTCGCGATCACGGCGGAGAGGTAGTTGCGCACGGTGCCCTCGGAGAGGAACAGGCGTCCGGCGATGTCGGCGACCGTGGCGCCGTCGCGGGCGGCGACCAGGACGTCACGTTCACGTCCGGTCAGGGGACTGGCACCGCCGGCGAGGGTGGCGGCGGCCAGGGTCGGGTCGACGACGCGTTCGCCGCGGGCGACCCGGCGGATGGCGTCGGCGAGGGCCTCCGCCGGCGCGTCCTTGACCACGAAGCCGAGCGCGCCGGCCTCCATGGCGCGGCGCAGGTAGCCGGTGCGGCCGAAGGTGGTCACCACGAGCACCTGGGTGCGGGGCGCGGTGGCGCGCACGGCCGCGGCGGCGGCGAGGCCGTCGATACCGGGCATCTCGACGTCCATCAGGACGACATCCGGGTGCAGCGCCGTGACCTGCGCCACCACCTCGTCGCCGCGGCCGACCTGGCCGACGACCTCGATGTCCTCCTCGAGCGCCAGCAACGCCGCGAGCGCTCCCCGCACGAGATGCTGGTCATCCGCCAGCAACACCTTGATCATCCCTGGTTCCCCCGCTCCTGACGACTCGTGACCACATCCTCGAGCTGGAGCTCGACGGGCTGGACGTGGACGGCTTGGTCCGCGGCAGGGCCGACCATCGCGGCATCGACGTCGGCGGCGTCGACGTCCACAGGGTCGACGTCGACGCGCAGCCGGAAGCCGGGCCGCGGTTCGCCCGGATGCGCAGGCCCTGCCCGTAGCTGACCGCCGGCGGCCCGGACTCGTTCGGTCAGGCCCGCGAGCCCCATACCCGCGCGAACGATCCCACCGGACGTGGATGGGCCCTGGGATCGGCCGCGGCCGTCGTCGGCGATCTCGATGGAGGAGGGGCCCAGGGTGACCCGCAGATGGTCGGCGCCGGAGTGGCGGACCGCGTTGGTGACACCTTCGCGGACCACCCAGCCGAACAGTTCCCGCAGCTGGCCGGGGACCTCGTCACCGGAGGCGGGGAGCTGGGCGCGGATGCCGGCGGCGGCGAGCACCTGGCGGGCGGCGGCGAGTTCGGTGACGAGGCTGACCTCGCGGTAGCCGGCGACGGTGGCACGCACGTCGGCGAGGGCCTGGCGGCCGAGGGTGGCGACCTGGGCCATCTCGTCGGCGGCGCGGGTGGGGTCGCGGGCGGCGAGCTTCGAGGCGAGTTCGGCCTTGACCGTGATGGTGGTGAGCGCATGGCCGAGCAGGTCGTGCAGGTCACGGGCGATCCGCAGGCGTTCCTGCTCCTTGGCGAGGCGTTCGATCTCCTGGTTGGCGCGGCGCAGCTCGGCCTGGTTACGGGTGCCGGCGCGGATGCCGTGCATGGCGATCGCGGCGAACAGCACCGGTGTGGACGTCGACCACTGCGGGCCGGTGACCTGCCACCAGGCGATGTGCGCGGGCAGCCAGGTGTCGACGGCGGCGATCGCGACCACCAGCGGGATGGACACGACCGGACGCAGCAGCAGGGTGAGCGCGACGGCGAGATAGACGGTCATGACCAGGCCGCCGCCACCGACGATCGGCAGGTAGACGGCGATGCAGGCGGTCATCCCGAGGATCAGCGGGTAACGGTAGCCCCGGCGGCCCTCGAAGACGGCCAGAGGCAGCGCCCACAGATAGACGGCGCTGAACCCGGTCAGCACGACGCAGCCGAAGACGACGGTGGCGGCGTCGTCGTGCAGCGTGGTCATGTCGCCGACGGCGTAACCGAGGTAGATGAGGAAGACGCCGCCGACCCGCCGCCAGCGCCAGGCACCCATCCCGCGCTCGCCCGGGCGGGGCACCGGCACGGGCGAGAACAGCCAGCGGCGCAGCCCGTCACCCATCGTCATCGCCGCCTCCCCACCGCGCGCGCCAAGCCCACCGAGCTCGCCGGATGTGCCGAGCCCGCCGGATGTGCCGGACGTGCCGGACGTGCCCGGCGCGTCGGATCTGCCGGGCGCGCCGCCGGTGGCTCGGGGTGGCATCAGGTGCGCAGCTGGTCGCGCAGGTAGGCCCGCCCGGCGGCGGCGCCGAGCAGCAGCGTCCACACCACCAGGGTGATCAGGCCGCGTGCGCCGACCCAGCCGCCCTCGAGCACCGCCCGGCCGGCCTGCGCCGACCAGAACATCGGCAGCAGCTTCACGATATCGGCCAGCCAGTCGGGGAAGTTCTCCACCGGCACCCAGATCCCGCCGGCCAGGGCCAGCAGACTGAACAGTCCACCGATGATGGCCTGCATGTTCTCCGGCCGGACGAGATAGCCCAACCAGATCGCGAAGGCACCCAGGGGCACCAGGCCGAGCAGGATCGACACGCCCGCACCGACGTAGGTCCCGGCCGACAGGTGGACGCCCCGCATCGACGCGCCCGCGACGTAGACCGCCACGATCGGCAGCACCGCGAGGCTGAATCCGACCCCGAGCTTGCCGAGCACGTACTGCGGGCCGGACAGCGCGGTGAGCCGCAGCTGCCGGTTCCACCCGATCGACCGTTCCAGCGAGATCCGCCCGGCCGTCCCGAGCACCGCGTTCATCGCCCCGAAGGACGCCATGCTGATCATGATGTAGGGCGCGACGGTGAGCCCACCGAGCCGATCATCACCGCTGGACGAGCTGAACGCCGCGAACAGGATGATCGGCAGCACCAGCATGAAGATGATCACCCGCGGGTTGCGCCACGCCCGCCGCACCTCCGTGCGGACGTAACGCAGGTAGGTGGTCAGTGCCGGCGCCGTGGCGCTCCACGCCACATCCGGCTCGTCCGCCTGGGCCTGACCGTACATCTCACCGGCGGTCATCGGTACGCCTCCGTCCGGTCCGCGGAGTCCGCGGCGGCTGTGCGGTCAGCGCGGGATGTGCGGGATGTGCGGGATGTGCGGCCCTCGGGGTCAGCGGGGGTGGGGATGTCGCTGGTGAGGGCGACGAAGGCGTCCTCGAGGCCGGCGCCGACCACTTCGAGGTCGCGGGCGGTGGGGAAGGCGGTGAGCAGGGCGCGCAGGGCGCTGTCGCTGTCGGGGCAGGTCAGGGCGATCGATTCGCCGCGGTGCTCGACCCGGGCGACACCGGGCAGGGCGGCGAGCGCCGACAGCGCGGCGGCGTCCAGGCCGGGCAGGGTCGCGCGGATGCCGCGCCCGCCGACGAGGGCCTTCACCTCGGTGGTGGGGCCGTCCGCGATGACCCGGCCGCGGCGCAGCAGGACGATGCGGTCGGCGAAGTCGTCGGCCTCCTCGAGGTAGTGCGTGGCGAACAGGACGGTGCGTCCGGTGGCGGCCCAGGCGCGCATCGACGACCAGAAGGCGCGGCGGCTCTCCACGTCCATGGCGGCCGTCGGTTCGTCCAGGACGATGAGGTCGGGGTCGGGCAGCAGGGCGAGGGCGAAGCGGATCCGCTGGCGCTGCCCGCCGGAGAGCCGGTCGGTGCGTGCGCCGGCGAGGTCGGTCACGCCGGCGCGGGCCAGCACGTCGTCCACGGTCAGGGCGTTCGGGTACAGGTCGCGTACCGATGCGAGCATCCGGCCGACGGTGATCTCCGGGAGCAGGCCGCCGTTCTGCAGCATCGCGCCGACCCGGCCGGCGACGCAGGCCTGGCGGGGGCTTCGGTCGAACAGCCGCACCTCGCCGTCGTCCGGGCGGGTCAGGCCCAGCAGCATGTCGATCGTGGTGGACTTGCCGGCGCCGTTGGGCCCGAGCAGCGCCACGATCTCACCGGCGGCGATGGTGAGGTCCACGCCGTCGACGGCCTGGACGCCGCCGTACCGCTTGCGCACGCCGCGCAGCGCCACACTCGGCGCCATCACGCCGGACGGCCCGCCCACCGCGTAAGGGTCACTGGTCATGGCCACGATCTTCCTCAGCGACGATGCTTCGCCCCAGTCATGACCGTCACCGGTTGACCATGACAGTTGTCATGCCATCCCGGATGAAGGCGGCGGAACCATCCAAAGATGTCAGCACACGGCGATCGGGCGCGATGAATTCCGTCACATCTACCGCTGACGTGAGATGGAGCGGCTAACGTCCGTGCCGTGACGACTCCCGACTCCGCCGCGGCGAGCGGCAGCGGCAACTACAAGTGGATCGCGCTGTCGAACACGACAGTCGGCATCCTGATGGCGACGATCAACTCGTCGATCCTGCTCATCGCGCTGCCGGACATCTTCCGGGGGATCAGGATCGACCCGTTGGCGCCGGGGAACACCTCCTACTTCCTGTGGATCCTGATGGGATTTCTGCTGGTCACCGCGGTGCTGGTGGTCAGTCTCGGGCGGGTCGGCGACATGTACGGCCGGGTCCGGATGTACAACCTCGGCTTCGCGATCTTCACGGTGTTCTCGATCCTGCTGGCGGTGACGTGGATGCACGGCACCACCGCCGCCCTGTGGATCATCATCATGCGGGTCGGGCAGGGCGTGGGCGGCGCGTTCCTCTACGCCAACTCGAGCGCGATCATCACCGACGCCTTCCCGGAGAACGAACGCGGCTTCGCCCTCGGTATCAACGGTGTCGCGGCGATCGGCGGGTCCTTCCTCGGGCTGCTCATCGGCGGTCTGCTCGCCCCAGTGGAATGGCACCTGGTGTTCCTGGTGTCGGTGCCGTTCGGGGTGTTCGGGACGGTCTGGGCCTACCTGAAGCTCAAGGACAACGGAGAACGCCATCCCGCCCGTATCGACTGGGCCGGCAACATCACCTTCGCCGTGGGCCTGATCGCGATTCTCACCGGCATCATCTACGGCCTGCAGCCCTACGGCGGGCACACGATGGGCTGGACGAAGCCGTTCGTGCTGATCTGCATGTTCGGTGGGCTCGCGGTGCTGGTCGGCTTCGTGTTCATCGAACTGCGCTCGCCGGACCCGATGTTCCGACTGGACCTGTTCCGCCGCCGTGGCTTCCTGATGGGCAGTCTCACCGGACTGCTCAGCTCGCTCGCCCGCGGTGGTCTGCAGTTCATGCTGATCATCTGGTTGCAGGGGATCTGGCTGCCGCTGCACGGTTACAGCTTCGAGCGGACCCCGCTGTGGGCCGGCATCTACATGATTCCGCTGACGGTCGGTTTCCTGCTCGCCGGGCCGCTGGCCGGACGCCTCTCCGACCGTTTCGGTGCCCGCCCGTTCGCCACCCTGGGGCTCGTCCTGATGGCCGCCGCGTTCCTGCTGTTCGACGTGCTGCCGATCGACTTCAACTATGTCGCGTTCGCCGCGGTTCTGCTGCTGATGGGCCTCACGATGGGCCTGTTCGCCGCGCCGAACACCAGCGCCGTGATGGGTTCGCTGCCCGCGGACGGGCGTGGCGCCGGCGCCGGCATGCTGAACACCTTCCAGAACGCCGCGAGCGTCCTGTCGATCGGCGTGTTCTTCACGATCATCGCGCTGGGGCTGGCGTCCTCGCTGCCCGGGTCGATGTTCTCCGGGCTGGTCGGCCAGGGCGTCGACCCCACCGCGGCGCACCAGGCCGCGGACCTGCCGCCGATCGGCAGCCTGTTCGCCGCGTTCCTCGGCTTCAACCCCACCCAGCAGGTGCTCGGCCCGGACGTCCTGAACTCCCTGCCCCCGGACAGGGCGGACTTCCTCACCGGCCACACCTTCTTCCCCCACCTCATCGCCGGCCCGTTCGGCGACGGCCTGCACCTGGCCTTCGGCTTCGCCGCCGCGATCTGCCTGCTCGCCGCCGCCCTGTCCTGGCTGCGTGGCCCCGACACCGCACGACGCTCCGCCGCGGGCGGTTCCGCCAGCCAGCAGGGTTCGGCCAGCCAGGAGGGTTCGGTCGCCCACGAGGGTGTGGGGCTGGCCCTGGCCGACGTCGGTGACGTCGCCTCCCTCGAGGACGGCGCCGGCGGGCTGCTGCGCTCCACCGCCCCCGACACCTCCCGCGGGCGGTGAGACTGTGCCGTTGCCCTCGGGTGACATCGTGACCGCGTCGTCGCGCGGCGCGGTGCGGAACAATTGGCGGGTGGGTGACACAGGCACGGCGCCGGACGCGACGACCTCAACGCTGGCCCGGTCAGCGGCGGCGACCACGCCGTCCGGACCGGGGCGGGATCTGCGCGGGATCGGGCAGGCCGCCCAGGAGCTCGGCGTGTCCGTCCGGGCGCTGCGTTACTACCAGGAGATGGGCCTGATCACCCCGTCCGGACGGACGGCCGGGGGCAACCGGCTCTACGCCGAGGAGGACCTTGACCGGGTCCGCCGCATCCGGGAACTCCAGACGTTGCTCGGCTTCAACCTGGACGAGATCCGGCTGATCCTGGCCAGCGAGGACCGGCTCGTTCAGGTCCGGGTCGAATACCGGGCCACCTCCGACGACGGCGACCGGATGCGGCTGCTGATCGAGGCGCAGCAGACCT
Source organism: Candidatus Frankia nodulisporulans (assembly GCF_902806475.1). Lineage (GTDB taxonomy): Bacteria > Actinomycetota > Actinomycetes > Frankiales > Frankiaceae > Frankia > Frankia umida. The sequence continues at coordinate 9,821 of NZ_CADCWS010000042.1, forward strand.
ACGAGCGGCTACGCGGCGAGGTCAGCGACAAGATCAGGCGGCTCGAGGCCTTCCGCGGCGAACTGGACGAACGGCTCGCCAGGAACCAGCAGGTGCGCTCCGCCGTCGTGCACGCCCGGACCGCCACCGACCCGGCCGAGGCGGTCGAAGCGGCCGAAGCGGTCACGACGGTCCCGACGGTCCCGACGGAGCCGACGGAGCCGACGGCCTCGGGGGTCCCGGCGGTCCCGGCGGAGCCGGGGCGAGCTCGACCGCCAGCAGCGCCACATCGTCGCTGAGGGTGTCATGCGTCCAGGCGCGGACGCGCTGGGCGAGATCGGCCAGCGCGTCGTCCAGGTCACGGCCGCCGCGTCCGGCGAAGGCGGCCTCCACCTGCGCCTGCAACGGAAAGAACTCGCCGGTGGCGGGGTGTCGGGCCTCGCTGACGCCGTCGGTGTAGAAGAGCATCCGGTCGCCGGGGCGCAGCATGATCGTCACCTCGTTGTTCGCGCCGGCCAGCAGCGCCAGCGGTGGCAGGCGGATCGCGACCTCCATCGGACGGACTCGGCCCGCACGCACCAGCAGCGGGTCGGGATGGCCGGCGTTGACCAGGGTGAGCCGATCGTCGTCGACCTGGCCGACGACGGCGGTGACGAAGTCGTCCAGCCCGCAGACCGTGGCGGCTTCGGCGTCCAGGGCGGTGAGCAGGTCGAACAGGTCGTCCACCTGGCGGGCGGCCAACCGGAAGCAGCCGAGCACCCGGCTGGCGACCCGGACCGCGTCCAGTCCCTTGCCCCGCACGTCCCCGATGATCAGACGGGTGCCCCGCGGGGTGTCCAGCACCTCGTAGAGATCACCGCCGACGCGTGCCTCGGCGGTGGCGCTGGCATATCGGACGGCGAGGCGTAACGGGCCCGCCGACGGGGCCAGCGGGGTGAGGATCGACTGCTGGGCCACCTCGGCGACCCGGCTGACGTTCGCAAGCTTCGTCTCCCGGCGGGTGTTGTAGCGGCTCGCCAGCACCGCGAGCACCCCGCCCAGAGCCACCCCGCCGAGCCGGACGGCCTGCGCCGCCGGTCCGCCGCCGTTTCTGCTCGAACAGGCCGTCATGCAGGCCGAGCAGGAGCCCGTCGAGCACCGCCAGCACGCCGTAGAGCGCGGTCAGCGCCGGTCCGGCGAAGGTGGCGGCGAGCATCGGGGCGAGAACCGCCAGCTCCAGCACGGTCCACTCCCGGTTGGCCAGCTGCAGCCCCGAGACCAGCCCGAGCATCAGCAGCGGCAGTGCCCGGATGAACCACCGAACCCGACCGCCGCCGATTCTGGCCTGGTCAGGGGCGCTGCTCGGGCGCCTCATGGCAGGGCGCATACCCGCCCCCGATGACGGCGAAGCCCCGGGGCCGCCGCCGGCTGGGAGGCCGGTCGGCCCCGGCGCCCGCCACCCGGCCAGGACCGGCCGAGCGGATCGTCAGCGGGCACTCAGCGGCCGGTCGGCGGATGCTCAGCGGCTGGTCAGCCGTGCGCGTGGGGGTTCGGTGTGAGCTGGCCGCGGGCGAGCTGGCCGAGGAAGTCGGTGTTGTCGTAGTAGTGGTGTGTTTCGGTGATTCGCAGGTCGTCGGTCACCTTCGCGACGGTGATGCCGAACATCTCGATGCGCTCACCGGTCGGCTCCACCCCTTTGTACGGCCCGCTGAACGTCCCCCAGTGCCGCCACTTGAACGTGATCGTGGGCGGCGGCGAGTAGACCTCCAGCACCTCCCAGAAGAAACCATCCGGAAACGCCTCGTGGAACACGTCATGGGACGACTCGAACGTCTCCTGCTCGGCCGAGTAGTACGGGTTCTCCCCGATCAGGACGTTGTAGCTGCCCCGCTCGGCCAGTTCCGCGCTACCGACGGGCTGCCCGCCGTTGACGCTGATCACGACCCTGTCCGCCACCATGCTGACCCAGTCGGCGGGATTCTTCTTGTGCGACAGCTCCATCTCGAACACCTGGACGACTCGCTCGACGATGTCCGCGAGGGAGCCGGGCGCGTGCTGCGAGGTGCGTTGCGCCGGCATGTCCTGATGGGACAGGTGGTAGTCCGGCGGTGCGCCGTCCCGCCAGACCGCGTCGGCCGAGGCGGCGATGACCGCCTCCCGACCCTGCACGTGCAGGGGCTGGTCGGGTGTCGCAGTGTCGCTCACGCGTACGTCCTTTTCTGGTTGTTCGAGCACGATGCCACCACGAAGGTCATGGCCTGGTCATGGCCTGGTCATGGCCTGGTCATGGCCTGGTCATGGTGGGCCGCCCCAGCAGTGTGTCTCACCTGGGGATGGTTCACCCCGGTGAAAATCCTGGAATGTGGGCGAGAACACCCGGTGGCGGCGGCCGGTCAATGACCCACGAAATTGTCCCGGACCGGAGGGGTTTCGGGAAGGGCCGGAAGTCCGTCGACTACGGCCACCTGGCCCCCGAACTTTCCGCGCCGCACGTGGCACAATGCAGCCCCCGCGCTGGTCGAGCGGGCCGGATGGTGCGGCCGCCGGGCCCGTCGGTGGTGGTGTTCCGGTGCTTTTGTTTGCTGCGAGGATGACATCCGCGCTGGCCTGGCGGACGCTTTCTGGATGGGGGCGATGGGGATGGCGAGTTGGCCTGGCGAGTTCCTGGCCTGGGCGGGCGGCGGATGCGAGCCTGGAGTGGGTGACACCGCGGGGTGGCCCGGGTGCCGCGGCGCCGCTGCGCGGGCGGTCGCGGTCGCGGGGGTCGGCACAGCGGCGAGGCGATCGTCCGGCGCGCGTCGCCGTGGCATCGACGGTTGCCGGCGGCGGCCGGGGTGAGCCGTTGGGTAACCGAACGGGGGTAGAGACATCACCGTAAAGGGCTAGCTGCGATCCTCTTACCAGCCAATTCTGACTATAAAAGGCGTGGCTGGAGCAAGTTGGCCCGCAGATGTTGACCGGCCGTTCACGCCGCGCTGCCACCCTCGGCTCGGCGCACCGGATGGCCGTGTCCGGCAGCACGTCAGTGAAGGGATCGAGATGGGCGGACCAGGACCAGCCGCGAGTGCGAGTGCGGGCGCGGGGACCGCCACGGGTGCGACGCCCGGCCCGGCCCGGGGCCCGCTGATCGTCGGCGTGGACGCCGGCTGTGTCACCCTGCATGACGCCGACCTGCTCGTGCACCGGCTGGTCGAGGCTCTGGACCTGCCCGCCGACACCGTCGCCTGCACCCACACGGTCGGGGCGGGCACCGGTCACGTCGCACTGTCGTTCGCCCTGCCCCGGGACTGGCAGGACCGGGCGTCCTGGCGCCGGGTGGCCTACCTCGCCGGTGACCTGGCCGCCGCCGAGCTGACGGCGGCCAGAAGGGCCGCGGCGGGGCTGGGCCGTGGCATCGGTGCCGCGGCGGCCGATCTGGCCCTGACCGGCTTCGTCGAGGTGGAGGCCCTCATCGCCGGCCCGGTGGGGGTGGCCACGGCGGCCGAGCGCATCGGCCCACCGATCCTCGCGGACGGCGCCGCCCAGGCCGTCGCCGACCACACCGAGCGTCAGGGTGGCCGGGCGGTGGTGTACCCGGGAGTCAGCCGGCTGCGTGGCACGGTGTCCGTCGAGACGGTGCTCGGTCAGACCGCCGTCGGCCGGGTGGTCGCCCCGGTCGGCCAGGCCGCGCCCCGGCGTTCGGACCTGTTGCGCACCCGCAACCACGTCCGCCCGGTGTGGCGCGACGGCGTTCTGACCCTGCACACCGCCGCCGAACGCGGCCGGGTCTTCGCCCCCTCCGAGGTTCCCCCCGCGGCCGCCGGCCTGGGCTGAGACCTCGAGCGCCGACCGGGTGACCAGCCGGTCGGACGGCCGGCCCCGGGCGCCGCGATCAGGGCGCGATCAGTAGGTGCAGGACGGAGCGTCCGGCGGGCCGGCGGGAGCGCCGGCGCCATCCGGTGCCACGCTGGCGGCGGTGGTCGCACCAGCACCAGCGCCAGCACCAGCCCCGGCGGAACCGCCGACGGTCCCGGGCGCGGGGGCGGGCGTGAGGGTCGGGGTCACGACGGCGGTGAAGTCGGAGCCCAGGACGAGCTGGACACCGGTGATGGACGAGTCGGCGATCAGCCCCGCGCCCGGCACGGCGGCGGCCACGGTGCGTGCCTCGGCCTCCTGGCCGGGGCCGTAGCTGACCCGGGACGTCTCGTGGGTCAGCACCGAGGCGTTGCCGGCGTTGCGGGCGCGGAAGCCCTTGGCGGTCAGCTGGGTCGTGACCTTCGCGGCGAGCCCGGCGCGCGAGGAACCGTTGTAGACCGAGACGCGGACCTGGGACGGTGACGCGGTGGCACCGGGGCCGAGCGCCGGGCCGGTGGCACCGGAATCGTCGCTGACCATGGCGCCCTCGACATGACCACCCAGCGGGCTGACGAGGCGGGCGAGGTCGTCCGGGCGGTAGAACTGCACCGAGGCGCGTTTGCCGTCCAGCCGGATGTCGCCGAGATCGTCGACGGCGCCCTCGGCCCGGGTCGGCGCGTGGGTGGGCACGGTCTGCATCTTGATGCCGCCGTTGGTCAGCCCGCGGATGCGGGTCGCCAGGGCCGGCAGGTCGGTCAGGTCGGTGTGTTCGTCGAGGGTGAGCGCACCCGCGGCGGCGGACACCAGACGCTGGCTCTTGATCGGGTTCGTCAGCGTGTCACCGCTCATGATCTTGTGGAACATGGCGCCGATGAACTGCTGCTGACGGGCGATGCGGTCGGTGTCGCCGGCCGGCAGGCCGTGGCGCTGGCGGACGAAGGCCAGTGCCTGGTCGCCGTTGACCTGGATGGTTCCCGGGCCGCCCCGGAAGCCGCTCATGGGGTCGTTGGTGTTCGTGCTCGTGCGCCAGCGGCCGTCGTCGTCCTGGAAGCGCTGCGCCGGACCGGTGAACGGCTTGACGCACACCTCGACGCCACCGATCGCATCGGTGATCTTCTTGAATCCCTGGAGGTCCATCGAGATGTAGTGGTCGACATCCATGCCGGTCAGGCTCTGCACGGTCTTGACCAGCAGCGCCGGGCCACCCGAGGAGATCGCCGAGTTGAACTTGTCCTTACGGGTGGAATAGTGCTTGCCGTTCGAGTCGGTGTATTCGGGAATCGTGACGTACATGTCCCGCGGGAACGAGATCATGGTCGTGGTGCCGTTCTCGTCGAGGTGCGCGAGGATCGTCGTGTCGGAGCGCTGCCCCTCGACGTCGCCGTACTCGCCGCCGGTGCCCTCCCGGCTGTCGGTGCCCACGATCAGGTAGTTCGCCTTGTTGACGCCACCCGATCCGTTCGAGGACCCCAGGCCGAGGTCGATCCGGCTTACCTTCCCGTTGATCCACGAGTAGGTCGCCCATCCACCGACGGTGACCAGCAGTACGCAGCAGGACAGGAACGCGAGAGCGGCCACCAGGCCGCGTCGACGCCCGGGTGGACGCCCTCCGCCCGGGGCGGGTCGACCGGCCCGGCCGGGCCCGGAACCCCGTGGATCCAACCGGGGTGGGAGTACTCGCGTGTCGCGCTGTAGCTGCGGTGTGGTCACATCCCGCCTTTCCTCGAGGGACCCTGCGGGCAGGGTCCGACGTAGTGCGGAAAGTAACACGTATGGGCGGAAGACTCCCATTGGGGGTGCGCCATTCTTTCCGCGTAACGGACACGATGCACCGGCCCCGACGGGTCTTGACAGCCACCCCGGCCGGACGCCCAGGGCCGGCCATTCGGACCGTCTCCAGGGGCCACCCGGGGAGTGACGGTACGGTCAGCCCGTGTGGTCAGCCGGTGGGCACGGACCAGTGCACCCGGGTGCCGCCACCGGGCGGGCAGTCCAGGCGAAACGTGCCACCGAGGCCCTCGGCCCGGCTGCGCAGGTTCGCCAGGCCACTGCGCCGGGTGGTCTCCCCGAGGCCGACGCCGTCGTCCACGACATCGACGGTGACCTGCCCGTCCGCCGCCCGCACGGTCACCTCGACGGTGTGGGCGGTGGCGTGCCGGGCGGCGTTGGACAGGGTCTCGCGCACCACGGCGGTCAGATGGTCACCGACGGTCGCGTCGATTGCGCTGTCGACCGGGCCGTCCAGGTGCAGCCGGGGGGTGAAGCCGAACGCGTCCGCCATGTCGTCGATGATGCCGAGGATCTTCGCACGCAGGCCGCTGCCGGTGGCCGGGGTGGAACGTCCCCGCAGTTCGAAGATGGTCTGGCGGATCTCCCGGACGGTCTCGTCGAGATCCTCGACGTAGGTGTTCATCCGCTCGGCGCGTTCGGAGCGTTCCTCGCTCGCGGCCAGACCCTGTAGGCCCATCGCCACCGCGAACAGCCGTTGCATCACATGGTCGTGCAGGTCCCGGGCGATCCGGTCGCGGTCCTCCAGCAACGACAGTCGCCCGCGGGCGGCGCGGGAGCGGGCCAGCTCCAGCGCGAGCGCGACATGGGCGGCGAAGGCGGCGGCGAGCTCCAGATCCTCGTCGGTGAACAGGCCGCTGCCACGTCGGCGACCCAGCACCAGTGCCCCGGACGTGACCTGACTGGCGATCAGCGGCACGATCATGATCGGACCGATGTCGAGGGCGTCGAGTTCCGACCCGCCGAGCGTGCGTACGTCCGCGGCGACCAGCGGCGCCCGGTTGCGCACCGCCTGGCCGGCCAGTGACGCGTCCATCAGGACCTGCCGGGTGCGCAGCAGGTCCGCGTCATGCCCGCCGGCGACGTCGTAGGTGAGCGCTCCGGCCGCCGGATCGCACAGCGCGAGCGCGGTGGTGTCCGCGCGGGCGACGGCGCCCGCCCGCGCGACGATCAGCTCCAGCGGGTCCTCGCCGTCGGCGAGCAGATGCCGGGTGATGTCCGCGGACGCCTGCGACCACAGCTGGCGGTGCTGTGTCTCGCCGAACAGCCGGGCGTTGTCGATGGCCACCCCGGCATTGGCGGCCAGGGCCTGCACGAGCTCCTCGTCCTCGGTGGTGAACACCCGCCCGCCGCGCTTCTCGGTCAGGTACAGATTGCCGAAGATCTCGTTGCGCACGCGGATCGGGACGCCGAGGAACCCCTCCATCGGCGGATGACCCGCGGGGAAGCCCACCGCACCAGGATGATCGGCGATGTCGTCGAGACGGACCGTCGCCGGCTCGGCGATGAGCATCCCCAGCACACCGTCGCCCCGGGGGGTGCGCCCGATCGCCTCGACCACACCCGGGTCCATGCCCACATGGATGAACTGCTCCAGATGGCCGTCGCGGGCGATCACCCCGAGGGCCCCGTAACGGGCGTCGACGAGCTCGCAGGCGGACTCCACGATGCGCCGCAGCACCACGTCGAGGCTGAGGTCCGCGGTGATCATGCGGTTCGCCCGCAGCAGCCCGCGCAGCCGACCCTGGGTGGCCAGCACGTCCTGCGCCCGGTCGACCAGCTGGGCCAGCAGTTCGTCAAGTTCGAGCCGGGCGACCGCCGGAAAGATCAGCTCACCCGGAGCCGCCTGCGCCCCGCTCCCGCCCGCCCTGCCGGCCAGCCCTGATCCGCTGGCGAGCCCTGATCCGCTGGCGAGCCCTGATCCGCTGGCGAGCCCTGATCCGCTGGCGAGCCCTGATCCGCCGGTCAGCCCTGATCCGCTGGCGAGCCCTGATCCGCCGGTCAGCCCTGATCCGCCGGTCAGCCCGGACCCGCCAGCCATGCTGGGCCCGCCGGGATGCTCCGCAGGCGGGGAGACCGCCTCCGTGGTGTGCGGGCCGACCTCGTGGTCGGTGCGGTGGTCGGGGTGCGCGGGGCGCGACGGCCAGTCGTCGGTCGTCGGCATCGCCTGGCCTCCTGTCCGCCATCCACCATGGTCACCGCAGCCCTGTAATCCTCCTCTGCGATCCTCGGCCTGGTCGGCCGCCCTGCCCAGGGACCTACGGCCCGCCCGCCCAGGTCCTTGCGACTGCCCCCGCCCGGGCTGGCCCGCGCGGGGGTGGCGATCCGGTACCCGCGCCCGTGGCCCGAGGCGTCCGGCGTGCGACGTCCGGGGAGCCCGGTGTCGGTGTCAGGCGTCAGGGAGGCCGGCGTGCGGGGAGTCGGTGTCGGTACGCAGGATGATGTCGGCGCGGGAGCGGGTGTCGTCCTGGGCGAGCAGTGCGGCTTCCTGGGCGGCCCAGGTGTCCCAGTGCCCGACGTAGACGTCCCCGTCGCGGGCGAGGGCGCGGCTGCGACGCAGCGCGGTCGACGCCTCCAACCAGACCAGCAGGCTCAGGTACGGTGCCGCCGCCCGCGCACCGGCCCCGACTCCCTCGACGACGAGCAACCCCCCGTCCACCGACAGCGGACGCGGTTCCCGCCAGGCCCGCGCCGTCCAGTCGTAGCGGGGGACGCGGGGCGTGCCGCCGGCGGCGAGCGGGACGAGGACATCAGCGACCAGCCGTTCGATGCCGGCGGCGAGGCCGTCCCAGCCGCCGTAGAGATCCTCGAGGCTCACGCACGGTGCGGCCAGCAGCCGGCCCAACCGGCCGGCGAGGGTGGTCTTGCCGGCGCCGGAGCGTCCGTCGAGAGCGAGAACCCGCACGTGACCGGCTCGTGGCGGCGCCGCGCGCAGGGCCGCCACGAGCGCCGTCAGGTCGGCTTCGGGGACGTCCACCCGCGGGCTCAGCCGCCGAGCTGCGGCGCGGCGGCCGGCGGCTGCGCGCCTGGCTGTGCCTGGACCGCTGGCTGTGCCTGGACGGCCGGCTGGGCCGGTCCGTCGGGTTGCGGCCCCGCGGTGGGAGTCGAGCCGGTGGGCTGGCCGGACGGCGGTGCCTGATTGATGAAGTCCTTGCGACGGATGAGGGCCAGGGCGAGAACCCCGCCGACGAGCGCGATGCCGCCGGCGACGATCAGCAGGTCGTTGATCGCATCGGCGAAACCGGAATGGATCGCGTTGCCCAGCGCCGCACGGCTGTTCGGGGCCGTGGTCGCGAACAGGCTGTCGGCCTCGCCCTGGCGCAGGCTGTCGGCGATGCGCTCACCCTGACCGCGCAGCGCCGGGACGGTGTCCAACGTGTCGTTGATGCCGCTGGTGAGCCGCGCGGAGAAAATCGACCCGAGAGCGGCGATACTGACCGCCATGCCGATCTGGCGGAAGGTCGTGTTCGCACCGGACGCCATTCCCGTGCGAGCCGGCGGAACGACTCCCACGGCGGTGGACGCCAGCGGCGGATTCACCATCCCACTGCCGAATCCGGCGACCAGGAAACCGGGAACGAGATGCGTCCAGTCGCTGCCGGCGTCCAGCCCGGTCATCAGCAGCAGACCGGCGCCGGTGAGCAGCAGACCCGGGCCGACGAGGAACCTGGTGGGCACCACGCTGCTCAACCGGCCCGCGGCGGTCGAGGCGACCAGCGCCACCACACTGACCACGAGCATCCGAAGACCGGTGCCCAGTGCCGAATAGCCCAGGTCGTTCTGCAGGAAAAGCACCAGGTAGACGAACATCGCGTACAGCGAGCCGTTGATCGCCATCGCCGCGACCGATCCGCCGAGGAACGTGGGCGTGCGCAGCAGTGAAAGATCGAACATCGGGTGCGCAACCCGCTTCTCCACCAGCGCGAACACCACGATCATCACCGCGCCGCCGATGATGCAGGCCAGTACCGCCGTCTCCGTCCACCCGGCCTCGCCGGCGCGGATGAGCCCGTAGACCAGCCCCACCAGGCCCGCGGTGAGCGTGGCGAATCCGGCCCAGTCCGGCCGATGGGCCACCGGCGGACGGGACTCCTCCACCTTCCGCAGCGTCAACGCGATCGCGGCGACGCCGATCGGCACGTTCACCAGGAAGATGCCCCGCCAGCTGATACCCGTGGTGATCAGCCCGCCGAGGATCGGCCCCAGCGAGGTCGCGATACCGGTGACCGCTCCCCAGATGCCGAACGCCACCCCCCGGTCGCGGCCTCGGAAACTATGTGCCAGCAGGGCCAGCGACGTGGCGAACAGAATCGCGCCACCGACACCCTGCACTCCCCGGGAGACAATCAGCATCAGCGCCGACTGGGACACCCCACACAGCAGTGATCCAAGGGTGAAGATCCCGAATCCGACGGTGAACAGCAGCCGCCGTCCATACAGGTCGGCGAGTGAACCGGCGGTCAACAACAGCGATGCCAGGGTCAGCGCGTAGGCGTCGATCACCCACTGCACATCCGCGAAACCGGCATGCAGCCCGGTCTGTATCTCCGGCAGGGCGACGATCACAATCGTCACGTCCAGCAGCAACATGAACGTGGCGCCGCAGACGACGAGCAGCGTCCACCATTTCCGTTCCATGAATCTCCCCGGTTTCGCTGTTGTCCGTCGCCGTGCCTGGCCGGCGCCCGCTCTCGCGGATGCGGTGGTCCGGCTTATGCCGTGGTCTCGCCGGTGCCGTGGTATCGGCTGTGTCGGTGGTTCTGTCGGTGCCGTGGTGGGCGGTGTCGGAACCAGCGTAGGGATCGACTGACCGTCGGTCAATGCACTGACTGATGGTCAGTCGGTGACGTTAGGATGTGGACGACTCGAGGGCGGCCGGCGCGGTCGTGAGGCCTGGGGTGGCGTCCACGAGTCGTGTCCCATCCGGGTTCGTCGCAGTTTCCCGGGTGGTGGGTTCAATGTTCTGGGAGGTGGCGTGTCCAGGTACCGGTCGGCAGACGAACGCAGGTCGCAGCTGATGGCCGCGGGCTCGGAGCTGTTCGCGACCAAGGGTTACGGCTCCACCACGCTCGACGACATCACCCGCCGTGCCGGCGTGTCGAAGGGGTTGTTCTACCAGTACTTCCCTTCCAAGGAAGGGCTCGTGTTCGCCCTGCAGGAGAAGGCCTCCCGCGAGTTCGCCGCCCGCGTCAGCGCCGCGGCCGCCGCCCGCGCCGACTGGCCCGGCAAACTCGACGCGGTGGTCCTGGTCTGCTTCGAGCACTTCACCGGCGGATCCACCCACGGCGGATCGTTGTTCCAGCACCTACCCGGCGAGATCGCCGACCCACGCGGCCCTGGCTCCTCCGGCCACAAGGCCGCCCACCAGCACCTGGTCGAGGTGATCGGCGGCCTGCTGCACGCCGGCGTCGCCGCCGGTGCCTACCGCATCGACGACGTCGAGGCCACCGCGCTGCTCTTCTTCACCGCCCTGCACGCCTTCGTCCGCCCCCTGCGCCACGACGACGACTCCGTCAGCGACGCCCGCCTGGTCCGCGCCGCCCAGCATCTCGTCCGCGGCGCCGCCGGTGTCTCGTCCACTGGTGTGCCGGAGGTCGGCGTCCCCACCGTGGGCGTCGACAGGTGATCTCGCCCCGCCGAGGGTGAGTGCGGGATCAGCGAGGTGGTGCGCCGGTGCCGGTGCCGGTGCCATGTAGACGTTCCCATGCGCGGCGGTCCCGTTTGGTGGGACGGCCGGCGCCCCGGTCGCGCAGGGCGACCGGGGCCGCCGAGTCCCGCACGACGGGCGGGCTGTGGTCGGTGTAGCACTCGGCGGCGACGGGCGGACCGACCCGCTGGCGCAGCACCCGGGTGATGACGACGACGCGTTCCCGGCCGGCCAGCCGCACGCGGATCTCGTCCCCGGGGTGCACCAGGTGGGCGGGCTTCGCCCGCTCACCGTTGAGTTTCACGTGCCCGGCCCGGCAGGCGATGGTGGCCTGTGAGCGGGTCTTCGTCAGCCGCACGCACCAGATCCACGTGTCGAGACGGGCGGAGTCCTGCGGTGACGCCATGGGGTAACTCTACGAACCGGGCTCGGCCGCCGCGATCGGTTTTCCCTCCTGCCCGGCAACGGCGGCGGTGCCGCCGGCGACCTCCCGCGCCGCGAGGGGTGTCCCCGAGAGCCGGGCCCGCAGACGACGCATCGGAGGACGGGTCACGGCGTAGACCGCGGTCGGCACCTTCAGCCGCAGGCGTTCGAACGGCCGGTAGTCGTCCGCCGGGACCAGCCGGGCGGCGAGGTCGGGACGCTGCCGGTGCAGGTAGCGACGTCCACGGGCGGCGTGCAGCGGGTCCGAGACGATCGCGATGGTGCGCGCCGACTCCAGCCACGGCACCGAGAAGCCGACGTTCTCCCAGGTGCTGGTCGCCGCCGTCTCCACCACGATCTGGGCCGCGGGCACCCCGAGGACGTCACGCGCGTACGCCGCCATCGTCTCGGCCTCGGTGGGTATGCCCGGCGGTCCACCGCCGCTGAAGATCAGTCGACTGTCCGCGCCCGCGCGCAGCGATCGGACCCCCATCTCGGTACGCCATCGCTGCAACGGATGCAGCTCACCGTGCCGCGTCGCCGGAAAGCCCAGCACCAGCACGACCTGCGCCCCCCGCTCCCCGCGCCGGACGTGGGCGTGCTCCCCGTACAGCCGCCGGGACGCCCGCCAGTGCAGCATCTCGGCCAGTCCGATCGGGATCGCCGCGACGGCGACCGCCGCGGCCACCGCCCGCGGGCCCGATGCTTTTCGGCGACCCCGCGTCCCGCGCGGACCACGCGCTACTCGGCGCTCGCCCGCCGCCCGGGCGAGTTGGGCTACCTCCGGCGTTCGTGCAGGTCGGACGGCCCGCGCAGATGGCCCCGCCCATGTCGGCGGGAGGGTATGGCTGCGTGCGGGCACACTGCCATCCAACACCGTGGCTGGACGCCACGGCCGTCCGGAAGTGTCACAGCCGATCGGTAGGATCAAGATCAGACAACCCGAGGAGGACAACCCGAGGAGGTTGGATGAGCGAGCGGCCGTTCCGGTTCGGGTTGAACGTCATGGAGCTCACGGGGCCGCTCGAGGTGGCGGCACTGGCCCGGCGGGTCGCCGAGCTCGACTACGACGTTCTGCTCGTACCCGACCATCTGGGCTTTCCGGCGCCGTTTCCCACGCTGGTCGCCGCGGGTGCCACCGCGGATCTGCGGCTGGGCACCTTCGTTCTGAACGCGGCGTTTCACAACCCCGCGCTGCTGGCCCGGGAGGTCGCGTCCACGGATGTGCTGACCGGTGGGCGGTTCGAGTTCGGCATCGGCGCGGGCTATGTGGCCGAGGAGTTCGCAACCGCGGGGCTCGCGTACGGCACCGCCCGCGACCGGCTGGACCGTCTCGTGGCCGTTGTCGACACTGTCTACGCCCGGCTGGCCGACCCCGGGGTCGCGCCGCGCCCGACGCAGCCGCGGGTGCCACTGCTGATCGGTGGCAATGGCAACCGGTTGCTCACACTCGCCGGCGAGCGCGCCGACATCGTGGCCTTCACCGGCGCGGCGCCGGCCCCGGACGATCCGAGCGCCTTCCGGATTCTGACCGCGGACGGGTTCGCCGAACGGGTCGCCTTCTTCGAGCGGGCCGCCGGGGCGCGGGCCGGTGTGATCGAACGCAACCTGCTGGTGCAGGACGTGCAGATCACCGACGACCGGGAGGCGGCCCTGGCCGCGCGGGCCGGGCGCATGCCGCACCTGAGCGCCGCCGAGCGGGCCACCGTCCCGACCCTGCTGGTCGGCACCGTCGAGCAGATCGCCGCGCAGGTACGGCAGCTGCGTGACCGGTTCGGCATCACCTACATCACCATCCTGCAGCCAGCCCTGGAGTCCTTCGCCCCGGTGATCGCCGCCCTACGCGGCACCTGAACGACCGCGTCCGTCCCACACGGTGGGAAACCGCCGCGGGCGCGCACGTCCCGCGGTGTGGGCGCGCCGCCGCGCGGGCCAGCGGGCTCGACGTCGTCGACCTGCGCGCCGAGACCCTGCACACCGAGTTCCGCGACGTCGGCGCCGTCATCTACTTCCTGCGCATGGTGATCTGGATCGTGCCCGGCTTCACCGTCGACCGTTACCGCGAGCGCCTCGTCGACCTGCACCGCCAGATCCGTGACACCGGCCCGTTCACCGCCCGCGCCACCCGCTTTCTCATCGAGGCCCGCCGTACCCGCTGACGCCACCGTCCCCGGCGGATCACCGCCGGCTGGTCAGCCGGCCACGCGGCGCGGCACCACGGTGAGTGATGTAATCCCGTCCGAACATGGGATTCACTGGTGTCGGGTGTGACTTTCATCCGCCTCTTGTTGTGGTGAACGTTCGTCGGTTGGCGGCCGGTACCGCGTTGTTCACCAGCGATATGGTCCTGTAATGTGCGCTGCGACAACCGCGGCCATGCACAAGGGGGAAAATGTTGTCCTCAGTGCGTTGGCCGACGATCTTGGTTCCATCTCGGTCATCCTCGAGTGGGCGGCCGGCCCGGAACAACCACTTGACGCCGATGTCAGTGTGCTGCTTCTCGGCGATGACGGTAGGGTGCGTTCCAACGATGATCTGATCTTCTACAACCAGCCGTCGGGTGCCGGCGGCGCGGTTCGCCTACGGGGTAAGACGCGTACGCCCGACGATGAGTCCGTCGTGTACACGGACATCATTGATCTCGATATGGACGATGTTCCGGACAGTGTCGAACGAGTCCTGCTGGCGGCGAGCCTGGATGGCGATCTGGGCTCGTTGGCGGACCTGAAGTACCTGGGTCTTCGCCTGCTCCGGGGATCGGACGCGGTCGAACTGCTGCGGTTTGACGTCGCCGCGACACAACGAGGCTTATGCAG
>NZ_CADCWS010000043.1 GCF_902806475.1 Candidatus Frankia nodulisporulans
ATCTGGGTGAGTTGTTGACCGCGAAGGGTTATGAGGTGTTCGGGTTGGTTCGGGGGCAGTCGAACCCGAAGGTGGCGGTGGTGGAGCGGGTGGTGCCGGGGGTGGTGTTGTTGGAGGGGGATCTGACGGATCTGTCGTCGTTGATCGGTGCGGTGGAGATCTCGCAGCCGGACGAGGTGTACAATCTTGGGGCGATCTCGTTCGTCGGACTGTCGTGGAAGCAGGCGGAGTTGACGGGGGAGACGACGGGGATGGGGGTGTTGCGGTTGTTGGAGGCGTTGCGGATCGCGGGTGGTAACGACATGTCGCGGGTGCGGTTCTATCAGGCGTCGTCGTCGGAGATGTTCGGGAAGGTGCGGGAGACGCCGCAGCGGGAGACGACGCCGTTTCATCCGCGGTCGCCGTATGGGGTGGCGAAGACGTTCGGTCATTATCTGACGGTGAACTACCGTGAGTCGTACGGTGCGTTTGCGTGTTCGGGGTTGCTGTTCAATCACGAGTCGCCGCGGCGGGGTATCGAGTTCGTGACGCGGAAGGTGACGCGGGCGGTGGCGCGGATTTCGCTGGGGTTGCAGGATTCGTTGACGCTGGGGAATCTTGAGTCGCGGCGGGACTGGGGTTTCGCGGGGGATTATGTGGAGGCGATGTGGTTGATGTTGCAGCGGGAGTCGCCGGATGACTATGTGGTGGCGACGGGGAAGACGCATAGTATTCGTGAGTTGTTGGATGCGGCGTTCGGGCGGGTGGGGATAGCGGACTGGTCGGGGTTGGTGCGTCAGGATCCGCGGTTCTTCCGGCCGGCGGAGGTGGATGTGCTGGTGGGGGATGCGTCGAAGGCGCGGGAGGTGTTGGGGTGGCAGCCTCGGGTGGCTTTCGAGGAGCTGGTCGCGATGATGGTCGACAACGACCTCGCCCTCGAGTCCGACTCGTCCGACAAGGCCCTGACGATCAGGTGAACCTCTCCCCCGGGCGCCGGACGCCGCCGACCACCCCCATCGGGGTGAAGTGGCCGGTCACGGGGGTGAAGCGGGTGCGGCCACGGTTGTCCCCGCTGGTCCGCCGGGCAGGACGCCCGCGTGGGTTGCCGCAGAGCCGTCTGCTGCCGCGGAGCAGTCCGTCAGCACCGAACGGTCCGTCGCCGGGGTGTACCGCGATGACCCGGCACGCGCCAGCGGTGACGGCGGGCGGCGCCGCGCCGGCGGGCGGCCCGCCACCCGCCGACCGCGACCTGCCCGCGGGAGACCCCACCGCGACCGCCCCGGCGACACCAGCCGGAGCCGGGTCCGGGACCGCCGCCGGGGATGCCCGGCGCGGTGGGTCGCTGCGCGGGGCTGTCCCGCTCGCCGCGGCCGGGCTGCTGGCCAACGTCGCGAACCTCGGCGTCACCCTGGTCATCGCCCGCCAGATGAGCACCCGCTCCTATGGCGCGGTCGCCCAGCTCATCGCGGTGTTCTTCGTCGTGTCGATGCCCGGCAGCGCGCTGCTGGTCGGCGTGGTGCGCCGGGTGACGATCTGGCAGCACACCGGTCGCCCCGACCTGCTGGACGGCTGGGTACGCCGCATTCGCCGGGCCGGGGTGGCCACGGTGCTGGTCGTCGCGGTGCTCGCCGTCGCGGGACGCGGCGCGGTGGCGCACGAGCTGTCCCTGCCGGGCCCCGGCGGCATCGCCGAGATCATCATCGCCGGGGCGGCCTGGTGCCTGCTGTGCGTCGACCGCGGGCTGCTCCAGTGCGCCCGACAGTACGGGGCACTGGCCGCGAACCTGCTGGTGGACGCGGGCGTCAAGACCGCGGTCACGATCGGTCTGGTCCTGGGCGGCCTGGCCGAGGCCGGGGCGGCGATGGGCGTCCTGTGCGGGGTGTGCGCGGCACTGCTGCACACCCGCCGGGCGCTGGCCCGCCACCCGCAGGCGCTGGGCATGCCCCGACCGGACCCGCCCGGCTCCCCCGACGCACCCGGCGTCCCCGCGCTGGCGTCCCCCACGCCGGCCGTCGCCGAACGGACGTCCCCCGAACTGGCGTGCCCCGACGGGATCATCCCCGGCAAGACGTCGTTCGCGGCGGAGTCCGTCCCGGTGGCCGGCGAATCCACGCCCGACACGGGGCGGGCACCCACGGCGGGCGTCGCGTCCCGGCGGCTGGCGGTGGAGGTCGGGGCGGCGCTCGTCGCGCTCGGACTGCTGGCAGTACTGCAGAACGTCGACGTTCTGATGCAGGGACGGCTGGCGCCCGGCCGGTCGGGGTCGTACGCGGCCGTGTCCGTGGCCAGCAAGGTCCTGGTGCTGGCCACGGTCGTGCTGGCGGGCTTCCTGCTACCGGAGACGGCCGATCGGCGACATCTCGGACAGCACGCCCTGCACCAACTGGGTGCAACGATTGCAATACTGCTGGTACCGGCAGCGGGGCTGCTCACGGCCGCGCTCGTCGCACCGGACACACTTCTTGCGCTGGCCTTCGGGTCCCGCTTCACCGACGCCTCCGGCGCCCTGTTTCCCCTGGCCGCGGCGATGACCTGTCTCGGAGCTACCGTGCTGTTCACCCACTATCTGCTCGCCCTCGGCGAGCGTGGCGTCCTGCTGGCGCTGGCGCTGGCCGCCGCCGTCACCGTCCCCCTGCTGTGGTGGGCCGACGGCGACCCGGCGGCGACCGCCCGGGCGGATCTCGCCTGCCAGGCGGTGCTCGCCGTGGTCACCGGCCTGTCGGTGTTGGCCGCGGCCCGACGTACGGCCCGTGAGGCAACGGGTCGACCGGCTGGACGGATGGTGCAGGCATGACCGCTTCACGTAACGGACGGGTCCCGAACAGCACCGGTGGCCCGAACAGCACCCTGAACCCGAACCACGCGCCGGACCCGAACGCCGCCCTGGCGCCGACCCCGGCCCGGCTGGTCCTGCCGTCCTCGGGCACGGCCGGCTCGCAGGTCGCGCCGAGCCTGCTGACCCAGCAGCTGGGCGCGCCGAGTATCGAGGCCGTGGTGGGGCGCCCACCGAGCCTCGCGGAACTCGTCGAGACCTCGGGGATGCGTCGAGTCCACGTGCTGGCCTGGCGGGACCTGGACAATCCCGAGTCCGGTGGCTCGGAGCTGCACGCCGACAAGGTCGCCGAGCGTTGGGCGCAGGCTGGCATCGACGTGAGCCTGCGCACGGCGATGGCACCCGGACGACCCGAGTCCGTCCAGCGCAACGGCTACTCGGTGGTGCGCAAGGCGGGCCGCTACTCGGTGTTCCCACGCACGGCGCTGTCCGGGGCGATGGGTCGGACCGGCCCCTGGGACGGTCTGGTCGAGATCTGGAACGGCATGCCGTTCTTCTCGCCCGTGTGGGCCCGCTGCCCGCGGGTGGTGTTCCTGCACCATGTGCACGCCGAGATGTGGCGGATGGTGCTCTCCCCGAAGCTCGCGCGGATCGGGGAGACCGTCGAGTTCCGGGTGGCCCCGCCGATGTACCGGCGGACCCGCATCCTCACGCTGTCCCAGTCGTCCCGGCACGAGATCATCGATCTGCTCGGTCTGCCGCCGCGCAACATCACCGTCGTGCCGCCGGGTATCGACCCGGCCTACACCCCCGCCGGCGAGCGGTCACCGCATCCGCTGGTGCTCTCGGTCGGACGGTTGGTGCCGGTGAAGCGGTTCGGCGTCCTCATCGACGCGCTGCTGCGGGCCCGGCAGGACCATCCGACGATGGAAGCGGTGATCGTCGGCGAGGGCTACGAGCGACCCGAACTCGAGAAGAAGATCGCCGCGGCGGGTGCCGGGCAGTGGCTGCGGCTCATCGGCCGGGTCGATGACGCCGAACTGCTCGCGCTCTACCGGCGTGCCTGGGTGCTGACCTCGGCCTCCGCCCGGGAGGGTTGGGGCATGACGATCACCGAGGCGGCGGCCTGCGGGGTCCCGTCGGTGGCCACCCGGATCGCCGGGCACACCGACGCGGTCATCGATGGCGAGACCGGTCTGCTCGTGGAGCCCGCGGACCTGGGCCGCACACTCGCGGGCGTGCTGACCGACCGCGAGCTGCACGCCCGGCTCGCCGCCGGCGCGCTCGCCCACGCCGCGACCTTCACCTGGGCGGAGACCGCCCGCGCCACGTTCGCCGCACTGGTCCGCGAGGCCGCCTGCCAGCGCCGTGCCGACGGTTCCGCCGCCGGCCGGCGCCGGTGAACCGCCCGGTCGCGGCGTGAGCCTGACTACCTCGTCCGGCGCCCCCGGCCCGGACGCCCACGGCCAGCCCGCCGACCCCCCACACCCGGCCGGCGGCGCCGACGTCCCCACCCGGCGCGCACCCGACGCCCTGACCCGCGATGACGCCCTGACCCGCGATGACGCCTTGGCCCGCGATGACGCTCTGACCGGCGATGACGCTCTGACCGGCGATGAGGCGCTGACCGGCGATGACGCGCTGGCCAGCGGCGGGGCGGTGGGCGCGGATCACCACCCGGGCGACGACACTGCCCGGGCGGGCGGGCGGCGCGGGCCGACCCGGCGGCGGTGGCCGACCGGTCGGTTCTGGCCGTCGTGGCCGCCGGTGGTGCTCGCGGCGGTGGTCTACCTGCCGCTGCTGGCCACCGCACCCGGGAAGATCGGCGCGGACACCAAGGCGTACCTGTACCTCGATCCGGGTCGGATGCTGCGTCGGGCCGTGTCCATGTGGGACCCGGCGATCGGCATGGGCACCGTCACCCACCAGAACATCGGCTATCTGTACCCCCAGGGGCTGTTCTACTGGGTGGCCCAGGTCGTCGGGCTGCCCGACTGGGTGGCGCAGCGGCTGTGGACCGGGTCGATCCTGTTCGGCGCGGGCGCCGGGGTGCTGTTCCTGCTGCGGTCGTTTCGGTGGCCGGACCGGTTCGCCTTCGTCGCGGCGCTGGGCTACATGCTGTCCCCGTACGTCCTGGAGTACGAGGTGCGGATCTCGGCGATCCTGCTGCCCTACGCGGGGCTCGGCTGGCTGATCGGGATCACCGTCCGGGGGCTGCGGGAGGCCGAGGGGGGACGGGCCGGCTGGCGGCCGACCGGCTGGCGGTTTCCGGCGGCGTTCGCCCTGGTCGTCACGACGATCGGCAGCATCAACGCGTCCAGCCTGATCTTCATTCTGTTCGCGCCGCTGCTGTGGATACCGTTCGCGGTGTGGGGCACCCGCGAGGTGCGGTGGGGCGCGGCCGTCGGGATGAGCGTCCGGGCGGTGCTGGCGATCTGCGTGACCTCGGCGTGGTGGATGGCGGGCCTGTACGTCCAGGCCGGCTACGGCCTCAACGTGCTCGCCTTCACCGAGACGATCGAGACGGTGGCGAGCAGTTCGCAGGCCTCGGAGGTGCTGCGCGGCCTGGGTAACTGGTTCTTCTACGGTCAGGACGCGCTCGGACCCTGGATCGGCCCGGCCACCCGGTACACACAGGCCCTGTGGCTGATCGTGATCAGCTTCGCGCTGCCGATCCTCGCTCTGGTCGCCGCGTCCGCCGTGCGCTGGGGGCAGCGCGGTTACTTCGTCGCGCTGATCCTGCTGGGCACGACGATCGCCGTCGGCGTCTACCCGTACGACGATCCCTCGCCGTGGGGCAGGCTGTTCAAGGACTTCGCGGAGGGTTCCACCGCCGGGCTCGCGCTGCGCTCGTTGCCGCGCGCCGTACCGATGGTGGTGCTCGGCCTGTCGGTGCTGCTCGCCGGTGGTCTCGCCGCGCTCGAGCAACGCTGCGCCGACCCGTACCCCCGTCTCCGGGCCGAGGGTGGCCGCCGGCGGGGGGCGAACCGGTCGGCGCGTCGCTGGCGCCCGGCGGTGCCCGGGATCGCGCTGGGCGCCGTGATCGTCCTGATCATGGTGAACATGCTGCCGTTGTTCCAGGGGCAGTTCGTCGACCGGCTGCTGGTACGGCCCGAGAACGTCCCGTCGTACGAGACGGAGCTGGCGAAGGCGCTGGACGCCAAGGGCGGCGACACCCGCGTGCTGGAACTGCCCGGCGCCGACTTCTCCCACTATCGCTGGGGCAGCACCCTCGACCCGGTCTCCGAAGGGCTGATGGACCGTCCGCTGGTCGTACGGGAACTGATCCCCTACGGTGAGGCCGGCAGCGTCGACCTCGTCCGCGCGCTCGACCGCCGGCTCCAGGAAGGCGTGCTCGAGACCGCCGCCATCCCGGACCTGGCCCGGCTCATCGGCGCGGGCGACGTGGTGCTGCGCAGCAACCTGGCCTACGAGCGCTATCGCAGCCCGCGGCCGCGCACCACCTGGGATCTGTTCACCTCGAGGATTCCCGACGGTCTCGGCACCCCGACGACGTTCGGCCCGCCGGTCGCCGAGGACCCGGGTATCCCGTTCACCGACGAGATCACGCTCGGCACCCGGACCGCGGTGGCCGACCCGCCGGCCCTAGCCGACTTCCCCGTCTCCGCCACCCGACCGGCGCTGCGCACCGCCAGCACCACCCGTCCGCTGGTCGTCAGCGGCAACGCGGAGGCGCTGGTGGACGCGGCGGCCTCGGGGCTGCTCGCCGACCCGGTCGCCGACCACCGGGCGATCCTCTACGCCCCCGAACTCGCCGCCCATCCGCAGGAACTGACGCAGGCCCTCGCCGACGGCGCGGACCTGCTGGTCTCCGACACCAACCGGCTGCGGGCCGAACGGTGGACGGGTGTGCGGGAGAACTTCGGCTATGTGGAACAGCCCGGTGTCGCCCCGCTGACCCGGGACCCCAATGACAACCGGCTGGAACTGTTCCCCGGCGAGACGACGGCGAACGAGACGACGATGGCGCTGACCGCGCCCGGCACCCCGGCGCGGATCGCCGCGGTCACCGCGTCCAACTACGGCAACACGTTCTCCTACGCGCCGTGGGACCGGCCGACCCGCGGCATCGACGGCGATCCGAGCACCGCCTGGCGGGTCGGCGCCTTCACCGACCCGACCGGCGAGCAGTGGCAGGCGACGCTGGCCACCCCGACCACCGCCGACCACATCCGCCTCGTCCAGCCGCTGACCGGGCCGCGTAACCGGTGGATCACCCGGGTGACGTTGACGTTCGACGGCGGCAGTCCGGTCACCGTCGACCTCGACCCGTCCTCGCGCACCGAGGCCGGCCAGACGGTCAGCTTCTCCAGTCGTTCGTTTCGCACCCTGCGCATTCGGGTGGACGGGACGAACACCGGCCGCCAGCGCACCTACGACGGGGTGTCCGCCGTCGGCTTCGCCGAGGTCGACATTCCCGGCGCCGACGGGAAGGCGCTGACCGCCGACGAGGTGCTGGAGATGCCCAGCGACACCCTCACCGCGGCCGGTGCCTCGTCGCTGAGCCACCGGCTCGCCTTGCAGATGTCGCGGGACCGGGCCAACCCGGCGGAACCGTTCAAGTCCGACACCGAGTCAGTGATCGTCCGCTCGTTCGACCTGCCGACCGCGCGGACCTTCGCCCTCACCGGCACCGCGCGCGTGTCCGCCTACGCCTCGGACGCCGCCCTCGACCAGACCCTGGGCCGGGCGCCGACCCTGCCGGTGGTCACCTCGTCCGGACGGCTACCGGGCGCGATCGCCGACCGGGCGTCCAGCGCCTTCGACGGCGATCAGAGCACCGTGTGGAGCCCCGGCATCGGCGCGCAGGACGGCGCGTGGATCCAGGTCGCGGCCCCGACCCCGGTCACCGCGTCGTCGGCGACGATGGCGCTGGTCGCGGACGGCCGGCACTCGGTGCCCACCCGGATCGGCCTGATCGTCGACGGTCGTGCCGTCGGATCGGTCGCCGTGGCGCCGGTCAGTGACACCGACCAGCGGGGCGGCACCCGGCAGGTCACCCTGAACTTCCCCGCCACCACCGGCAGCAACTGGCGGTTCGTCGTCGAGGACACCCGCACGGTGACCAGCCTCGACCCGATCAGCCGCTCGTCGCTGGCGATGCCCGTCGGCATCGCCGAGATCGGCCTGCCCGGGCTGGCGGCAAGCCCAGCGCTGCCCGCGCAGCTGCCCGGGACCTGCCGGTACGACCTGCTCAGCGTCGACGGCCAGCCGGTCGGCGTGCGGGTCGACGGTTCCACGACGGACGCGGTGAGCCGGCTCGGACTACGCGTGTCGACCTGCGGTGGCGCGTTGACCCTGGGCCCCGGCAAGCATGTGGTGCGCACCGGGGACGGCGCCGGGCTCGGCTTCGACCTCGATCGGCTGCTGTTCGCCTCCGACGCCGGCGGCGGACCGTGGCTGGGTGCCGGTGACACCGGGACGACACCCGCCGGGCAGAGCACGGCGACTGCCCGCACGGCCACCGAACCGCAGGTGAACGTGCGCTCGACGTCGGCGACCTCCTACCAGGCGACCATCACCGGTGCGAAGCCGGCGACCCCGTTCTGGCTGGTCCTCGGGCAGAGCCTGTCACCGGGCTGGC
This sequence comes from Candidatus Frankia nodulisporulans, assembly GCF_902806475.1. GTDB lineage: Bacteria > Actinomycetota > Actinomycetes > Frankiales > Frankiaceae > Frankia > Frankia umida. The sequence continues at coordinate 8,358 of NZ_CADCWS010000043.1, forward strand.
ACGCGACGGTGAACGGTGTGGACGTCGGCGCCCCGCGGCTGATCGACGGCTACGCCAACGGCTGGCGGATCACCCCGACCACGAGCTCGCTCAGCGTGAGCATCACCTGGGCGCCGCAGCGGATCGTCCGGTACAGCCTGGTGCTGTCCGCGGTGACGGTCGTGTTCTTCCTCGCCCTGCTGGTGATCACCACACGTCGGGTTCGGCGGCGCCGGTCGCGCGGTGTCGACGGCGGCCCGGATCGTCCCGACCTGCCCACCCTGGACCCGTGGCGCGCCGACACGTCCGACCGGGTCGGGCCGCGCATCGTCGTGGCCGCGGCGGTCGGTGCCGGGGCGCTGTCCACCGTGCTCGTCTCGGTGCCGGCGGGGGTGGTGGTGGCGTTGGCGACCATGGTGGCGCTGCTCGTCCCGCGTGGGCGCTGGCTGACCCGGGTCGGGCCGGCGGTGTGCCTGACGGTGAGCGCGCTGTACGTGCTCGAGGTGCAGGATCGCCATACCCTGCCGACGAACGGCGACTGGGTGTCGTCCTTCGGGCGGGTCGCGGTGATCTCCTGGCTGGCCGTGCTGCTGCTGGCCACGGACCAGCTCGTGACCGTCCTGCGGGGCCGGCGCCGCGGAACCCGCTGACCCCCGCTCACCCGACCCGGTCGACACACAGGCCGGGCATGTACACAGCGTAGTCGATCGTGCGGGCATTCCCAGACAGACGGGACTGCCCGCACCGCCGATCCACGCCACTCGATACAGAGAGTAAGATTGATCTTCCTCTCTGCCTACTATTCCCCCGTCAACGGCTGGCTGTCACCGGCGCTCCTACACCGATGACCGACTGCAGCAGGCGGGGGAATGACTGAGACATCGCACGCAACGCCGCCCATGGGACGTCACCGGCGGGAATCCAGAGGATGGGACCGTTTCCGGTCCCGAGCCGGGGGATCCTCGGGTCCACCGGGCCACAGCCACAGCCACCGCCGTCGCCAGCGTGGCATGCGGGCCTGGATTCTGCCCGCCATCATCTGCATGACACCGTTCTTTCTTCTGGGCGGTTCACTGAACCCGGCGTTCGCCGTGTTCGTGCAGAACGGCACCATCGAGGACAACGCCAGCCAGGTCAACTACGTCAACCTGTGGACGACCTGCACCGGGTGCGCACCGGCCACCAGGAACAACAGCTACCGCTTCTCGACGGCCGCCGGAGCGACGGCCGCGATCCGGTTCAACGGTTCCCAGATCGACATCTACGGAATCCGCTCACCCCAGGGCGGGGCCATCACCGTCAGCATCGACGGGAAGAACCCGCGTGCGGTGAACACCTACGGGGCCACCCAGGCCGGGGCCCTGTTCTACCGCTCCTCCGTACTGACCGAAGGCCCGCACACGGCCTTCGTCGTGAACGTCGGCCGTTCCATCAGCCCCTCCACCGGAACCTGGAGCGGCTTCGACCGGGCGGACAGCTTCCGCGAGATCCTGGACAGCCCGCCCCAGCCGCCGCACCGATCGGGCCTGCCGTGGCTGTCCGGCGTCAACGGCGACCCGATCCAACAGCCAGCGGACGTGGACGCGTTCTGCGCCAACCGGGGCAGCCCCTGCGACCTGTCGCAGGTGTTCGTCAGCCGGGACAGCTGGCAGAACATGGTCGAACCGTCCTGGACGGAGCAGAACTTCGCCGGCTGGCCGGGCCGGCTGGTGATCTCCGTCCCGCCGTTCCCGGAGACCCCGGACACCTCCCTGCAGACCTGCGCCACAGGTGCCTACGACGCGCACTGGCGTCGGTTCGGCCAGACCCTGAACGAGACCGGCCGGCAGAACTCCATCATCCGCATCGCCTGGGAGGCCAACGGAAACTGGTACAAGTGGTCGGGCAGCGATCCGACCGCCTATGTGAACTGCTGGCGGCACGTCGCCGACGCCATCCGGTCGACCGCGAGCCCCGACCCGCTGCTCGACTGGTCCATCAACGCGCACTACTCCCAGAACCCGGCGAGCCACAACCCGCTGGACCTCTACCCGGGTGACGCGTACGTGGACATCATCGGCATCGACGCCTACGACCACTACCCGCCCTCGCGCACCCAGGCACAGTTCGACCAGCAGGCCAACCAGACCGGTGGCATCACCTGGCTGTACAACTTCGCCCGCCAGCACGGAAAGCTGTTCGGCGTCGGCGAGTGGGGGGTCGTCAGCGGCAACGACGACAACGGTGCCGGCGACAACCCGAACTACATCCAGTTCATGTGGGACTGGATGCGGGAACGAGCCGACAAGGGCTTCTACTACGAGAACTACTTCAACACCTGCGAGCCGCCGAACGTCGGTTCGAACCTGTTCCGACCGGGGGATCCCACGCACTGCGTGTTCCAGAACCCCCAGGCCGCGGTCCGCTACTCGCAGCTCTGGTAACCGGTAACCGTCCGCCTCACCCACCCGGCGGGGGCGTGATCTCCCGAGTCCCCGCCGGGCGGGGTCCTGGTTCGCCGAGCAGCAGGTCGGCCAGCCGGTCCAGTTCGGCCGACGGATCGTCGGTGAGACCGGTGTGCACCGGCGAGGTCTGGATGATCGTGCTGCGCGGCGCCGTCAACCAGCGAAACCGCTCCCCCGGCCCCGGCCGCCCCGCCGGCCCCGCCCCCGTCGCGCCCCGCCGCCGACCCGCGCGCCGCGCCGGCGCGCGCCGTCCCGACCCGCGTTCCGCCGCCGGGCGCCCCGCCGGTGTGCACCTCCACGGCCACCGCGTCGGAGGCGGGACTCACCGCCACCTCCACCACGGCCGCCGCGGGAAAGCGGCGATCGGCGAGCGCGGCGCGGACCAGCGGATGGGCGATCCGGCAGTCCGGGGTGGCCAGCACCTCGTGCGAACGGCTGGCCCGCAGCCCGATCTGCCCGTCCGCCGTGACGGCGAACCGCATCCGGGTGCGCCAGTCCAGCCCGTCCACCCCATCCAGCCCGCCGGACGGCTCGACACCGGACGGCTCGGGCGCGACGGCCTCGACCACGAGCGGTCCCACGTCCACACCGCCGAAACGGCGCAGGGCCTCGATCACGACCTCGGCCTTGCCGCGCCGTTGCGCCGCGGGTGTCGCGTGCTGCCAGTCGCAGCCGCCGCAGGCGCCCGGTCCGGCATGCGGGCAGGGCGCTGGGACCCGGTCCGGGGACGGTTCGAGGATCTCCACCGCGTCCGCCCGCCAGTAACGGTCATGGGAGTCGTCGGTGATCCTGGCGAGTACCCGCTCCCCCGGCAGCGCGTGCCGGACGAACACCACCCGTCCCTCGTCGCGCGCGACGCAGAACCCCCCGTGGGCGATCTGGCCCACGGTCAGTTCCCGCCGCGTCCCGACCTCGGACGGACGTGCCGGCCGCGCGGTCGACGACGGCGCCGACGCGGGCGCCCCCGAGGCCGACGCCCCCCGGACAGGGCTCACTTTCCCTCCCCGGACGACGCGGGAGGAGCCGGCGGCGCGGCAGCGGGCGCCGAAGCGGCTGCGGCAGGTGAGGTGGACGCGGCAGGTGAGGTGGACGCGGGTGCCTGCGGCGCGGACTGGCCGCGGCGGACGGCACCGGCGCCGATGCGCTCGACCCGACCCTCGACCCGGCTGGACGAGGCGAGCTGCCACGGCACGCTGGTGACCATCACTCCGGGTTGGAACAGCAGCCGGGCCTTGAGCCGCAGCGCGCTCTGGTTGTGCAGCAGATGCTCCCACCAGTGACCGACGACGTACTCGGGCACGTACACCGCGACGACGTCACGGGGGCTCTCCCGGCGGATCCGGGCGACGTAGTCCCGTACCGGGCGGGTGACCTCCCGGTACGGGGAGGCGAGCACGACGAGGTCGATGCTGATGCCACGCTCCTGCCAGGCGGTGCGAAGCCGGTCGGCGTCGGCCTGGTCGACGGCGACGGTGAGGGCGACGAGGCTGTGCGGACGGGTCGCCTTGGCGTAGGCGAGGGCCCGCAGCGTCGGCGCGTGGATCTTGCTGACCAGCACGACGCCCCGCACCCGCGACGGCAGGGTCGGCGGGCCCGGTTCGGGGGTGAGCTCGATCGCCACCCGGTCGTAGTGGCCGCGGATGCCCCGCATCCCCACGAAGATGATCGGGATCGCGAGGCACACGATCCACGCGCCGTGGGTGAACTTGGTGATGAGCACCAGGACGAGGACCGTCCCGGTCAGGCAGGCGCCGATGAAGTTGATCGCCTGCGAACGGCGGATGCGCCGCCGGGCCAGCGGGTCGCCCGAGTCCGCGCGCAGGATGCGGGCCCAGTGCCGGACCATCCCGGTCTGGCTCAGGGTGAACGAGATGAACACCCCGAGGATGTAGAGCTGGATGAGCTGGGTGACCTCGGCGTGGAAGACGACGATGAGCAGGATCGCGAAGCCCGCCAGCAGCACGATGCCGTTGGAGTAGGCCAGCCGGTCGCCGCGGGTGTGCAGCTGGCGGGGCAGGTAGCCGTCCCGGGCGAGGATCGAGCCGAGCACCGGGAAGCCGTTGAACGCGGTGTTGGCGGCGAGCATCAGGATCAGCGTCGTCACCGTGGCGATGTAGACGAACCCGACCGAGCCGTCGCCGAACACGGCGGCGGCGACCTGGGTGATGACGGTGGGCTGCTCGCCGTGGGCACCGATGAGGTCGCTGGTGTGCTCGGCGACGTGGACGTCCGCGATGAGGGCGAGCGCCGTGACACCGGCGAACATGGTGACGGCGATGAGGCCCATCATCAGCAGCGTCGTCGCGGCGTTGCGGCTCTTGGGCTTGCGAAACGCCGGCACGCCGTTGCTGATCGCCTCGACGCCGGTCAGCGCCGTGCAGCCGGACGCGAACGCCCGTAGCACGAGGAACGCCAGCGCGAACCCGGCGTAGTCGTGTTCGGCGACGACCTTGTACCCGGCGCTTTCGGCCCGCGGGGTGTGCCCGGTGGCCGCCTGGATCAGCCCGGTGACGATCATGATGAAGACGCCGGCGACGAACCCGTAGGTCGGGATGGCGAAGGCCGTGCCGGACTCGCGGACCCCACGCAGGTTGATCAGCGTCAGCACCACGACGATGATCACAGCGATGACCACGCGGTACGGGGCGAGCCCGGTGACGGCGGAGATCAGGTTCGCCACGCCCGCGGACACCGACACGGCGACCGTCAGCACGTAGTCCACCAGCAGGGCGCTGGCCACCAGCAGGCCGGCGCGCGGGCCGAGGTTGACCGAGGCGACCTCGTAGTCCCCGCCGCCGCTGGGGTAGGCGTGCACGTTCTGCCGGTACGACGCGACCACCGTCAGCATGAGGATGATGACGCCGCCCGCCAGCCACGGCGAGATGTGGTAGAAGGCAAGCCCGCCCAGCGACAGGACCAGCAGGATCTCCTCCGTCGCGTACGAGACGGAGGAGAGCGCGTCGCTGGCGAACACCGGCAGCGCGACTCGTTTGGACAGCAGCGTCTCGCCGAGTCGGTCGCTGCCAATCGGTCGACCGACGAAGCTGCGCTTCAGCCGGTCCGTGAGCGCCACGCGGGGGATGCTACCGACATGACGCGCGGCTGATCACAACTGTGACGTGGGACACATAACCGCTGACTGCCCCGGCGGCTCTCCAGCTCAGCCATATCGCCGGAGCGAACCCCGCTGTCGGCCCCGCCGCACGCCCGTCCCGGTTCCGCATACGGAGCGTTCCTGGGAGGATTCGCGCCACGCGGATCGGATGCGGCTACTGTCATGCCTCGTGCATGTGGTGATCCTCGGCTGTGGCCGGGTCGGCTCCGCTCTCGCCCGTGGGGTCGAGCTTCTTGGCCATTCGGTGGCCGTCATCGACCAGAACGTGGCGGCGTTCGGCCGGCTCCCCGCGGACTTCACCGGTCAGCGGGTGACCGGCATGGGGTTCGACCGGGACACCCTGATCGAGGCCGGCATCGAACGCTCGGCGGCGTTCGCCGCGGTGTCCAGCGGCGACAACTCGAACATCATCGCCGCCCGGGTCGCCCGGGAGATGTTCGGCGTCGAGCGGGTCGTCGCCCGCATCTACGATCCGCGCCGCGCCGAGGTGTACGAGCGTCTGGGTATCCCCACCGTCGCGACCGTGCGCTGGACCCGCGACCAGATCCTCGGTCGGCTGCTGCCCGAGGCGGTCACCCCGGTCTGGTCGGACCCGTCCGGTTCGGTGCTGCTCACCGCGGTCAACCCCGCCCCCGGCTGGGTCGGGCGGCGGGTGCGTGAGCTCGAGGAGGCCGCCGGCGTGCGGGTGGTGTGCGTGACCAGGTTCGGCGACGGCATCCTGCCCGACGGCCGCACCCTCGTCCAGGATGGCGACGTGCTGCACGTGGCCGTCGTCAAGGCACGCGCAGCCGAGGCCGACGCGATCGCGCGCCGCGGCCCCGAGGAGGGCTGACCTGTGGCGAGCACCGCCCCATCGGCAAACACCGCCCCATCAGCGAGCACCGCCCCACCGGTCACCGATGGCGCGCCGGCGACGACGACGGCCGTGGCGCCGACGAGTCGGCCGTCCGGGCGGCGGGTGGTGATCGCGGGGGCCGGCAAGGTGGGCCGCTCGATCGCCGCCGAACTGTTGGAGAACGGCTCCGAGGTCCTCGTGATCGAGCGGGACCCGGCGAAGGTCCACCTGGACTCGCTGCCCGGCGCCCGGTGGCTGCTGGCCGACGCCTGCGAGCTGGCGCAGCTGGACGCCGCCGGGTTGGACGACTACGCCGTGCTGGTCGCCGCGACCGGGGACGACAAGGTGAACCTGGTGGTGTCGCTGCTGGCCAAGACCGAGTTCGGGATGCCCCGGGTGGTGGCGCGGGTGAACCATCCCAAGAACGAGTGGCTGTTCACCGAGTCCTGGGGGGTTGATGTCGCGGTGTCGGCGCCACGGCTGCTCACCGCGCTGGTCGAGGAGGCGGTGAGCGTCGGCGACCTGGTGCGGCTGATGCGGTTCCGCCAGAGCGACGCCTCGCTGGTCGAGCTCACCCTCGCCGCGGACGCCCCTGTCGCCGGACGGGCCGTCGGTGAGATCGAACTGCCCGCCGACAGCGCCCTCGTGGTGATCCTGCGCGACGGACGCCCCGTCATCCCCTCCCCCGACGCCACCCTCGAGGCCGGCGACGAGGTGCTGGCCGTGGTCACCAGCACCGAGGCCGAGGACCAGCTCGCCGTTCTGCTCGGCCCGCCCCCGCGCACCAACGGCTGATCAGCACCTGGAACGCCCCGGCTCGACCGGCCCTGGCGGCCCCCCGGACGGCTCGCCGGCCAGCCGGTCACTGGCGATGACCTCGCCTTCGACGACGGACGTGTCGGAAGGGGACGGCGGCTGGGGTGGCAGGGGTGCGAGGCGGCGCACGATGGCGAAGCTCGCGAGCAGGGCGACGCCGAACAGCGGCAGGCCGAGCGCGATGTTCGCCGCGGCGAGCCAGCCGTCCTGATCGGCGAGGTAGAGCACGCCCTGCACGACGAACCGGACCCCGAACACGGCGGCCCACACCAGCGTGGCGAGGGCAGCGGCCCGCCGCTGACGCGGATCGTCACGCCAACCGGTGTAGCGCCGGTCGAGCCCGGCCATCAGGTAGCCCAGGACCGGTCGGCGCAACGCCACCGAGGCCAGCGCCACCACCACACCCGCGGCGTTCTTGGCGATGCCGGGGAGGAAGAAGCCCTTCGCGTCCCCGGTGCGGGACGCGACGAACGCCGCGAACCCGACCGCGAACAGCCCGGAGAAAGCCTGTTGCACCGGCTCACGCCGCACGATCCGCAACACCAGCAGCGCGGCGGCGGTCACGACGGCGACCACGATCCCGGCGGTCAGCCCGGCCTGCGCGTTGACCGCCACGAACGCGACGGTGGGCAGGGAGCTGTCGATGATTCCCCGTGGCCCGCCGATGGCCTCGGACAGAGTCGTCGGCGGGGTCTCGGGAGCAGGCAGTCCTGGCATCGTCGGTGGAGATTCCTGTCGGTCGGTCGGACGCCTACCGCCCGGCGCGGTCAGGCGCTGGCGGAGGACACCGGTAGCAGTTCGTACCGCGGGTTGAAGATGGTCGGCCGGTCATCGGACAGCGTCACCCGCCCGGATGCCTTCACCGGCGCACCGGCCCGCAGGCCCGGGATGTTGCGCCGACCAAGGAACACCAGGGTCACGGTGCCACTGCCGTCATACAGGTCGACCTCGAGGTTCGGCGCCCCGGAACCGGCCCGGACCGTCACCGCCTGGATGGTACCCGCGACGCAGATCTCATCCCGGTCACGACAGCGACTCACCGGGGCGGCGCCGGCCGCCGCGGCGGCGGCCTGCAGATCCTCGGCGTCGAGCTCGTTGACCCCCGCTGTCAGCCTGTGGAGCTTGCGCCCCCACCAACCCCGTGGCTCGCCCACCGCTCCTCCGATCCCGCGCCAGCAGGTCTGCCCGGACACGTCTGTTGCAACGAACGACCGAAGCACAGTGTGCCCCCGCACAGCCGCCCAATCGAGTGATCCGACGACGAAACCCGACGAACGAACAGCACCACCACGAGCCGCCGCCAGGTAGTGACCCACCGTGCAGCCGGTTACTGCGGATTACCAGGGAATTACGCCTGATTACGACGGTTGCGGTGCGACAGCCGACGGTGGAGCGGGAACGGTGGAGCGGGAACGGTGGAGCGGGAACGGTGGAGCGGGAACGGTGGAGCGGGAACGGTGGAGCGGGAACGGTGGAGCGGGAACGGTGGAGCGGGAACGGTGGAGCGGGAGCGGTGGGACGAGCGGGTCAGCGAATCTCGGCGGTGCGCACACCGGGGGTGGGCAGTGCCGGGCGTCCGGTGGTGGCCGCGGTGGCCGGCGCGCCGGGACCGTCCGGATGGTCGGCGACCTCACGGGGCAACGTCAGCGGCAGCGGATCGCGCACCGGCATCGCCTCCTCCCCACGGGCCACCACGATCCGGCGCAGCGTCTCCTCGAGCAGCGGCGCCGCACCGGGATCGCTGCCCGCGGCACCGGTCACCACGGCCCGCAGGAACCAGCGCGGCCCGTCCACCCCGATCATCCGGGCGGGCACGGACTCCTGCGGCCGCCCGGTGGGCAGCGCGATCCGCAGCTCCCGCCCGAACGAACCGCCCGCTTCCTTCCCCCCGGACGCCTCGACACCCGCGAGGATCTCGGCGCGCACCTCGTCCCAGAGCCCGCGGCTCTTCGGCGCGGCGAACACGGACAGTTCCATCGCACTACGCCCGTCGGTGACGACGACGGTCAGTGGCTGCCCCGACGCCTCCTCCACCTGGAACTGCACCTGGACGCCCGGCAACGCCGGCAGCCGCAGCGCACCGAGATCAAGTCGGTGCACGCCGTCCTGCGGCGACTCGGTGATGTCGTACGGGCCGTCCGGCACGTCCGGGATGGCCTGGCCGAGCCCATCCGCACCGTTGGTGGCGTGCGCCGCCCCCGTCGCGGACCTCGGCGTACCCTCCGGCGCGTCGTCTGACTCTTCTTCTCTACGCCGGCGGCCGAACACCCGCGGTCTCCCTTCCTGTCTCCCCGAACCCGCCAGTCGAGCCGAAGCCGCCGGCGCCCCGCACCGAACCGGGCAACTCGTCGACCTCCCGGAACAGCGCGCGTTCGACCTTCTGGACGACAAGCTGCGCTATCCGGTCGCCGCGGCGCAACGTCACCGGTTCGGACGGATCGGTGTTGATCAGAACAACCTTTATTTCACCACGGTAGCCGGCGTCCACCGTTCCCGGCGCGTTGACCACTGTCACTCCGTGCCGGGCGGCCAGCCCACTGCGCGGATGCACGAACGCCGCGTACCCCTCGGGCAGCGCGATCGCCGTCCCGGTCCCCACCACCGCCCGCTCCCCCGGCGCCAGCGTCACCTCCGACGCGCTGACCAGGTCCGCCCCCGCATCACAGGGCCGCGCGTACACCGGGCCGGCAAGCCCCGGGTCCAGCCGCCGCACCAGCACCTCCACCTGCCCCGGCAGCCCTCCCAGCGCCTCCGGCCGCCCCGGCTGCCGGCCCGGTCGCTCGTCCACCGGATCCGGTGACACCTGCCCCGGATGGGCCGCGCCCTGGTGCCACCCCGGTGGGGCGGCAGTGGTCGGCTCGGTGGCGGTCATGGATCTCCTGCCTCGTACGGGATAGCCGGACGTACTACGGTTCAGCACCTTAGGCCATCCTCCGCCTACCCTCGGCCCACGCTCACGCCCGCCCCTGCACCGCCGCCCGGCACGTCGCGCCGCGGGTCCCTCGGCCCGCCGTGCCACCGGTGCCGCCCGCGGATGGATGATGTCCCGTACGGCACCGGCCACGGACACGGCGACCGTACGGCGCCACCCCGGCATCGGATCGACGCCGTCTCGGTGCCATCCCGGGTCGTGGGGCTGGCATAACCGGCACCATTCGTGGACATGGACAGCACGGGCCCACCTGGGCCGCGGTGCGAGAGGAAGGATGTTCGGGTGGCGAAGGCGGCATCGAAACTGGGCTGGAAGGTCGTGGGCGGCGCTGCGACCGCGCTCGCCGGGACGGCGGCCAGCCGCGGGGTGACCCTCGCGTACAAGAAGGTCCGCCGGTCGGACCCACCGGTCAACCCGGCCGACCCGGACACCGCACTGGCCGAAGCCATCCTGTGGGCGGCGATCTCGGGCCTGGCCATCGGCCTTGGACGCCTCGCGGCCGAGCGCGCCGCGGCCCGCGGCTGGGCCCGGGCCACCGGCTCGGCGCCCCCCGGCATGCTCCGTCCCGAGCTGGACACCGACTGACCGCACCAGACCCACCGCCCCGGCGCCGCCCCGGCAGCACCGGGGCGGCGCCATGGGCAGGATGGGCTGGTCGACACCTACAGTTTCCGGGAGCTCGGATGGCCGTGTACGCCCTGGGGGATGCCGTCCCCGTCATCGACCCGTCGGCCTACGTCCATCCGGACGCGACCGTGATCGGCTCGGTGACGATCGGACCCGAGTCGACGGTATGGCCGTCGGCGGTGCTGCGCGGCGACTACGGACGCATCATCATCGGCGCCCGGTCCTCCATCCAGGACGGCACGGTCATCCACGCCACCGACGAGTATCCGACGGTCGTCGGGGACGACTGCACGGTCGGGCACCTGGCCCATCTGGAGGGGTGCGTCGTCGAGGACGGCGCCCTGATCGGTTCCGGTTCCATCGTGCTGCACAAGGTGCGGATCGGCCGGGGCGCCCTGGTCGGGGCGGGTGCCGTCGTCGTCGGCGGCACCCAGGTCCCGGAGCGGTCGCGGGCGCTGGGCATCCCGGCCAAGGTCGTGCCCGGCCACGACCCGTCGACCCAGCTCCTCGGCGCCTCGATCTACGCCGCCAACGGCCAGCGCTACCGCAGGGAACTCCGTCGCATCGACTGACCCGGCCGCATCGACTGACCCGCCCCACCACCTCCATCCGCCTCCCGGGGGGAGGGGTCGGGGGCGAGGTGACGCAGCTTGTCGGGGTTCACCACGATGTTGATCTCGGTGATCCGGCCGTCCACGATGTGCAGGCTCGCGATGGTGCGCAGGGCGGTGCCGTCGTGGTAGGCGAAGCCGGGTTCGCCGTTGACCTCGACGGGACGGGTCCAGGCCCGCGGGCCGGCGTCGGCCAGGCCCTTCTCGATGATGCCGACGATGAACCGGGCCGCCCGGTCGGCGCCGGTGATCGGACGACGGGCCGCCCGGGCGAGACCACCACCATCGGAGCGGACGATGACGTCCGGGTCGAGCAGGGCGGTGAGCCCGGCGAGGTCACCGCCGGCCGCGGCCGCGAGAAAGGCGTCGGCGACCCGCCGGCGCAGCCCCGGGTCGGGTTCGAACCGCACCGACCCGTCCCGGACGTGGCGACGCGCCCGGCTGGCGAGCTGGCGGGCCGCCGCCTGGGTGCGTCCGGTGGCCTCGGCGATCTCGGCGAAGTCGTAGCCGAACACGTCATGCAGGACGAACGCCGTGCGCTCGGCGGGGCTCAGCGCCTCGAGCACCACCATCATCGCCATGCTCACCGACTCGGCGAGCGTCACCCGATCCGGCGGATCGACCTGCCCGTCCGCCCCGCCGCCGCTGCCCGCGAACCGCTCGGTCGCCGCCATCGCGGCCGCCGCACCGAACCCGCCTGACGCCGCCCGCGGCCCGTCGACACCACCACCGGCACCGGCCGTGTCACCACCGGGCCAGCTGACCAGCGGCTCCGGCAGCCACGGCCCGACGTATCCCTCCCTCCGGACCCGGGCCGAACGCAACTGGTCCAGACACAACCGCGAGACCACGACCGTCAGCCAGGCACGCAGATCGTCGATCTCGTCCGCGTCGACCCGTCGCATCCGACCCGGGCGGCACGTCCGACCCAGGCGGCACGTCCACCCCGGACGGGACGGTTGGCACGGGTGGGACGCGGGGCGGCGGGTCGGTCGATGCCATGGGGACCTCCGGAGCTCTGGCAGTCTCCTTCCCAGGACGACCGGGCCCGCGCGAACGTGACATGCCCGCCGACGCGGCCCCGCGCGATCGCGTCAGGCGAATCCCGGACGGGGTCCGCTGTCCGCCGCGGGGCGGGGCCGGATCAGGCGAGGGTCACGTCGACGGTGAGGTCGCCGGTGGTGGGGGCGAGGATGAGCTCGCGGATGCCGCCGGCGCTGCGCAGGTCGGCGGCGGCGGACTGGACCAGGGCGATGATGTCGGTGTCACCGGCGAGGGTGGCCTGCGCGACCTCGGCCTTCATCGACACCTTCGCCGTGGACTTGGCCTTGCGGACACCGGCGAGGGCCGTGCCGACCGCGTCCAACAGGTCGGGACGGCCGGAGTCGGCGAGCTTGCGGATCTCGGCCGCGTCCGGCCAGGGGGCGCGGTGCACCGAGCCGGTCTGCCACCAGGACCAGACCTCCTCGGTGACGAACGGCAGCACCGGGGCGAACAGCCGCAGCAGCGCCGAGAGGGCCACCGTCAGCGTGGCCTGCGCGGACGCGGCGCCTTCGGCGCCGAACGAGCCGTAGGCGCGGCCCTTGACCAGCTCCACGTAGTCGTCGCAGAAGCGCCAGAAGAACGATTCGGTGAGCTCGAGCGCCCGGGCGTAGTCGTAGCCGTCGAGCGCGCCGGTCGCCGCGTCCACGACGTCGGCGAGTGCGGCGAGCAGCGCCCGGTCCAGCGGCTCGATCACCGCGGACGCCAGCCGAGCCTCCTGCGTCCCCGGTGCGGTCCCATCGACCTCCGCAGCCGCGGCACCACCCGTCGCGGCAGCGGCATCCGCAACGGCGGCACCGGCGACATCAGCACCGGTGACGGCGGCCTCAGCGGGGTCGGTGGTGAGACCCAGAGCGAAACGGCTGGCGTTGAGGATCTTGATGGCCAGGCGGCGGCCGGTCTTCATCTGGCCGACGTCGTAGGCGGTGTCGGTGCCGGGGCGCCCGGAGGCGGCCCAGTAGCGGACCGCGTCCGAACCGAGTTCCTGCAAGGTGGCCATCGGGGTGACCACGTTGCCCTTGGACTTGGACATCTTCTTGCGGTCCGGGTCGAGGATCCAGCCGGAGATCGCCGCGTTCGACCAGGGGAGCACGCCGAACTCGGCTTCCGCGCGCACCACGGTGGAGAACAGCCAGGTCCGGATGATCTCGTGGGCCTGGGGGCGCAGGTCCATCGGGAAGACCCGGGCGAACAGGTCCGGGTCGCTGCCCCAACCGCTGGCGATCAGCGGGGTCAGCGAGGACGTCGCCCAGGTGTCCATGACGTCGGGGTCGGCGGCGAACCCGCCGGGCACGCCCCGCTGCGCCTCGGTGTAACCGGGAGGGACGTCGCTGGACGGGTCGATCGGCAGCACCGCCTCGTCGGCGGCGATCGGCGCGTCGTAACGCGGGGTGCCGTCCTCGTCCAACGGGTACCAGACGGGGAACGGGACGCCGAAGAAGCGCTGGCGGCTGATCAGCCAGTCACCGTTGAGACCGTCCACCCAGTTCTCGTACCGGACCCGCATGTACTCCGGATGCCAGGACAGCTCCTGGCCCCGACCGCGCAGCTGGGCGCGCAGGGACTCGTCCCGTCCACCGTTGCGGATGTACCACTGGCGGGTGGTGACGATCTCGAGGGGACGGTCGCCCTTCTCGTAGAACTTCACCGGATGGCTGATCGGCCGCGGTTCGCCGCGCAACGCGCCGGACTCGGTGAGCAGCTCGACGATCCGGGTGCGGGCGCTGTGCACCGTTTTGCCAGCGAGCTCGGCGTAGTGCGCCTGCCCGGCGGACGAGGTGATGGCCTGCGGCGCGTCGGGGACGAGCCGCCCGTCCCGGCCGACGACGGCCCGGGTCGGCAGGCGCAGCTCACGCCACCAGATGACGTCGGTGAGGTCACCGAACGTACAGATCATCGCGATGCCGGAGCCCTTCTCCGGGTCGGCGAGCCGGTGGGCGACCACCGGCACCTCGACCTCGAACAGGGGCGTGCGCACCGTGGAGCCGAACAGCGGCTGGTAGCGCGGGTCGTCCGGATGTGCCACCAGCGCCACGCACGCCGCCAACAGCTCCGGCCGCGTCGTCTCGATGATCACCGCGTTGCCGTCGCCGTCGCCGTCGCTGTCGCCGTTGCTGTCGGCCGGGGTGGCCGTGCCGGAAGGCGGGGTCGTCCGGGCGAAGGCGAGGGTGTGGTAGGCGCCGGGCCGCTCCCGGTCCTCCAGTTCGGCTTGGGCGACGGCGGTACGGAACGTGACATCCCACAGCGTCGGCGCCTCGGCGAGGTAGGCCTCCTCGCGGGCGAGGTTACGCAGGAACGCCCGCTGGGCGACGGCCCTCGAACGCGTGTCGATGGTCGCGTAGGTGCGCGACCAGTCGACCGAGAGGCCGAGGCGACGCCACAGTTCCTCGAAGCCCTTCTCGTCCTCGAGGGTGAGGCGCTCGCACAGTTCGACGAAGTTACGCCGGGAGATCGGCAGCTGGTCCTTGCCCGGCTTCGCCGGCGGGGTGAACTCCGGGTCGTACGGCAGCGACGGGTCGCAGCGCACCCCGAAGTAGTTCTGCACCCGACGCTCGGTGGGCAGACCGTTGTCGTCGAACCCCATCGGGTAGAAGACCTCACGGCCCCGCATCCGCTGGAAACGGGCGATGACATCGGTATGCGTGTAGGAGAAGACATGGCCTACGTGCAGCGACCCGGAGACGGTCGGCGGCGGGGTGTCAATGGAGTACACCCGGGCACGCTCGGCCGTGCGGTCGAAGGCATAGGTGCCCTCGTCCTGCCATACGGCCGACCAGCGTGCCTCGATGCCGTCGAGGGCGGGCTTCGCGGGCACCCCGCGGGTCGATCGGTCCGATCCGTCTGCTGCAACCACGACAACGATCCTACGGGCCCGCCGATCGTTCCCGACCGCCCACCACCCCGCGAGCTCCCACGGTTCGCCCCGTGGACGTCCCCACCCCCTCCCCGACGCGTCGGCAGAGTCGGCGAAGTCGGCAGAGTCGGCGCGGGGCCGGGCGCCGAAGCAGATGCCGATGCCGAGGGGTACGTCGAGGCCGATGTCGAGGGTTATGTCGATGTCGGGGGTTATGCCGAGGCCGATGCCGAGGGCTATGAGGCCACCTGCCGAGGGTTGTTAGGCCTGTGGAGGGTGAAATCCCGAACAACCCTCGGCACGCCATGATC
>NZ_CADCWS010000044.1 GCF_902806475.1 Candidatus Frankia nodulisporulans
TGTACGCGACGTGCCGTAGGCGAGGTACGTCCGCAGACGGATGACCTGCCCGTCCGCGAGCCGTTACCGTCGCGGGATGGCGGACGCGGCGAGGCGTACGGCGCGGTGGGCGGCGGAGGTCCTCCGGCTGGTCGTCGCGGCGGCGGTGGTGATCGGCGGTTCGGCGGGCGCGTCGCACGACGTCGAGAGTGGGCGTCAGCTGGACACCGCGGCCTTCGTGCTGCTCGGGTTGCTGACGGGCACGGTGCTGCTGCGTGAACGGTCGCCGTTGATGATGGTGGCGGTGGCCGCTCCGGTGCTCGGGGGCTATCTCGGCGCCGGGTATCCGCATGGGCCGTCGTTCGCGCCGCTGGTGGTGGCGCTGCTGTCGCTGGGTCTGCATCGTGATCACCGGACGGCCTGGTGGGCCGCGGGCGGTGCCGCCGTGCTGGTGCTCGCCGGGACGACGGTGGCCGCCGTCCGCCAGGAGCCGGCGTCCGGGTGGGGATGGTCCGTCCGCGTCCTCGTGGTGGTCCTGGTCTGCGGTGTCCCGACTCTGATCGGGATTCTGCTGCGCGGCGGGCGTGGGGCAGCGGCCCGAGCCAAGGAGGAGGCCACGCTGCGCCGGATCGAACAGGAGCGGCTGCGGCTGGCGCGGGAGGTCCATGACGTGGTCGGGCACAGCCTGTCGGTCATCTCGCTGCGCGCCGCCGTCGCCCTGCACGTCCTCGACCGCCGACCCGAGCAGGCCCAGTTGGCGCTCGAGGCGATCCGCCGGACCAGCGTCGATGCCCTCGAGGAGCTGCGCGCCACCCTGACCCTCAGCCGTGCCGGCACCCTCAGTCGGGTTGGCCCTCTCTCCCCCAGCCTCAGCCCCGCCACCGCCCCTGCCCCTGCCCCTGCCGCTACTGCTGCTGCCGCCGGCCCAGGCGGCCCTGGCACGTCCGAGCCCCGTGCGTCCGAGATGGACGCGCCGGCTCCGCCGTTGACCGGGTTGCGACGGCTGTCGTCGCTGGTGGACGAGGTGCGGCTGTGTGGGATACCGGTCGACCTGCGCCTGGGCGGGGTGCCGGAACAGCTCGAACACCTGCCGCTGGACGTCGACCTGGCGGCGTTCCGGATCATCCAGGAGTCGCTGACGAACGTGCTGCGACACACCGCACGCGGTACGACCCGGGTCGAGGTGGTCGTGACACTCGCCGAGCAGCGGCTCACCCTCGAGGTCGTGGACCACGTCCTCGACCAGATCCCACCGGTCGTCGACGATGTGGCGCCGGTGGGTCACGGACTCACCGGCCTGCGGGAACGCACGGCGGAGCTGGGTGGGACGATGTCCGCCGGACCGGTGGCCGACGGCTGGCGGGTACACGCCGTCCTGCCGGCCCGCGCTCAGCCGCACTCGGGCGCACCGGCGCTGGCGGCACCACAGCCGGGGGCACCACAGCCGGGGGCGCGGCCGGTGGAGGCGGCGCCCCGACGGCGGGGAGTGTCGTGATTCGGGTCGTGATCGCGGACGATCAGCCACTGGTGCGCCTGGGGCTGCGGGTTCTGTTGGAGACCGAGGACGATCTGACGCTGGTCGGCGAGGCCGAGAACGGTCAGGCCGCGGTCGACGTGGTCCGCGCGACCCGGCCGGACGTGGTGCTGCTCGACATCCGGATGCCGGTGCTCGACGGTCTGGCCGCGCTGCGCGCGATCGTCGCCGAGCCGGCGTTGGCGGCGACCAGGGTCATCATCGTCACCACGTTCGAGGTGGACGAGTACGTCTTCGAGGCGCTGCGCTCCGGGGCGTCCGGTTTCCTGCTCAAGGACGCGGAGCCGGCCGATCTGTTGCGCGCGGTTCGGGTGGTCGCGGCGGGCGAGTCGCTGCTGTCCCCGTCGGTGACCCGCCTGGTGATCGACACGTTCGCCCGCCGACCGACCCTCGACGCCCCTGACCTGCGCAGTCTCACCGAACGCGAGGTGATGGGCCTGGTGGGTCGCGGCCTGTCCAACGACGAGATCGCCGCCCGCCTGGTCATCAGCCCGGCGACGGCACGCACCCACGTCAGCCGGGTGATGGTCAAACTGGCCGCCCGCGACCGCGCGCAACTGGCCGTCCTCGCCCACCAGTCCGGCCTCGGCTGAGCGCCACCCCGGCCGAGACGCGCAGCCTGGACTGCGCGCGGTTACGTAGGTGAATGTCGCTGTCCGTCGGACGACGCACGCGGCCCGCACCGGCACGCTGCTCGACATGACAACAGCGATCGGCCGCCCGCCCGGGACGATCCCGACACCACCAGGCTCCGCCCGATCCGCGCCCGGACCCGCCGCAGGCTCCCCCACCTGGCCGTCCACAGGCGTCACCAGTGCCACAGACGTCCCCAGCGCCATTGACGTGCGGGGGCTGACGAAGCGATACGGCCGACGCACCGCGGTGGACGGGCTGGACATCACGATTCCCACGGGGGTCGTCGCCGGCTTCGTCGGACCGAACGGTGCCGGCAAGACCACCACGCTGCGGATGCTGCTCGGCCTGGTCCGGCCCAGTGGCGGCGACGGGACCGTCCTCGGGCAGCCGCTGCGGGCCCCCGCCGCCTACCTGCCCCGGGTGGGTGCGCTGATCGAGAGCCCGGCGCTGTATCCGGCGCTGTCGGGCCGACGTAACCTCACCGCCCTCGCCGTCCTCGCCGGCATCCCCCGCGCCCAGGTGGACGCACGGGTCGAGACGATCCTCGACCAGGTGGGGCTCGCCGGCCGCGGCGGTGACCGCTTCCGCTCCTACTCCCTGGGGATGAAGCAGCGCCTCGCGATCGGCGCCGCCCTGCTCACCGACCCGGACCTGCTCGTCCTGGACGAGCCGACCAACGGTCTGGACCCGATCGGCATCCGCGAGATGCGCACCCTCATCCGCTCGCTGACCGGACGCCCCACCCAGCCCCCCGAGACCGAGACCGAGACCGACGCCGACGCCGACGCCGAGGCCGAGGCCGCTCGACCGCGGGGGCGGACGGTGCTCGTCTCGTCCCATCTGCTGGCCGAGGTGGAACAGATCTGCGACTGGCTGATCGTCGTGGAGGGCGGCCGGCTCGCCTACCAGGGGCCCACCGACCGGCTGATGGCCAGCCATACCGTCGACGTCGTCCTGCGTCCGGAGCACGACCGCGACATCGCACCCCTGACGGACCTGCTCGCCGGCCTTGGCCTACCGGCCACCCGCGGGGAACGCGACGTCGTCGTCACGGTGGACGCGGGAGACCGCGAGTCCCGGGAGTACGTCCGTGCGCTCGCCGAGGTGAACCGGGCAGCGGCGTCCCGCGGCATCACCCTGATCGAGATGTCCCCCCGGCGCGACAGCCTTGAGGACCGCTACCAGGGTCTCGTCACCGCGGCCCGCGCCGACGGTGCGACTCACCCACCCTCGGCACACACGTCCACGGCACACACGTCCACGGTTCAGGGGGCTCGGCGATGAACGGTGTTCGATCGACGTGGCGTTCCCTGCGGGCCGAGCTGGTGAAGGTGTGGCGGCCGAGCACGGCGGTGGCGACAGGGCTGCTGGCGGCGCTCAGTGTGCTCTCGACCGTCCTCGTCCTCAGCCTGGCGGACGATCCCGCGCCCAGTGGCGGACCACCGGCGCCTGGCCCCGGCGACGGGCCGGCGGGGTTCGCCGTGACGACCGCCCAGCTCACGGCCGCATCCGGGATAGCTCGTGGGTTCGCGGGCGGCAGCACCTTCACCGGACTGTTGGTCTTCCTGGTGGTCGCCATCGCGATCACCCTCGAATACGGCCAGGGAACGCTGCGCACCCTCTTTCTGCGCGAGCCGCGCCGGCTCGGCTGGCTGGCCGGGCGGATGATCCTCACCCTCGCGCTGGTCGCGGTGGCACTGGTCGCGGCCCTGGTGCTCAGCGTGGCGGCGGCGGTGGTGACCGCCGGGATCCGCGGCATCGACACGTCCGCCTGGTGGAGCGTGGACGGTGTCCGCGCGCTCGCCACCAGTTACCGCAACGCCCTGCTGGCGTCGGCGTTCTTCAGCGTGGTCGGTACCGCGCTCGGCGTGGCGCTGCGGTCCACGGCGGTGACGCTCGCCGCCGGTGTCGCCTGGATGTTCCCCCTCGAGCACATCATCGAGGCGTCGTGGAACGGCGCGGGCCGGGTCTTCCCCGGCCTGGTCTTCGACGCCGTCGGCCAGGGCGGCGTCGCCGACGTCAGCTACGGCGACGCCCTGCTCGTCGGGACGGCCTACGCCCTCGGCGCGGCCGCCCTCGCCGCGCTCACCCTCACCCGCCGAGACATCACCTCCTGACCCGCGACGTCCCTCCCGATGTGGGGTCCCCTTCCGACGCGGGACGTCTCCTCGCGACGCCGACGGCCGCGGGCCGTGCTGGTCCGGCGGCCGGTCGGGTTTGTTAAGGAACCGGGTGTTCACTGAGAAGGTGGCATCCGAGGGCACGCCGGTGGGCCGGCGGATCGTGCTCGGGATGGTCGCGCTCGGTGCCGCGGGCATCGCTGTCGGCGCGCGGGTCGAGCGGGTGCTGGAGCGGGCCATCGACCCGGTGCGGCGCAACGATCCGACCGGCCTGTCCGATCTCGTGCCCATCGGCAACTTCCGTTACTACTCGGTCACCTCCAGCGTCCCGCGGCTCGGGCCGGCCGACTACCGGCTGCGCGTGCACGGCCTGGTCGACCGGCCGCGGACGCTGACCCTCGCCGACCTCGGCGCGATGCGCCAGACCGCGCTGGTCCGCGACTTCCAGTGCGTCACCGGCTGGCGGGTCGGCAACGTGCACTGGTCCGGGGTGCTGCTGAGCGACCTGCTGGCCGCCGTCGGGGTCCGGCCCACCGCGCGGGCGCTGACGTTTCGCTCCTTCGACGGCAGCTACACCGAGAGTCTCACCCTCGACCAGGCCACCCGACCGGACGTCCTGGTCGCCCTGCGGATGCTCGACGGCCCGGTCACCCACGACCATGGCGGACCCGTCCGCCTGTACATCGCGCCGATGTACGGCTACAAGTCGATCAAATGGCTCGGCGAGATCGAGGCCGTCGACCATGTCACCCCCGGCTACTGGGAGCAGCGCGGCTACGACGTCGACGGCTGGATCGGCCGCTCCAACGGTCGCGACGATGACCCCGTCTGAGTTCCCCGTCGTGCCGACGACCCCGGGCGAGCCGGCTGTTCCCTCGGACCCGGGACGCGGCGGCGGGTCGGCGTCCGTGCGGCGGTTCGGGCGAGCGACCCGGCTGGTCCACTGGACGACCGCCGCGGCGATGGGAAGCTGCCTGATCACCGGGGCCGTGCTGCTGCTGCCACCGTTGGCCGAACTCGTGGGCCGGCGGCGGCTGGTCGAGACCATCCACCTGTACTCCGGGCTGGCCCTGCCCATCCCGATGCTCGTCGCGGCAGGCGCCGTGAGCTACCGCCGCGACGTCCGCGCGCTCAACCGTTTCACCACGTCGGACGGGGCCTGGCTGCGGGCCAGGCTGCGGTTCGGGGCCTGGCAACGGGCCCGAGCCCGGGGCGCGACCGCCGGTGGGGTCGGCAAGTTCAACGCCGGCCAGAAGCTCTACGCCGCGTTCGTCGCGGGCAGCATCCTGGTGATGCTCGGCACCGGCGTCCTGATGCGGTGGGGTCCGGACCTGCCCGGCGGTCTACCGGACGCGTGGCGCACCGGCTCGACCTTCGTCCACGACCTGCTGGCCTACGGCCTGTTCTTCGGCGTCGCCGGCCACCTCTGGATGGCCGCACACGACCCGATCGCCCGGGTCGGCATCCGCACCGGCACCGTTCCCGCCTGGTGGGCCGCCCGCGAACACCCCGCCTGGACGACATCCGCCGCCCGCCCCCACCGCACCCTCGACGAGGACACCCTGCTGACCGACGGGGACGACCCGACCAGCGAGGACGATCCGGCCGTCAGGCCCGGTCGTGCGCGATCGCCACGAGGATGACGACCGCGACGACGTAGGTCAGCAGTACCACCACGAACGTGATCAGCGAGACGATGCACCAGCGTCGCGCCCGAGCCGACGCCTGGCGGGCCGCCCGCACATCCCCCAGTTGCAGCCGGTTCTGCGCGATCGACGCGTACACCAGCGCGATGGCCCCGGTGGGCAGGCAGCACAACAGGGTGGCAACCAGCGACTGCCACAGATAGGTCCGGACCGGTCGCTCCCACTCGACCTCACCCGACGGCCCGACCTCGACGACCGGGGCCCCGGTCTCTCCCACATCGCCGTACTCCACAGAGACGTCCTCGTCTGCGGAGGTGCTGTGGCCGGCGGAGTCGGCGGAGTCGGCGGGATCAGGCCGGACGGGCATGGGACGCTCAGGTCGTCAGCGGGCCGAGGGTGGAGAATCCGCCGCTCGAGTCGTCGTCGAACGCGCCGGAGAGCCCCAGGATCAGGACGATCGCCAGCGGCACGATGGCCAGCAGCAGCGAGATGACGCACCACATCCGCGCCTTGCTGGACGCGTTGCGGGCACCGTCGATGTCACCGGTCTGCCGGCGCGGATCGACCTTGGTCGCGTAGAGGATCGCGACCACGCCGGCTGGCAGACAGCACAGCAGCGTCACCACGATCGACTGCCACAGATAGTTCGGGACGGGCTGGCCGTAGGGCGGCGGCGGGCCGAACCCACCGGGCGCCCCGTAACCCTGGGGCGCCCGGTAACCCTGGGGCGCGCCATAGCCGCCCGGTGGCGGACCGTAGCCGCCGGCGGGCTGCCCGTAGCCCTGCGCGTCCTGCCCCTGCTGGTAACCGGGCTGGCCGTAGCCACCCTGGCCGTAACCGGGCTGGCCGTAACCGGAGCCGGGCTGAACGTAGCCACCCTGGCCGTAGCCACCCTGCTCGTAACCGGGGTTGGGTTGGCCCTGGCCGGGCTGGTTCCAGTCGGGCTGGCCCTGCCCCTGGTCGTAGCCGCCCTGCCCCGGCTGGTAGCCGCCCTGGGGATCCGTGCCCGACGGGTACTCGGGTGGCTGGGACATTCGGTGTGCTCCTGGCGTCTGGAAAAGTCGTGGGCGAGCGGACGACCCCAACCACGGCGACCGCTCGCTCGTGGGCACATGCGTGCGAGCACATTGTGGCACAACGGGACCTTGTTGACCTCCGTGTGCCGTCCCGCCGGTCGTGGCATCGGCGACCCTCGCGGCCGGCTGGCCGGCCACCTTCGCGAGGGCCCCCGGAGACCCCCGATTCGACACTCAGACCGCGAATCTCACCCGAAGAACAAGGGATACACATCGCTCAGACGGTCTGCCTACGGACATCTAAGACATACTGCGCCACCTGGGACGTCCCCAAAAAAAATCGTCCGTGTAGTGTCCGGTCATACCTGACCAGATCGACCACTGGGGCACCGAGGGGGTACCCCGGCCGCACCCCACATCGACATCTCTGGCCGCTGCGCGACATGGAGGTCATCCGCTTCGCTTGCGAAGCCGGGACCCGGGGGGGTTCTGACGCCGACACGCCACGCACGGAGGGATACCGCGGTGAAGCACCGATCGGAGGGCACGTCCGGTCCGCCGAAGGCCCGCGCTGGCTCACGGCGTCGACGGCGGCACTCCCGCCATCCGGTCTGGCTCGCCTCGCTTGGCGTGCTGGCCATCCTGGCCGCGGCGATCGGCTGGAACCTCGCCCCCACGGGCGACAGCACTGACGGCGCGTCCACCATCGAGGCGGCGGCCGCGCACCCGAACCAGCATCGTGGTCGGCCTTCCGCCAGCCCGACCCCCTCGGTCAGCGCCACCGCGCGCGGCACCACCTCGCCCGCCCCCAGCCCGGCCGCGGGCGGCACCGGCACCGGCAAGTCCGGGGCAACCGGCGCCTCCGGCACGTCCGGTACCGCGTCGGGCTCGCGGACGACCACGACCACCGCGCCGCGCACCACCACTCCCACGCGGGCACCCGCCGCACCCGTGGTGGCCCCGCCGGCCGTGTCCGGTGGCGGCGCCGTTCCCGGCGGGATGAGCGGGCTGGCCGCCGGCTCCCTGACACAGGTGAACGCGTGGGCGGCCTTCCGCGGCTCCCCGGTCACCGCCGTGGTCACCTTCAGCGACCGGTCCAGCTGGCAGACGATCACGAACCCGTGGCTGGGTTCGGGCCCGGAGAAGCTTTCGACCTTCGCCGGCACCTGGGTGATCTCGCAGCCGTTCTTCCCGAACGGGCAGGGTGACATGAACTCCTGCGCGAACGGTGCCTACAGCAGCCAGTGGGCGAGCTTCGGCCGCTGGCTCGTCGCCAAGGGGCGGCCCGCGAGCATCGTCCGCCTCGCCTGGGAGTTCAACGGCGACTGGTTCCCGTGGTCGGTGTCGAAGACGAACGCCACCACCTGGGTCAGCTGCTTCCGGCAGGTCGTCAGCGCCATCCGCTCGACCGACCCGCAGGCCCGCATCGACTGGGCCCTGAACGCACACAGCGGTGGAGCCTGGTCGGTCTACCCGGGTGACGCCTACGTCGACATCATCGGGGTGGACACCTACGACCACTGGCCGGCGAGCACCAGCGACGCCACCTTCGCCACCCAGTGCGCCGAGGCCACCGGCCTGTGCTCGGCGATCGCCTTCGCCCGCCAGCACGGCAAGCAGTTCTCGGTGCCCGAATGGGGCCTGGTCGGCAAGTCCGACACCGGTGCCGGACGGGCTGGGACGGCCGGCGGCGACAACCCCGTCTACATCCGCGACATGTACAACACGTTCAAGGCGAACAAGGACATCCTCGCCTACGAGTCGTACTTCAACGACTCCGCGCCGGGCAACGTCCACTCGTCCCTGCTGAACCCCAACGAGAACCCGAACGGCGCCGCCACCTACGCCTCCCTGTGGTAGTCGCCTGAAGGTCGGTCACAGGCGCAGGGGGGTCCTCGGTGGGCCTCCCGAAAGCCAGCTGTCGAGCAGGCGCACCAGGCCGGTCGGGTAGACCGTGTCGCCGGTCGCGCGCAGTTCGGCCGCCGTCCACCAGGACCAGCCGAGAATCGACCGGCGCTCCGTCTCCGTCCACCGCGAGGCGTCCGGCTCCGGTCGACGCGGCACGCGGACGGCGTAGAACGTCTCGGCCTGGCGATAGTCCCGACCCAGGTAGGTGAAGGACGTCCGGCGGGTCGCGACCGGCTGGCCCGTGTCGGCCAACCGGTAGCCGACCTCCTCGAAGATCTCCCGGACCGCCGCCTGCTCCGGCGTCTCGCCCGGATCAAGCCCCCCACCCGGCACATGCCACCAGGACGGCGCCGCGTCCAGGCTCGGATCATGGGAGCGGATCAGCAGCACCGCGTCCGTCGGATCGACCAGCAGCACACGCGCGGCCCGCCGGGACTTCGCCACCATGCTCCCAGCCTCGCAGCCCTGGCCCATCAGTGCCGGCGAATTGCGCCGAATGCCCGATGTCCGCCCGGCCACACGGCTCGCCGCCCGCACCGCAGCGGGGGTCGGCGGGGGTCGACTGGACGGCTCAGAGGCCGATGGGGGCGTGGCGCAGGTGGTCGATGTCGGCGGCGGTGCCGCGCAGGTCCACCTGGGCGATCCGGCCACGGCCGAACGCGAACAGGAGGATCTCCTCGGGGAGGCCGACTATCTCGACCACGGGATCGCCGCCGCGCAGTGTGAGCCGGCCGGGGCGGTCGGTGCGTTCGGCGACCACGCCGATGCCGGCCCGGCGGAAACCGACGAGTCCGGCTAGGCGCAGGGCGTTCCACATCATGCCGCGGCTGGCCATGTCGAGATCGCGGGGCTTCCAGGCGATGTCGATGTCCAGGCCGAACCCGAAGCCGAGGTGGGAGCCGACGCTGGAGCCGTCCGTGGATCCCGTGCTGGGATCGGCGCCCGGACCCGCGCCGGAACCCGAACCGGAGCCTGCACCGGAGCCCACGGCGGAACCGACGGTAGAGCGTGCGCCGACGCCGATGGTGGAGCGTGCGGTCGGGACCGCGGTGGAACGGCGGATGTCCTCGGCGTGGATGAAGAACTCGACGAGGTTGGTGGCGTCGTCGAGCGGACCGAAGCGGGTCGGATGCCAGCGGGGCGGGCCGGCGCGGAAGATCTCGATCAGGTCCGGATACGGATGGGCGCGCATGGTGGCGCGCTCGGCTCGTTCGGTGAGGCCGTGCAGGCGGCCGATCACCAGGCCGGGAGCGGCCCACGGTGACCGCTCCCGGGTGACCAGATGGGCTGCCAGGTCGTGGTTCGTCCAGCCCGCACACAACGTGGGATGGGCCGGGCCGTACTCGCCGAGCAGATCGGCCAGGGCCTGGCGCTGCACGCGGGCGGGTCGTGGTCCGGTGGCCATGTTCGCACTGTAGGCGACCTCGGCCCATCCGCGCGGCAACGTCGACCGCCAGCTACCGCATCGGGCGGACGAAGGTCACCGGTGCCAGGTCACCGGGGTCGGTGACCTGGCACCGGGTCACTGGCCGGGGAGGCGGGCGACGGTGACGAAGAAGTCGTCGATATGGCGGACGACAGCGACGAAACGGTCGAAGTCGACCGGCTTGGTGATGTAGGCGTTGGCGTGCAGGTCGTAGCTGCGCAGCACGTCCTCCTCGGCCTCGGACGTGGTGAGCACGACGATCGGGATGCGTCGCTTGACCTCGCGCAGGACCTCCCGTCCGTCGCGGCGGGGCAGGTTGAGATCGAGCAGGATCAGGTCGGGCCGGGGGGCGCCGACGTACTCGCCCTCGCCCCGCAGGTAGGCGAGCGCCTCGACGCCGTCACTGACGACGTTGAGGTGGTTGCGCAGTTTGTGGTCCGCGAACGCCTCACGGGTCATGAGGACGTCCCCGGGGTCGTCCTCGACGAGCAGGACCTCGACAGGGACGAGCTGTTCACTCACGTTGTTCTCCGGACGGTCGGGCGGCCTTGGCGGCGCGGACGAGATCGACAGCGCCGGCAGACACAGGGCCGACGGATACAGCGGGAGATGCGGGTGCGGGTGCGGGAGCCGCGGCGGTGCGGCGCGGGAGGGTGAAGCGGAAGGTGGTGCCGGGGCGGGCCTCGGTGTCGAGCCAGATCAGTCCACCATGGAACTCGATGATCTTGCGGCAGAGGGCGAGACCGATACCGGTCCCGGCGAACACCTCCCGGCTGTGCAGACGCTGGAAGATGACGAAGATCTTCTCGGCGTACTCGGTCTCGATGCCGATGCCGTTGTCGGCACAGGAGAACTCGAAGGTGTCGGCGTGTTCGACCACGCCGATGTGCACCCGCGGCGGATCCTCCCCGTGGAACTTCAGGGCGTTGCCGATCAGGTTGGTCAGCAGCTGGGTGAGCAGCATCGGGTCGCCGCGCACGATCGGCAGTTCGTCCGCGCTGACCTCGGCGTCGAGGCTTTCGATCGTCAGCGACAGGGTCGTGGTGGCACGGGTGAGCAGCTCGCCGAGGGGGATGTCGACGAAGCTCTCGGTGGTCCGTCCGACCCGGGAGAAGGCAAGCAGGTCGTTGATCAGCTGTTGCATCCGCTTGGCGCCGTCGACGGCGAAGGCGATGTACTGGACGCCGCGGTCGTCGAGCTTGTCGCCGTAGCGGCGTTCGAGCAGCTGGCAGAAGCTCGCGACCTTGCGCAGGGGCTCCTGGAGGTCGTGCGAGGCGACGTAGGCGAACTGCTCGAGGTCGCGGTTGGAGCGGCGCAGCACCTCGGCCTGCGCCTCGACCTCGCCGCGGGCCGCCCGGGCGACACCGAGCTCACCGATGAGCTGCTGGCGCATCAGCTCGACGGCGGCCGCCAGCGTGACGATCTCCGGCGGACCGGTGGGTTCGACCACATGGTCGAGGCTGCCGGTGGCGACGGTGCGGGCGTCCCCACCGACCTGTTCGATCGGACGGGTGACCCAGACGCGCAGCGCCCAGTAGATCGCGGCGAACAGCGCCACCATCGCCGCGGCACCGATCGACAGCGCTATCACCAGGAAGTTTAGCGCGCTCCGGACATCCGAGCTGGCCTCGCTGGCGTGGTCGAGCAACACCGCGTTGAGCGCGTTGGCGCTGCCGCGGACCGCGTCGAACAGGACCTTGCCGGGGGCCAGCGGCACCTGACGGGCCGCCGAGACGCCCTAGGCGCGCACCGCGGCGATCGCCGGGTCGGCGTACGCGGTGTGCCAGGCGCGGATGCGCGCGTCCAACGCCGTGACACCGGCCAGCAGGTCGGGCCGGCCGGCCAGCACCCCACGCAGCTCGGCGAGATCACGGCGTTCCTCGGTCCGTCCGGCGTTGTAGGGAGAGAGGTAGTCCTCGGTGCCCTGCAGCAGGTAGCCGCGCAGGCCGGTCTCCTGGTCCACCACGCTGGCGACGAGCCGGTTGGACGCCAGCAACGCCGGCGCCATCACGTCGCTGCGGGTGTGGATGGCATCGGTGAGCCGCACCAGCGACGACGCGACCACACCCACCACGACCAGCAGCACCACCGCCGCGATCACATAGGTGACCCCCAGCCGCCGCCGCAGTCGCCACCTGCCCAGCCCGGACGAACCACCCCCGGTCGCACCATCCCCGGCCGGCGCGCCAGCCGTCGGCGCGCTGGGTGCCGCGACGGCGGGCATCAGTCATCGCCCCGCATCAGCAGGAGCAGGGCGACGTCGTCGGTGAGCGGGCCGCCGTTGCGGGCCTCGATCCGGTCGATGAGGCTGTCGAGCAGGTGGTCGGGGCCCTGAGGCGGCCACAGCTTCGCGAGCTCGGGGAGAACCCCCTCCCAACCCCAGGGGTTCGCCACCGGGGCCGTCCCGGCCCTCCAGCAGGCCGTCGGTGACCAGCAGCAGCGCCCAGCGCGGGCCGAGCTCGACCCGCACCTCCTGGGTCAGGTCCTCGTCGAGGATGCCGAGGGCGGGGCTGACGACATCACCGGGCAGGGCCGCGAGCCGCGGATACAGAATCGCCGGGGGCGGATGCCCGGCCAGGCGCATCCGGGCGTACTCACGATCCGCGGCGATGGAAAGCTCACAGACCGTCGCGAAAATCTCATCATGATCTCGTTCGCTGACCAGCACCCGCTGGAGATACCCCAACCGGTCGGCCTCCCGCACACCGGCGAGCACAAGTGTTCGCCACGCGATACGCAGGCTCACCCCGAGGGCCGCCTCGTCCGGGCCGTGCCCGCAGACATCGCCGAGCAGGACGTGCAGGACACCGTCGGGCGTCGCCACCATGTCGTAGAAGTCCCCGCCGAGCAGCGACTGGCGCCGACCGGGGCGATAGCGGGTGTCGTGGCGCAGCCGCAGGTCGTCGTAGAGGGGGCGCGGGAGCAGACCGCGTTCGAGCCGGGACCGCTCCGCGGCCTGCAACTCGGACTCACGCAGCGCCTGGGCGGCCGTGTCGGCCCTGGTCCGCTCGATCGCGTAACGCACCGCGCGGACCAGGTCGCGCCCGTCCACCTGGCCCTTGACCAGGTAGTCCTGCGCCCCCGCGGCGACGGCCTGCTCGCCGCGGTACTCGTCGACCAGACCGGTGAGCACGACGACCGGCGCGCCGGACTCGACCTCGAGCAGCCGCCGCAACGCGGACAGACCCTCGCTGTCGGGCAGGCCGAGATCCAACAGGATGCAGGCGGCGCCGGCGCTGCCGACCAGCGCCTCGGCGACGGTGCGCACCCGGATGACGGAGACCGGGGCGGACACCTCCTCCAACAGCTCGGAGACGAGGAACGCATCCCCGTCATCATCCTCGACCAGCAGGATCGGCCAGATCACGTCCGCTGGCGTCGCGGGCGCCGGGGCGACTGCGCTCTCGGTTCCGGACACATCTCCTCGGCAGTGCACGACGTGCGGGCCATATCGGCCCAACCTGGACCCGAAGCATGGCATGTCGAGTGGCAGACGCGGGGAAGGGAACACCAAACGGGCTTGTCGTCGCGGTCATTACCCGACCAAGGTCAGTAACATTTCACCATACGGTCAGGGTCGCCACCCCCCGATCGACTATCCGCCACCCACCGATCGGGCCCGCTCACCGGCTGCGGCGGTGGCACCGTCCGCGGGCGATCCGCCGGCCGGCCCGGCCGCGGGTACCGCGGCACCGGCCGTGGGATCGGCGGTGGTGACGGTGAGGGTCTCGGCGGGCCACTCCGGGGCCGGTGCGGTCGGGCGGCCCAGCAGGTACCAGCCCCAGAGACCGGCGGGCGCCGGAGCACGAACGGGGGCACCGGCCACCTCACGGGCATCCATCACATCCAGCAGATGATCGATGGTGCCAAGCAGCCGGACGGTGGCGCTGCCGCCGAACGGGCCGCCGTGCCCGAGATGCGGATGCGGCCGGCTCGGGGCGTGGCGCATCGCGGCGGAGAACCGCTCCCGCAGGCGGGTGCGCTCGCTGTCGGACAGCGTCCGGTCGAGCTCGTGCAGCAGCGCGTTCTCGGTCTGGGCATGCTCGGTGAGCAGGACCGCGAGGTCCCGGCGCAGGCTCGTGACGCTGACCGCCGGACGGTTGAGATCGCCCTGCACGTACTGCTCGATGCCGCGCATCACCGAGGAGCTGCGCCGCGCCAACCGGCGCAGCTCCGTCACCCGCGCTCGCCCGCCGGGCACGTTGCGCGCGCACATCGGGTAGACGACGGCCTCCATCGCGCTCAGATGCGCGGAGATCGCCGCGACGGCGACGTCGTTGGCCCGCAGCACCTGCCGCGGGTCGCTGGGCGTGGCGTTCACGCCCCCCGGATCGGCCGCGCCCCCTGGATCGACCTCGGGCGAGCCACCGGCCAGTTCGATCAGGTGGAAGGCATCCGCATGCGCCGAATCCACCAGGGTCGCCAACGCCTCGGCCATGATCACCTCGTCGAACGGACGAATGGAGTAACGGATCACTGTCAATACGTCGAACATACGCCCTGCTCACGACGGCCGCATCCGGAAAATGTCTACACAAAGTAAGCGGACACTGAAGAACGCGTACCGAACTCGGGACGCATATGTGTACCCTGCGAAAGATTTCCACTACTGTGACCGCCATGGCCGTCAGGAATGTCCCCCTGATCCAGAACCAGCCCACACCCGACCAGCCGGTGCGAGAGCAGTCGCGGCCGGTCCGGGAGCAGGCCGTCTTCGCCGCCCGCTCACGCCTGACCGACGCCCGGCGGCGTTACCTCAACCATGCGCTGCCCCCGCTGGGCAGCCTGCTCGTGCGCCATCAGATCGCGGTGGCCGACACCGTCGAGTGGCCCTGGGCACGCGTGTCCGGCTGGCCGCATCCGGCGCTGCTGCGCGGGCGCAGCCTCAGCGACGGCGCGCACCCCTCGCTCACCCACGTCCGGATGGGCCTGCCGCTGCGCATCCACAGCGTCGACATCGTCGACTGGGCCATCATCGACGCCCGCGGTGAGATCACCGAAGGCGCGTGGACGCGCATGCTGCGCTCACCCGCCGAACCGCCACTCTGACGAGCGGGTAGCCGTCCACGCGGGGAGGAGCCGTCCGCGCGGGCAGGAGAGGAGAGGCGCCGCTGGCAGGTGGGGCTCAGTCGGCGAGGAAGTCGTCGAGATGGTCGATGTGGAGGGTCTCGTCCTCGACGACGAGGCCGCCGATGTCGGCGAAGCCCTCCGGGCCGGGCGCGGCCAGCACGATCGAGCCGATGCCGTGGCGGATCGTCAGCCGGCGCTCGAGCCGCGCGGCGAGCAGCATGGACGCCGACCCGCACGCCTCGTCCTCGGCGACACCGTGGCGCTCCCCGAACGCACGCGCCCGCACGACGCCGGCCTGTTCGTCCAGCCAGGCCCAGACCTGCACGAGATCGTCCTGTTCGGGGCGTGGCAGTGTCAGCTGTTCGACCTCGGCGGGGCTGCCCACCTGGCGGTGCGTCCAGCCGGTGACACCGGTGAGCGCCGCCCGGGTCCACACCCGGCCCTGGTCCTGCCAGCTCACCGCGTCCCCACCGGCCAGACGCAGGACCGCCGGATGCCCGCCCAGCAGCCGGGCGATCAGCCACGCGGCGCCGACAAGGGCGTCCCCCGCGGTCGGCACCTGCCGGTCAGGGGTGTGCACGGCGAGTTCCGCCTGCTCCAGGTCGTCGACGAAGACGGTCGCGGGCACGCCGAGCCGCCGTGCGATCTGAGCCCGTTCCCGCTGGTCGGGCAGTAGTTTGGCCGCGTCGAGCACCACCGCGAGCAGGCTGCCCGCCGCGCCGGTCTCATCGGCGAACACCCGCAGCCTGCGTACCTCGATCTCGGTCACCCGTACCTCCGTGGCTGGCGCCGGGCCGCCCGTGGGCCGCCACGGCAGTGTGCGCGTCACCTTCGCCATCACGCTCGCCATCCCACGGCACACCCGCGTATCCACACGGAACACCGAGGACGGATCCTCTTGCCCGACCGGGACCCTGCCCGGCGGTCCCGGTCGCCTTGTCACGATGGCAACCGGTACGTCAGAACAGCCAACGGTACGCCGATGGCCTGGAAGGGGGCGACGAAGCGATGACGCAAGGCGACGCCGCGGACAACAACGGTGTGGACATCTCCAGTACGGCGAACACCCCCGGACAACCTCACTTCTCGACACCACACGGCCGCGGCCCGGCCGACCCGCCCGGTGCGCTCGACCAGTCGGGGTCCCAGGGTGAGCATCCGGTGCTGGACGCGTTGGAGCACGCCTCGGCGAACGCCCACCGGCTGGCCGGCGCGCTCAGCCGACCGGCGGTCTCGCTGGTGCGGGTCGGCCGCAAGCGGCGCCGGGCCCGCGCGATCATCCGACAGTCCACACCGGACGGACGGGTGATGGCCTGCGGGGTCTACAGCCACGGCAAGCGGGTGACGATGGACGTCAACACCGCCGACGCGCTCCGGCTCGCACGCGACGAACGGGACGGGTTCGCCTGGCTGGGCCTGTTCGAACCGACCTACGAGCAGCTCGCCGAGGTCGCGCAGGAGTACGGACTGGACAAGCTCGCCGTCGAGGACGCCGTCACCGGCGGGCAGCGACCCAAGCTCGAGCAGTACGAGAACCACCTGTTCATGGTGCTCAAGACCACGACCTACGTCGCGCACACCGAGGTGACCGGCACCTCGGAGGTGGTCACCACCGGCGAGATCATGATCTTTCTGGGGGAGGACTTCGTCGTCACGGTGCGCCACGGGCAGCACGGTGAGATGTCGAAGCTGCGCCGTCAGCTCGAGGCCGCCCCGGAGATGCTGCGCCACGGCCCGACCGCCGTCCTGCACGCGATCTGCGACAGCATCGTCGATGACTACGTGGACACCGTCGAGAAGATCCAGGTGGATGTCGACCAGATCGAGGCCGGGGTGTTCCGCCGCGATCACACCCCGTCCACCGAGTCCGCCTACCAGATGAAGCGGGAGCTGCTCGAACTCAAGCACGCCGTCCAGCCGCTGGCCGGACCGCTGCGCAGCCTCATCCTGGACCGGCCACGAATGGTGGACGTCGCGATGCGCCGCTACTTCCGCGACGTCGCCGACCATCTCGAGCAGGTCAGCGAGCGGATCTCGCACTTTGACGAACTGCTCTCCTCGGTGCTCCAGGCCACACTTACCCAGCTGACCATCGCGCAGAACGAGGACATGCGGCGGATCAGCGCCTGGGTGGCGATCGCCGCCGTTCCGACCGCGCTCGCCGGAATCTACGGAATGAACTTCGAGCACATGCCCGAGCTGCGCCAGACCTGGGGCTATCCCGCGGTCCTGAGCGTGATGGTGGTCGCCTGTCTGCTGCTGTACCGGGCGTTCAAACGTAACGGTTGGCTTTAGTCGACCCGAAAGTGACCTGCATCATTGACGCCGGCCGGGACTCGGTGCCCCGCAGCGCATCGTCAGCGGCCGGCGTCGCTGACGGAACGGCCCGATCCCCATGCCACCCCTCTTCTGCCCCTCTTCACAGGCGATGGGACATCGCCCGTCGAGTGGCCGATCAGCGCATGACCATACAAATAACGCCCAAACCGCCGGTACGCCGCAAAACACGCAGCCAGCCGGTGGTCCATGGTTCATTTTTACTATCAGTTGACAGTGCCGACGTATCCGTACGATGGGTTACATTCGGTCGTCGCCGTCGGCTACCGTAACCATCCGTGTCGGAGCGACCGGGCCTCGCCTCCGCGGCTCGGCACAGCCCCCGATCCCCCACCCCCCAGGGGAGCTCATGCCCTCGTCTGACCCCGCCCGGCGAGCGACCACCCCCATGCCCGACCGCGGTGATCTGATCGTCGAGCTGGTCGGCCGCCTGGAGGTCCTCGACGGCCTGTTGAGCCGGCTGGAGGAAGCCGAGCGTCAGGCCAAGGACGCCAGCGAGTTCCTCGCCCGCACACGCGACTGGCAGGAGGAGACGGTCCGCACCATCCAGGAGGAGCGGGCCCGGATGCGCCAGCGCCAACGCGCCCTGGACGCGCTCGCCGACCGTGCCCGCGCCGCCGTCGCCTCCCTTGCCCACCAGCGTTCGTTGCCCGGCGAGGTCCAGCTGCTCGCCCTCGAACTCCAGATGCTCGACACCGCCGGTTTCCTCTCCCGCCGCGGCCGGACCCCCCGTTGACGCGCCCCTCGGATCTGCCTGATGGGCATGAACCACGGCCGGGACGGCCCGCCGCGCGGCCCCGACTCCGCGGTTACCGGGTGCGACCGAGGCTGTGTCCACCTGTGGGTGTCCAATCGGGGCGACCCGGCTGCGGACACCCGGTTCCACGACGTCACGGCATCGATCCGGGGGTTGGCGACCACCTCCCATCCAGGCGTTTTCGCGTGCTGGGACGGCCTGATCGGCTCGGCTGGGCGGCACTTGTGGTGGCCCGGGCACGGGCACTTCAGTGCACACTGCCTGTAGTTGGGAGGAGCTAGTGTTTACCCGCACCATCCGAGTGGACTAGTCTCACGCCGACGAAACGACAACACCGGGCCGAACGCCGAATCCTGCCCCCGGCCCCGGTGTCCCCTCCGAGTCGTCATCTGGGGCAGGAGCGGGGGACCCATCCTCCACACCGGCCAGCACCGAACCGCGGTGCCGGCCTAGGGGTGAAGTTCGCAGCGTGAAGGTCACGCCGCGGGCCGGGCAGCCCAGCCCGAACCCGACAGCTCACTTCGCAGGCGTACGGGAAGGAATACATCGTTGTCCGCACAAAGCGTGCAGCTCGACGAAGATTCACGCGTCGCGGGTCGCGGCCGTCACCGTGCCCCGTCCCCCACGCCGGTCGCCCGTAGCCGGGGCCGGGCGCGTGCCTTCGCCGCGATGACCACCGGGACCGTCGCGGTCTCCGGAGTGGCCCTGGCTGGCTGTGCCACCGACGTCCACGCCGACCAGGCGCGCGACGAGTCGACGAACACCGCCCCGGTCACCCTCGCCGCGCAGATCGGCTCGCGAGCCGCCCTCGGCGGCAGCATCGCCGCCGCGGCGATCAGCTCCGACGGTTCCGTCGGCACCACCCTGACCACCACGACCGTCGACGCACCGCCCCTGGCGGGCAAGGTGCAGGTCGGCCTGCGGGTCACCAACCCGAACGTGACGGTCACCGCGAACGAGCCCGTGGACATCGGCTTCTCGCTGTTCAACGAGGCCACCCACGAGCCGCTGGCGAACCAGCTCGTCAAGGTGCAGGTCAAGCTGCCCACCGGCTGGGCGACCTTCAAGCACCTGTACACCAACGACCAAGGCTACACGTCGTACACGGCCCGGGTGCTCACCACGACGAACGTCACCGCGATCTTCGACGGGACGGACGCCCTCCAGTCGGCGCACTCGTCGAACGACGCCACCCTGCAGGTCGCGCAGCCCGCCCCGGCGGCGGCGGCCTCGCGTGCCCGCGGTGCGATCATCGACAACGTCTCCGTCGACGTGGACGTCCCGCTCCCGGCGAACTCCATCGGCGAGAAGGCCGTCTACCTGGCCTCTCTGCAGGCCGGCAAGCCCTACGTCTACGGCGCCGACGGCCCGAGCTCGTTCGACTGCTCCGGGCTCGTCCAGTACGTCTACCGGCAGCTGGGCAAGACCCTGCCGCGCACGACGGACGCCCAGTTCGCCGCCACCACCCGGATCTCCATGTACAACAAGCAGCCCGGAGATCTGATCTTCCTGGGTACGCCCGGCAACATCTACCACGTCGGCATCTACGCCGGTAACGGCAAGATGTGGGTCGCCCCGCACACCGGCAACGTCGTGAAGCTCCAGTCGATCTACACCACGTCGTACTACGTGGGCCGGATCTGACGACACCTTCGCCACCGCTTCGTCCGAGCCGGGCCCAGCGGCCACCCTCCCGCACGTTCCGAGGGTAGCCAGCAGCCCTTCCTGGACCTCGCGGCGCCTGCCGTGGACACGACCTGACCTGGACGACTGACGCCGCCCGCGACCACCCCCCTCCGGTCGCGGTCAGCTAGCAGCCGTACACGTCCACGCGTCGGCACGTCTCGTACTTCCGGACACGTTCGGCACCATCCAGTGCCCTGGTCGGGCATGCTCCCCCGACCGGTCGTCCGGCAGCGGCACGCTGCCCTTACCGGTCACCATCGTCGCTGACCCGGCCATACCCCAGCCGACCGGGCACCCCGCACCTGTCTGGCAGGAGCCGTCTGTTCCTTCCGGCCGGACGGACGTCAGATCTCCCCCCATCTGACGTCCGTCCGGCCGGATGGCCACCGACTCCGCCGGCCTTCCCTCGGATCCCCCCCCATCCAGAGTGGAAGGCCGGCGGACTCCCGGAGCCGTTCGGCCTAGGCCCGCCGACGCCGCTACCCCCTCCCGGCGGCGTCGGCGGGCCTCCCATCCCCACCGGCCCGCATCCGGCCTTTCCCCTTCGCCGGGCCTCGTCCGACGGTTCTCCTCATCCGCCAGCCCACGTCTGACGGGGCGGACGGACAGGCGGGACGGGAAGGCGGGCAGGCGGCGGTCAGGCGGGCAGGCGGTGGCCTGAGGATGCCTTCCAGAGGGCCTCGCTGACTTTCTTGTCCCAGTCCGTCTCGGCGACGCGTTCGACGGGGACGCGGCCGGCACAGGGCGACTGGGGCTCCTGGGTGAACTGGCCCACGACACCCACGACGGCGAAGGCGGGGGTGCCGGCCGAGCAGACGGCGGTGAGGGCCAGCCGGGCGCCTTCACCGACGCCCCAGATGTAGATCCGATTCGGATCGATCTTGCTTTTCTTCGTCGACACGTAGTCGATGACGTCCCGGATGTAGCGGGCGTCGGGGCCGTCGGGGCTGTCGATGCGCCAGGTACCGCCGACGGCTTCGGGGTAGGCGACGGCGAAGGTCTTCTCGTTGGCCACGGAGCCGGCCTTGCTGTCATGGTCGAAGGTCTTGGCCGAGGTGTTGTCGTCGTGAAGGATCAGCACGAGCGGAATCGGCTTCTTGGGGCTGCCGGGAGCGTGCACATACAGCTCCCGGCCGGACGAACCGTAGCCCTTCGGTATCGCGTCCCGCTTGGTCTTCGGACCGCTGTCATGCTGGATGAAGACCCAGAGCACGACGACGACCGCCGCGACGATGTACCCGGTTCGTTTGTTCTTGCCCCACCAGCCGGCAAGGGGATTGGCTGCCACGGTCCCACGGAACCACACCGCCCCAGTCGAAACCCCGCAAACGTGTGATCGGACAACCGTGGCCCGACCACCACGAAGGTGCCGTTGGGCGGTCAGCCGGCGGTGAGCGCGCGGTGCCGGGCCTCCCGCAGCGCAACGGTTTCCGGCGGTCCGGACAGCGGCGGCAGCGTGCCATGCACCCAGGTCAGCAGCAGGTCCGCCAGCGCCGGATTCTGCGCCAGCACCGGCCCGTGCAGGTAGGTGCCCAGCACCCGCCCGTCCACGATCCCGTCGGTCCCCGCCGAGGACGAACCGTCATCCGGCCCAGCCGTCCCACCGGCACGCCCGCCAGCGCCACCACCGGCAGCGCCAGCACCGCTGGAGCCGTCGCCGATGCCGCGGCGGACCGTCCCGAGGGGGAATCCCTGGCAGCCGGGCAGGCGCCTGGTCCGTCCGGCGTGGTTCTCGTAGCCGAAGAGGGTGGGCAGGCCGAGGCGGGGGTCGGGTTCGACGACGATGTCGCCGACGGCGCGCCCCGGCGGGGGGGCGTCCGGACCGGCGAAGGAACGGCGGGTCTCGATCCCGACCAGACCCAGCCCCTCGTGGATCTCCCCGCCGGACGGGAAGCTCTGACCGATCACCTGGTAGCCGGCGCAGACCGCGAGCACCGCCGCACCGCCGTGCACCGCCCGGGGGATCGCCCGGTTCTGCCGGATACCGTCGGCCGCGAGCACCTGCGGGGCGTCCTCACCGCCGCCGAGCAGGTAGATGTCACACCCTTCGGGCACCGGCGAACCGGCGGGGACGTCGACCCGTTCGACCGGCAGGCCACGCCAGCGCAGCCGCCGTTCCAGCACGATCGCGTTGCCGCCGTCACCGTAGGTACCGAGCAGCTCCGGGTAGATCAGCGCGATCCGGGTCGTCGAGACGCCGCGGCGGCTCATCGGGTGCACCGCACGAGCAGGTCGCGGAAGGCGGTGTAGTTGGCGACCACGTCGACGACCTTCTCGTTGGCCGCCTGAGCGGCGTCCTCGGCGCTGCGGTGCACGCTGTGCGGCACCTCCGCGTAGGCCAAGCGCACGCTCATGTCCTCCTTGCGCTCCCCGGTGACGAGCACCTGCCGGCCGGCGAGCCGTTCGAGCGGGACGTCCCAGATCCACGAGGGGTCGCGGCCGTCGGCGGTCTGCGAGTTGAAGTCGATGACGACGGGACGCGGCGGGGCGTCGGCGAGCAGCTCCATCATCTCCACCCAGCCGGCGGGGTTCTTCGCGAGCAGCAGCCGCCCGCGCCGACCCTGTTCGCCGAGGAAGACCTCCTGATAGCGCCCCTGGACGTCACCCAGGCCGGTCATCGCGGCCAGCGCCGCCTCGACCTCCACACCGAACTCGCGGGCGGCGGCCGCCGCCATCGCCGCGTTGCCGAGGTTCACCCATCCGGGCAGGTCGAGGCGGGCCGGGACGGTGCGGCCGTACCAGCGCAGCTCCCGCGGCCCGATCACCGAGACGATCGGCTCCGGCCGGGCCAGCCCGCATTCGGACCACCAGCCGTTGGCGTTGCGGTGCAGCAGCCGGGCGCACTGCGGGCAGACCATCGCGTCCGCCGTCCAGTTCTGCCCCGCCGACACCCACACCTGCCGCGACCAGCCGGCCGCCGCCCACGCGACGAGGGGATCGTCCACATTGGCGACGACGGTCGTGCCGGGCAGTTCGGCGCCGAGCTCACGCCACATCGCGGCGATCCGCCGGGTCTCGTTGGACCGGTCCAGCTGGTCGCGGCTGATGTTGAGCAGCAGCACGACCCGCGGCCCGATCTCCCGGGTGACCTTCGGCAGCCAGATCTCGTCGACCTCGAGGGCCGCCGCCGCGTCGAACGGCGGCTTCGACAGCGCGGCGAGCACCCCCGGGGCCATGTTCGCCCCGCCGCTGTTCGACTTGACCGGCCCCAGGGTGCCCAGCGCCCGCGCGAGCAGCCGGGTCGTCGTCGTCTTGCCGTTCGTGCCCGACACGCAGGCGGTGGGACGCCGGGAACCGACCTCGGCGAGGGCCCCCGGGGACACCCGAAGGGCCAGTTTCCCGCCGATCATCTCCCCGGAACCACGGCCAAGCCGACGGGACGCCTCGGCGGCGAGCCGCTCCAGGGCAAGGGCGGCCTGCGTCCGGGCGGTGAACCTACGCGGAAATGATGTCGTCATCGCGCTTTCTACAGTGCCACGGCGGCGGCCGGCACCGGACGCCGCCCCCGGATCCGTTCCGGTATCTCCCCAGCATCCCCTGTGCGCTGTCAGCACACCGCGAGCGGCTACCGTCAGCCGCCGCTCGAGACCCCACCCCGCACCGACGGACCTGTTCGGTCCGTCACCCGCGGACTACCCGGATGTGCCCATGGGACCTTGGTGTAGCTGTCGCCCGACTGGCACGGTAGAACTCACCCATTGG
>NZ_CADCWS010000045.1 GCF_902806475.1 Candidatus Frankia nodulisporulans
TCGAGGTGCAGCATGCTGGTCAGTGCGTTGGCGTGGTCCCAGTCCGCGCCGTCGTAGAGGTGGGGCGCGAAGACCAGGGGTGTGCCGTTCGGGCCGAGGACGGCGTGCAGCATCCAGCCGAGTTCTTCCGCGTCGTAGAGGTCCAGGGCGGTCGCGTCCGGGTAGGCCAGGCGCACCCGGTAGGTGATCCGTCGCAGGAGCTGGCTGGTCCACCGTGTCCGGGCCTCGTGGACCTGCCGGTCCAGCGCCACCGGGTCCGACGCCGGCGGCGGGTCGGCCGGGGCGGTGGCGCGGAGGGAGGCGCGGGCCTGTTCGAGGATGGTGGCGGTCATGACGGTCCCCTTTCGGGTCGGCAGGTGAGGAAGGTGCGGGGCGGAAAGGGAAGGGTGGTGTTACCGGTTCTTGTTTTTTCCGTTGGGTGCGCAGATCAGGTTGATGTCGGTGAGGACGGCGGCGATACGACCGCGTAGGTCGATGGCGTCGGCGCTGGTCGGGTCGAGGCGGGAAAGCCGTTTCCACCAGGCGTCTGCCTGGTCCTGCCGGTCGGCGATCTGCTGGCGGAGTTCACCGTGGATGTTTCCTGCCACCGGAAACGTTCTCCCTCGCTGCGGTGACGCGGGTTGATGGTGTTGACTCAGATCACGGGGTGAATCGTGCGGATTTCCTTTCGCCACCGGCGGAGCGCGCCCAGCTCGTCGCGGATGACGATGCAGAAGTCGGTGTCCGTCGCGGTCGCGGCGGCCAGGCAGGTGCGGTAGTGGTCGACCTGGGTGTCGATCCGGTCCAGTTCGGCGGTGACCTCGGCGGGTGTCCACGTGGCGATGGGCATGTTCGGCGCCCCGGGGCAGATCAGGTGCGGCCGGTCGTCCCGGCCTTGGACACGGCCTCGTCGGCGACGCGCAGCGCTGTGTCGATCGCGGGGTGGCCGACGCGCTCACCGCCGTCCGCGACGGTGTCCGCGAAGTGGTCGAGGCCGGCGGCAAGCAGCGGGTCGCCACCGGCGTTGCGGACGGCGGTGGCGGCGTCACGCAGGTTCTGGACGCGGCTCGTGCGGGTCTGTCGGGCCATCGGATTCCTCCTGACGTTCTGGCTGGGTCGGTCGGGTGTGTGGGGAGAAGCTGCGGCCAGGTGGGGCCGCCGCCGGGCCCGGCAGGTCTGGTAGAGGCGTGCCGCGCCCGGGGCGGTGTCACCGGTCGGTGCCGCCGGCGAGCCGGTAGGCGCCGCGGATCACGGTGTGGCGGGCGTCGGCGGCGAGCAATGCCGCGCCGCGCACCGCGCGGGCGGTGCCTCCGACCGCGTTGTCACGATCGGTCTCCGCCTCGGCGGCGAGTTCCTCGGCGCGGTCCACGGCGGTGCGGTTGATGCGGATGGGCATGGAGTCTCCTGGGGTGCGGTGGGACCGGGCACGGGATGTGCCCGGGGCTGGTCGGTGGGTCAGCGGCGCGGCGGGGGATTCCGCGGTCAGCGGGTGACCGCGTCCCGCAGGATCTGCGTGTGGTCGAATGCCAGGCCGTCGGCGAGCGCCTCGTCGACAGGCACCCAACGCGCGGCGTCGGCGTCGTCGGCGGCCGTGGGGGTGGGCATGCCGTCGACGTGGGAGGTGAACACGGCGGTGACATAGCGGCCACGGGGGTCACGGCCGGGGGCGGTGTACACACCGACCGGGGTGAGGTCGCCGACCGTCATGCCGGTTTCCTCGGCCAGCTCGCGGCGGGCCGCAGCGTCGACGGTCTCGCCCGGGTCGACATGGCCGCCGGGAAACGCCCACATGCCAGCGAACGGGTCCCGGCGGCGGCGGATCAGCAGCACATGCAGGGTGCCGTCGTGGACGGCCAGGGCGATGACGTCGGCGGTTAGCCGCGCCATCTCGATCGTCTCGATGTCGGTCATCTCGGGTCCTCTCGGTCGTGGGGGTGCGGGGGTCGTGTTTAGAAGCGGATGTTCGTGGTCCGGGCGGGCTCGCCGGTCTGCTCGGCGGCGGCGCCCGTGACGGTCGGGGTGGCGTCGTTGTCCTGCGCGGGCCGGCGACGGCCCAGGACGCGGCCGACCTGCACCGGGACGCGGTCGTTGTCGGACGCAATGTTGCGTGCCATCTACTTACTCGGCTTGATTCTTTCCTGCCGGACCATTTCCGTCCCGCACGAGCATGTTTGTACGGTCACCCACGCCTCAGACGTTTCGGACTTGGACTGAGACCACTTGCTTGCCGGGTGCTTGCATTCTCCTGCCATGAAACTTCCTTTCGTTTCGCTGATTTCCTGGGTATCAGTGGCTGCACCCGCCGGCCACCGTGTAGGTGGTGCTGTCCCCGGTGAGCCGGTCGTTGTCGTCTTTCGAGTGCAGCTCGGTGGATACGGTCTGGTCGCACCGCGAGCACACTTTGTCGACCCGCAGTGAACCCGCTGCGCGCGGAGTCCAGTTGCTTATCTTGCTTCCCGTTGTGTGTGGACGCGGCGCGCTTTCATTCTTGCCGAACATCTTCATTTCAGCCCCTTCTTATTTCGCGCGGGTGTGGTCCGGCGGGATCTTCATGGGGTTGCCTCGCCGTTTTTCGGCGGGCAGCCGCTGGCACAGACCGCGCTGCGGCTGGTGGCAGTGAGCGGGCCGCGGGTGCCGCACCGGTCGCAGGCCGGCATCAGCGGCGGCGTTCGGGTGGCGGCCGGCTTCTTCTTCGCGGCGGTCTTCTTCTTGCTGCGGCCCCGGGTTGTCGTCGTCTCGGTGGCGAACCTGTTCGGCCGGCTGGTGGTCTGCCGGCCGTCGACCTCGCGCCGGCGGCCGATCAGCCCGTCCATGGCCCGCTGGACCGCGCCGGCCGCCTGGTCGCCGATGCCGCCGGCGGCGGCGTTGCAGGCCGGGCAGGGTCCGCGGTCACGTCCACGGCCGACCATCCGGGTCCCACGGCAGCGCGGGCAGACGGCGGCCATCAGCGGTTCCTGCCGTGGATCTGGTCGAGGCGGGCGAATTACTCGGCGGAGCCGAACTCGACGTCGGCGCAGCGGCAGGACGGGCCGCAGATGACGCAGGTGGCCATGTCGGGTGAGATCAGCCCGCCCAACGCCTGCACCGCGGCGACGGCGTCCACCGGACCGCTGCCGGCCTCCTTGCTGACCATCGGGCGTCTCCTCTCAGATGCCGCCAGGACGGCCCTGGCGGGGCTTGTGCGGTTGCGGGTCTGGACCCCTCTACCGGCTCTACTTCGCAGGTCAGAGGGCACTACCGGCCCCACTACCG
Source organism: Candidatus Frankia nodulisporulans (assembly GCF_902806475.1). GTDB lineage: Bacteria > Actinomycetota > Actinomycetes > Frankiales > Frankiaceae > Frankia > Frankia umida. The sequence goes on from NZ_CADCWS010000045.1 coordinate 3,232, forward strand.
GGGTAGTGGGGTCCCTCTACATCCGGGCTCGTGGGCCGGTGCGGGTAGTGGGGGGTCAGCCGGCCGTCGGGGTAGACGGGGCCCCCTCTACCGGGCGGGCCGCCGGGCGTGCGGCGAGCACCTCGGGTGGGATCGCCCCTTCGATGTCGCGGAGCAGCCAGCCCGCCCGGTTCGCGCCGTCGATCTTCACCTGCTTGGTGGTGCGGACCACGCCGGCGTCGTCGAGTTCGGCGGCGAGGATCGTTCCGTCCCACTCGCCGTAGGTGTCCTCGTCGAGGTTCACCAGCGCGGCAAGAAGATCATCGGTCCACATGCGGGACCGCTGGCCGAACGCTTCCATCACGTCGCCGATCAGCGGCGGGATCGCGTAGCCGACCGCGCCGGCGGCAGCGCCGATGTCCCCGCAGGCCTGCCCGGTCAGCGTCCCCTCGGCCAGGCGCAGGGCCCGGCCGCGCTGGCAGATCACCTCGAACTCCGGGTTTTCCAACAGGTCGGCCTTCACGGTGACGAACGACGCCGGCCCGGTGACCAGAACCCCGACACCCTTGTGTTCTTCGGACAGGATCGAGGCGTCCGCGCCGGCCCGCGCTTTGCCGTCACCGAGGACCATGTCGCTGCTCGTCTTGTCGGTGACCTGCGTCGAATACCGGTAGGTGACGATCTCCCGGAGCTTCGTCGGAACCGACTTGGCGTCTGGCCGTTGGGAGGCGTACATCGGCATGATCCCGGCGGCCGGGCCGCGGCGGGCGACCCGCGCGAGCTTCCCGATGATCCGCTGCCGGTCTTTCTCTTCCTCGACGGCCTCGAAGTACTCCTGAAGTTCGTCGATCACGCACGGGATCAACGGAAGGTTGTACTTCCGCATGATCTGCGGGGTGAGTTTCCCTTCCGGGCAGATCGTGGCGGGCAGGCTCGCGAGCAGCGCGAACCGCCGGGACATTTCACTGATCAGCGCGTCGAGCATCGCCTCGAACGCTTCGAGGTCGTCCGGGTCGGCGCCGGACACATACCGGTGGGCGACCTGGGCGACGGCCCGGAAGTCCGCGCCGCCTTTTCCATCGGCCAGCCACAGCTGGCACCACGGGTCGAGGATCGCGGCGGCGACGAGCAGCCGCATCGAGAACGTCTTTCCCCTACGGGGCAGGCCACCGAAGAACGCCGACTGCCAGAGCAGCAGAATGTCGACGCGGTTCCCGCGGGCGTCCTGACCGAACGGCACCGCCTTCCAGAAGTCGAACCGCTCCAGGTCGATCAGCAGCGACGGGACGGGCGTGCCGATGTACGGGTCATCGTCGGCGACCCAAAGCGACAGCCGCCGGCCATGCCCACCCTCATGGGCACGGACCCGGCGCATGACCAGCTGGATTTCGTCGACGGACAGTTCCGCGGCGATCGTCGGCAGCTTCCCGATCGCATCCGCGGCGGTCTTCCCACCACCCCGGGGCAGATCGACGAGGGTTTCCCAGCCACGGTCGAGCCGGTCGCGGACGATCGGGGCACGCAGGACCAGCGCCATGTCCGGGCCCTTGAGGAGACCGGCGGCGCGGAACGCATCGTTCAAATGGGCGGGTGCCAGGTCGGCTTTGGTCTCCCGTTCGATGCCGTCGACCAGCGGCTCACCAGCTGCCCGCCGGCGGCGTCCGGCGATCCCGGCGGCGCTGATCGCCACCACCCCGGTCAGGGCCGGCACCCATTCGCCGACCATGACCGCGCCGATCGCCTCGGCCAGGCTGCTGCCACCGAGGGCCCCGCCGGTGATGTACCAACGGACCTTCCGATGGTCACGGACGACGAAGATCTCCTTGCCCAGCTTGCCGTTGTCGCTGTCGCGCAGCTCGTCGGCGAGGTCTTCGGCGCGGACCCAGGACCACCAGAACCGGCCGGCCCGCCAGCTGCCACGTGCGACCGCTTCGGGGGCACGCCACGACGAGCGGACCGCGACCCGCCCGGCAACCCGGGCACTGTGCTGGGCGGTGGCCCGGGCCACGGTGCGGCTGGTCGCCCAGGCAGGCAGCCGGATCGGGTCGGCGATGCGGGTACGGGCGGGCAGCGCCGCCGGGCGGGTCGCGGGGAGAACCTCACCGGTCATCACCGGGGCGGCTGGTGCCACCTCGACGGTGTCGGCGGGTTCGATGGTGGGTGTCCACGGTCCAGCGACGACCGTGCCGGTCTGCTCGACGCTCACTGGTCGTCTCCTCTCGGGGTCCAGCCGGGAACGGGAAGGTCGGTGAGGAGCCAGGTGGAGGCGCCGAGCGGGGCGATACCGGCGGCGGTGGCTGCGGCGGCGTCGATCCGCTCGGCGGTGGTCACGACGACCGCGACGACCAGGCCCACAGCGCGCAGGGCCAGAACGGCGATGGCGAGCAGGGCCAGGGCGATCGCCAGCCACCAGGGCAGCCGCCGCAGGTCGCCGCGGACGTCGCCGGTCACGACAGATCCCCGAACACCTCTGTGTTGATCTCGTCGCGGATCTTGCGGGCGGCCGCCGCACCGACGCCGAGGGCCTGGCGTAGCTGCGGTTCGGTCAGCCGCTTCCGGGTCTTACGGGCGAGCCTGCGGGCGGCGTCCCGTGCTTCGTCGTCGGTCAGTTTCTGGCGGCCCCGCGGGTTGATCGACCGGCCGCCCGCGGTGGTCCGACGGGCCGGCTGGTCGGCGGGCGGCGGCGGGTCGAGGACGGCGACTGAACCCGACCGACCGCCCGACTGACTGTCGGACGAGCTGTCCGACAGGTCGTCGTGTTCCTGCTGGTCGGACTCGGTAGTCGGGTCGGTGGGAGTCGGGTCGGCCAGGGTGGCACCGGCCGGTTCAACCAGGCCGTTCGGGCTGTCGCCTGAGGCCAGGTCGGCCAGCGCCGCGTCCCATCCGTCGGCCTGGTCGACGGGCAGTCCGGCGACGGTAGTCGGGGTGAGTCGGCGTCGCCGTGGCGCGTACAGACCGGGGGCGTAGACGAGGGCGGCTGTGCCGTCGGCGGTCAGGGTGACGGCCGCCCGGCGGACCGCGACCTTGCGGGCCCGGTCGACCCGGCGGGCCACCTGCCGGTCATGGCGGGACTGGGCCCGCTCCGCCCGGGACCGCGGTGGGGCGGCCACGGCAAGCTGGTGGGCGATGATCCCGGACACGGACACGACGGCCATGAACACCCCGGCGAGCGGGCCGTGGGTCGACCAGCCATGGGCCAGGTTCAACGCGCCACCGGTCACCGCGAACACGCCGATCCCGATCACCAGCCAGCGCACCGGCCGGTCCGGATGCTGACGGCGGGACACCATCACCGCGGCGGCGAACGCCCACGCGCCTGCCTCCGACACGGCGGGCAGCAGCAGGCCGGGTGGGCCGTACAGATGCCAGCCGAAGATCGCCATCGCGGGCACGGCCATCACGGCGCAGACGAGGGCCAGGGCATACACAAGCACTTCGACCATGTGCGCGGACGCCCAGCCGGCCATCTCCCCGCGGGACTTCTTGCGGGCGGCGGCCCGGTCGGCGCGGGCCTTCACCTTCGCCCGGCGCTTCTTCTCCGCCCGTGCGTCCGCGTCGGTCTTCGCCTTCGACGTGCGGGCAGCAGCGTCATCGAGGTCGCGTTGCCGGCCCTGCCGTGCCGCCTCCCGGTTAGCGCGTAGCTCCTCAGCCCAGCTCATGCGAGCCACCCCCCGCCCAGGGCGATCACCGTGGCGGCGAGCAGCAGCACGACGGCCAGCTCGTCGATGACCGCGGCCAGCCGGGCCCACCAGCGGTGGGGCCAGTCGTCCGGCTCGTCGGGGGCCAGGACCACGGCGACGACGTCCGCGACCCGCCGGGCCAGCACCACGGCGGCGAGCAGCGCCACCGCCGTGGTGGCCGGGCCGGCCCAGCGCAGCAGATCCGCCGCAGACTGGCCGAGAAGCCCGCCGTGGGCGAGAGACACCCGGGCCCGCTTCCCACCAAGCACGGCCAGGCCGGCCAGGCCCACCACCGCGAACGCGCCGTACAGGGTCGCCCAGTCGACGGCCCGCACGATCCGGCGGCGCCATCCGCCTACGGGGTCGGAGCTGGTGGTCTGCGGTGTCCGGTGGCCGGTGGGGGCACGCCAGCCGCAATGCCAGGCGTCGGGGGCGCACCACGATGGCTGCCGGTATCGCCAGCGCACATGCCGCTCGTCCAACCAGTCCCCGGCCCGCATGAGCAGCGTGTCGTGTAGATGGTCCTCGTCGGCCTCGTCGGTGCCGCCGCTGCTGGCCAGCAGCACCATCACCCCGCCGCCTGCGGTTGGGGTTATCAGCAGCCGGGCGGTGGAGCCGGTCCAGGTGGGGCCGGACAGTTCCATGTCGCGGATCTCGCTCGAGTCCGGGGCTGCCAGCGGCGGCAGCCCGTGGGCCAAGCCCAGCTCGTCGGCGAGGACGACGAGCAGCGCCCAGGCGTCCACCGCGCCGGAAGTGGTTTCGATCCGGGTTTCCAGCTCGAGGACCGTCGTGTCCGGGGTGGTCATCGGGCCCCGCCTTCCGTCGTGGTCGTGGTCGTGGTGGTGGTCGGGGAAGGGCGGCGGGGAGGCTGCGAGCAGGTGGGATGGCCGCGTTCCCGGCTGAACGACCCGCCGCAGCTGTCGCAGGTCAGCCACACCACCCGGGCGAACCGGCTCACCGGGCACCGCCCTTCGGGTCGGCCGTGGCGATCCGGGCGTCGAGTTCGGCGTCGAGCTGGGCGAGCCGCTCGTCGCAGGCACGGCCGGTGGCGATCAACCAGCGGAGGTCGCCGGCCGCCATAGCTGCCTCAGGTGACGCGGTGGTCAGCGCGGACAGCAACCACGGCATACGGAAACGGAACGCGGACGACGCGACCATGTGCACCATCTCCCGGTCCAGCCCGGCAATGTGGGCCCGGGCGCGGGCCATGTCGTCGTGGGACGGCTCGAGCTGGCCGGCGGTGAACAGCGGGGCGGCGCTCATCGGGTCGCCTGCCCGTCGGTGGGGACGGACCGGGCGGCGAGGACCGACAGGGACAGGGCGATAGAGGCGAGAGCGGCGCTCTGCACCCTCCCGACACCGTCCGGGTTCCAGGCGAAGGGAACGCCGCCGAGGGCCTCGTGGGCGAGACGGGACGCCTCGGCGACGTCGGCGGCCTGGTCGGCGCTCATCGGCTGGTCTCCCTCGAGGTCTTCCGGATGGCAGGCGCGGTGCCGCTGGACGACGGCGGGGTTTCGACGGGCTTCGGCCGGGGCGTGCCCTGCACGGCGCTGCGGGTGATGGCCATGTCAGGCCGCCTTGCGGGCGGCGGCGATGGTCCCGGCTATACGCCGGGAGATTTCGCGGCATCCGTCGACATACCCCTGGTGGCAACGCTGGGTGATGCTGCCGTGGCGGGCGTTCCGGGCGAGTTCTTCCGTCTCGGCGATGACGGCGTTGAGGCGTTCGATGACCGCGGTCTCGTGTGAGCTCAGTGCCTCGTCGAAGGCCTTCATCGCATCGCAGCCGCCGACGGCGCGGGCCTTGAAGTCGATGGCCAGGCCGTATTCGTCGTACTGGCGGTGGAGCTTTGCGAGATCAAGCCACTCGGCTATCTGCGCGGAGGTGTCGAGGGCGTGGGCGACCACAGTGCCGCCACGGCCGAGGTTGGCCAGGTCGGGGTGATCAGCGAAAATGTCAGGCACGGTCGGCTCTCCTGTGTAGGCAGGTGGTCGGTCGAGGCCCTCGTCTGGTGGTTGCACACCGGCGGGGGCCGTTTTCGTTACTGGGGCTGGCTACGCCTCGGGGTGCGTGCGCCCGGCGAGGATCGCGGCGAGCGTCGACCGCCGGTAGCGGCGGCTGCCGCCGGGCAGCTCGATGGAGTCGACGGCGCCGGTGCGGGCCCAACGGGCGACGGTCGCGACGTCGACGCGGAGCTCGGCGGCGAACTCGCCGGGGGTCAGCAGCGGGTCGGCCTCGCCGCTCCCCACCTGTTCGGTGTTCACGGTTTGTGCGCTCCTGTCGTGTGCGTTCGGTTCGACAGGCAGGACGCTACGTACGACGGTCTAGACAGTCAATACCGTTGCTCGGATGAGTGACGAACCACGATGACGATGACGGTCTAGACCGCCCTGGGTAGCGTTGCGTTATGACCCCGGACGAACGCAGGCGCGTATACCAGGAGATCGAAGACGATCTCCGGCGACGGATCGCGTCAGGTGAGCTCGCCGAGGGCGTGAAGTTGCCCAGCGAGAAGGACATGGCGGCGCAGTGGGGCACCTCGCGGCCCACCGTCCGCCAGGCCCTGGCGGGCCTGTTCGCCGACGGGCTGATCGACCGGCAGGCACCGTTCGGGACGTTCGTGCGCCGCCGTCCGACCATCACGATCCAATGGGCAACAGACCGCTACCAGCGCCGACCCGACGGGCCGACCTCACCGTTCGCCCGCGACGCCCAACAGTCCGGCGTCACCTCGAACTGGCAGTGGAACACCCGACGGGAACGCGCCGACGAGCCGACCGCCACCCGGCTCCACCTCGACACCGGCGCCCACGTGATGGTCACCAACTACGTGTTCACCGCAGACGGCAGCCCAATCCAGCTCTCCACCTCATGGGAGCCCTACAACCTCGTCGGCGGCACACCCATCGAAGAACCCGAAGGCGGACCCGGCCCGACCGGTGTGATCGCACGGTTCGACACGATCGACGTCCGGATCACCGAGGTCGTGGAAATCGTCCGGGCCCGGCCCGCGACCGCCGACGAACGCCGACAGCTCGGCATGCCGGCCGGCAGCTGGGTTCAGGCTGTGGAACGGACCCATCTCGCCGGCGAGCGGCCCGTCGAAACAGCCGACATCATCCGGCCCGCTGACCAGGCAGCACGCGGCTACCGGGTCGCCATCCCGTAGAGCGGGATCGTGCCCAGCTCAGATGCCCGATGGGTGGTAAGCGTCCGTCTCCCCTTGCTGTGCCCGCGCCGTGCGAGACTGACCGCCGCCAGGTCCCGGGGTGCTAACTCCACCCCGGGGCCCGGTCTTACCAGCAGCTCCCCCGCCGGCCGAGCCGGTCACGCTGCCAGCGGTGACAATCCGATCCGGCGGGGATCCGCCGTGAAGCTCCGGCGGATGTTCACCTGTCCGTGCCGGCAGCGGCAAGCACTCGGTAGACGGTCGCCCTCGACACGTTGAACGTCTCGGCCAGGTCGGCGATCGTGTGCTCGCCCGTCCCGTGCATCTGGCACAACCGTCGCTGGTTCGCGGCCGACAGCTTCGGCTGCTTACCGCGGAGCTTCCCGTTCGCCTTCGCGACCTTCATGCCTTCACGGGTCCGCATCCGCAGCAGGTCGACCTCGAAGGCCGCGAACGTCGCGAGGATGCTGAAGAACATCTTCCCGAACGGGTCGGCCGGGTCGTAGATCTGACCGCCCAAGGACAGACGGACGCCGCCGGCGGCCAGCTCGTCGGCGATGGCGTGGGCGTCGGGCACGGACCGGGCGAGCCGGTCGAGCTTCGGGACGACGAGGGTGTCACCGGCGCGGACGGCAGCCAAGGCCTTCTCTAGACCGGGCCGGGCACGGTTGGTTCCGGTCAGGCCATGGTCGACGTAGATCCGGTCCTCGGTGACACCGAGCTCGGTAAGCCGGTCGCGTTGGGCGGTGAGGTCCTGCTCGTCGGTGGAGCAGCGGGCGTAGCCGACGAGGATGCCGGTGGGGTCGGTCATGGCCCGAGTGTACGTATACCCCCCTTCAATGCGACAGTTTGCGGACGGGCCTTATGAGACACCGATCGTGCTGGTGGCGTGATCCACGGGCGGTCACGGTCGGGTGTTCGTAGAACGGTCCCCTTACGAACACCCGACCGTGACGGACCGGGGGTGACTGCCGGTGACTGTCGCTGCCCCGGGCCGGCCAGCTATGCCGCTGGTCGGCGGCAGGCCGCAAGCCACGACTCCACATCACCCGCGCTGACGAACACCCGCCGGCCGACGGTCCAACTCGGGATCCGCTGCTCGGCGGTCAACCGGCGCGCCATCCTCGGCGAGATCACCGGCCAGCGGGCGGGCACCTCGACACGCGGAATCAGATCGTCCGGCACCTGGTCGCCGCTCATGACCGTTCACCCCGACGCCCACGGAGGACCTCCGACCAGGCCCGCGCGGACACCGCTGCCAACACCGGACCGGGCGGCACACCGTCGTAGGCCAGGAGCGCGGCGAACGCCGCGAGCATCTCCTCGAACGTCTCATCACACCGGGCGGCGACCATCGGAACCCGCCGGGATCCTTCCTGCGCCCGCAGCGCCCGGCAGCGTTCCACCGCGAACAGTGCGCGGGCCTGCAACTCGCCGCGATCCGGCCCGGCCGACACGGCGTCGACGGTGGCCTCAAGCGTGGCCAGCTCGGCGAACTCGCCGTTCATCGCCTCCCGGGCAGCGCCCAGAATGGTGGGGCTGGCACCGGCCTGGGCGTGCGCGACGAACCGGCCCTCGGCCACCAACGCCCTTCGACGAGCCACTGCCAGCCCGCCAGGAACTGCCCGGTTCATGCCACACCGCCGATCGCCGGACGGTCCGCGTTCCCACCGTCGAGGCGGGCCAGGGCCCGACCGACCGCGCCGATCACCTGCGGGCTGTTCGGGTCCAACCCAAGTTCTGCGGCCAGGTCCGCGGCAACCATCTCGGCCACGTCGAGCGCCCGATCCTGGTACGCCTCGTGAAGATCTGTCATCGCGGTTTCGACGCCCGCCCGTACTGCGGCCTCGGCGGCGCGGACCAGCTGTTGGCGCTGGGCAAGGTGAAGGCTTACCAAGGGGGCGGGCGCGGGGTGCAGTCCGGCGGTGTCGACCAGCACCGGGCCACCATCCTCGGTGACGGTCCGGTCGATCTCAGATTCGATGATCGCGATGATCCCCGCCGTCCGGCCTATCTCATCCCGGAGGGCTTCCAGCGGGCGGACGGGCAGGATCTGACCGAACCTGCGGAACTGATCTTCAACATGTTCCCGGGCTGCCGCCACCCGACCGGTCGGGGCGTTCCCACCATGCCTACGGCACCGTCCAGTACCCACATGGCCGGTGCCCTTCCCGGCCCACTCGCGGCAGAGGCCACCGGCCGGTCCCTGCCGTCTCTGGGCGTTGCACCGGCCCGGGGTCGGCCCGGTCGGGCCGTCGTCTTCGTTGGTGCTGTTCACATCATCCATGATCATCTCTGCCTGCCTTTAGTTACTTTCGGTGACGGTATTCACGGAAAGGTGCCGGAGGACTCGAATCCTCCGGCATTCCATCACTCTCCGTGTCAACGGATGGCGCGTCGCGGCAGCGTCTTCGCTGGGGGAACCGGCGGCTTCGTCGCCACCCTCCGGACCGCGGACCCCTGGCCCCTGATGGCGGCGGGTGTCTTCCCCGCGGCCGGTGGCTTCGCCTTGACGGTCGGCTTCGGGCTGGTCTTCGCCGTTCCCGTCCTGCTGGTCTTCCGACTGCCCCCGGCGGCGGTGGCCTTCGGCTTCGGACGGGGGGCGCTGGGGGCGGCCGGGTTGAATGCCGCGCTCGCGGTGACTGCGGCGGCGACCCGGGCGCGGGCAGAGGCGACACGGGCCCTGCGGTGGGCGGCGAGGCGTCCGCGGAGCTTAGTGGCCTGTTCCTTCCGCCGGTCGACGTTGAGGGCGGAAAGTTCGCCGCGGACTCCAGCCACCTCTGTGGTCAGTGCGGCGGTCTGCGCGGATTCCGTGAACGCTCGGGTGAACGCCTGGGAAAGATCGTCGGTGGTGATGGGGCGGGCTGGCTGGTGGGGGCTGGTCATCGGGATTCCTCGGGGTCGTCGTGGAGGGCGAGCATGCTGAGCAACTCGGCCTTCTCGCGTGGATCAACAACTAGGCGGGTGATCGTCTGCCGTGCGCGGGCGATCGTGTCCGCGGAGAGCGGCGGCGGCTGGACATAGTCAGGCGTGATCGGTTCGGCCATCAGAAGGCCAGCTCTCCGGTTTCGACCTGTGTGGCCATCTCCCGAAGCCGGGCGGCGACGGCCGTCGGGTCGGTGGTGCCGTCGACCGCGAACCGGATGCGGGGTGGGGCGCTGGGGGCGCTGGCCAGTGCACTGGCGGCGATGGGGATACGCCGGCCGGCGGCCAGGACCGTGGCGTCCTCGCTGATGCGGAAGGCGGCGAGGTCGCGGCCCAGGGTGACGGCGACGTAGCTGGCCAGGACGATGTGCCGGGCGCGGACGACCTCGCCGAGGAGGTCTCCGCTGATGTCGGCGGCGACGTTTTCGTGTTCGTCGCCGACAGCGTCGAACAGCGCGTCGGTGGTGGTCGTGGTGCTGCTGTGCCAGCTGTCGATGGCGCGGAGCATGTTCGACGCGGCCCAGCTGGGGTTGACGCTGCCGGCGGCGGTCGGCTCGCTGGTGAGGCTGGGCCCATCGGGACGGATGATCGCTTCGCGGTGCGGGCGGACGGCCCCATCGTGCCGGGTGAGGATTTCCTCGACGCGGCGGCGGATGCGGGCGGGGATGGCGTCGAGGCGGCTGTCGGTGCTGGTGGTGGTCATCTGCGGGGGTTCCTCTCGGTGTGGCTCTGCGGGGGGTTCGCTGCGGCGGCGCATCAGCTGGCGGTTCCGGGCCGGTCGGCGAGTAGGGCGAGCAGCGTCGCCCCGTGGCATGGCTGGCCCAGTTCGCAGGCACACGCCAGGTCGTAGCCGCCGAGGTCGGGCAGGTCGATGAGGACCCGGGCGCGGTCGTAGCGGCCGATGAGCCAGGGGCCTTCACCGTTCAGCCAGTCGCGGTGGCGTTCGACGGCGCTGGCCTGGCCGTGTTCGGCGACGGTGAACGGGTTACCCCACCGGGATGGCCGGGTGATCTTTTTGGTGAGGGTGGGCAGTGGCTGTCCTCTGCGCAGCTGGACGCGCCTCGCTTCGGTCCACGGCCGTGGCGATTCCAGGACGGCCAGGCTGGGGTGGCCGTAGCGGGTGAAGTACTCGGTGGCGAGTTCGTGCCGGGCGGCGGCGTCGCTGTAGGTGTGGATGACCTGAGTCATGATCTTTCCTTTCGTTGTGGTTGATGTCCGGGTTCTGCTCGTCGGGGGCCTGGTGGTCCGCGGGCCTTGCTGCCGCAGGTCATCGGCTGATGTCGGGGGTCCCGGTGGTGTGGGCGAGGCCGTGGCCTTCTCGGGTCGGGCAGTCCGTGTGGTGGTCGACGCGCAACGCCTGGGGGTCGGTCTGGTCGGGGGTGCCGGAGGTTCCGCAGGACGGGCAGCGCCAGGCGGACGGCGACCGGGGGCCGCGCCAGGGGGCGGCGGGTGAGCCGGGCATGACCCGGTCAGATGGGCCGGTCATCTTTCGCCTGCCCGGGTCGTCTTGCAGTCGGGGCAGTAGGGGCCGGTGTTCTGCGGCCCGTATCGGCGCACTGAACGGCCGCAGCCCGCGAGGCAGGGGCCGATGTCGCCGGGGCGCGCATCGGCGAGTTCTGGCTGTTCATGCACGGCTGACAGTTGGAAGTTGCCCGGCTCACCCGGCTCAGGTGGCTCAGGTGGCTCGGACTCGCCGGGTCGTGAGCCGGGTGAGCCGGGTGAGCCGGGCGTTTCTCCACTGTGGGTCCTACGACGAAGCGCGATTCCCGCATAGGTGGGCGTCTGCTTGCCGTCGTCGGCTCGCGGTTTGGTCCGGCGGACCGTGGGCGCCACAGACTGGAGGTTCCGGCCGAGCGTGGCCTTGTTACCCGGCCGGTTACCGGAGTCCTCGCACCACACCTTCCACGCGGCCCACACGCCCTCCACCGGGACATCAAGGTCGGGGCCGCGGTCGCAGCACTCCCGGACGAACGCGGACACCGGCGATGCCATGTCCCGCATCGCGAGGCGCGCGTCGGCGGAACCGTCCGGCTCGGCGAACCGGCCGCGGGCGTCGAGGCTGACCAGCCCGTCCAACGCCCAGTTCAGGATCCCGGGCAGCTCACCGGCCAGCGCTTCAGTCAGCCCAGTCTCTTCCCGGCCCAGGAACGACGTGGCCATAGACAGTACGAAGAACCTGTCTGCGACAACGCCGGAGTCGTCGCCGAACTTCGGCAGCTCGTTGGACAGGATCATGAACCGGGTGGGTAGCCGACCGGACCACGGGTCGCGGTACTTCCGGTCGACATCGATCATGTCCTCGCCGCTGATCCGCAGCAGGGTCTCGACGACCTGCTGACCGGTACGCGGGTCCAACCGGGCATCGGAGACGATCGCCAGCGGCTTCCCCAGCAGCGGGGACAACCCGAAGTTCGTCCCCAACGACGCCAGCGTTGGACCGGCGACGTTTCCCTTGCCGACGAGCGCGGTCAAAATGCGGGCGATGGTGCCCTTACCGGACCGGGTCGGCCCGACCAAAAGCAAGATCTTTTGCTGGTCGGTGCGGCCGGACAGGACGTAGCCGAAGAACTCCTGGACCAGGGTCCGAGCGGCCTCGTCGTCCGCGAAGACCTGGTCGAGGAATTCGAGCCAGCGTTTCGGGGGCGGCGCGTCCCGGTCGAAGTCGAACGGCACGGACACCAGGTTGAAAAACCCGGGTTCATGATCCGTCCGCGTGCGCGTAGGAACATGAAGAAGTCCGTTGGCGCAGGCAACGAACGGACCTTCCGGGGCTACGGACCGGTCGATCCAAGCGGGCGGGTCGACGCTGGCGGACAGGTGAGTGATTCCGCCGAGCGCGTCGACGACATCAGCGATCTTCCGCTTCGAGGGGGCCCACCGCTTCACAGACTCGTCACCCCGGGGGTCCGTGAACACGAACTCGGCATGCTCGAGCCGCTGGTACAGGGTGGCCCTGATTTCCTGCCCGTCGACTTCAGCCCAGTGGGCGCCTTCCCAGCGCATCCACGTGCTCCGCCAGTAGCGCAGGGTTGATGCCGTGTCGTGGCGCCACTCGGGTACCAGGCCCAGTAGCCGCCGTGACACAGCCATCGGGTCGGACGGCGGCGGAAAGTATTCATCTTCGCTACCGTCGGTTGCTGCTGTGTCTGGTTCGATGTCCGGGTCCGGGTCCTCGCCGGCGGCGGGGCGGACGTCGATAACGGCAGGCGGCGGCGGGGGCTGCATGGCGTGGATGCCATCGGGGAGCGGCTGGCCATCCTGCCGCATCCGGATGTACTCAGCCTCGTCTGCGGGGCTGAGGGTCATTACGCGGCTCCCTTGGCGCGGATGCCGGCCGGTCGCTCACGGTCGGTGGGCTGCGGTCGGCGGGCAAGTTCGATGCGTTCGGCGAGGGGCAGGCCGATGTCCGATCCGGCGGCGCGGGCACGGTCCACCCGGTTGATGTGGGCGAGGGTGCGGCGCCACATGTCCTCGAACTCGTCGACAGCCGCCTGGTGGACGCCGTCTTGTTCCGCCTGGCGGAGCGCCTGCGCCCATGCCCCGGTCGGCTCGTCGAGACGCCAGCACTCGGCGGCGATCACGACTGCTGCCAGGCGCCGGGGGTCGTTGACGGGGAGGTCGATCCATTCGGTGGAGCCGTAGCGGGGGACGGGTCCGAGATCACGGGCTGCGCTGATCAGGTTCCGTGACCAGTGGCCGACCGGGTCCTGCCGCAGGATTTGCCGGTGGATGGCTTGGGCTTCGGGTGACGGCCATGTCTGCGGGTCGGCGCTCATCGGGTGGCCTGCCGGCTGTCGATGATCGGTTCGCCGCAGGCTTCGCGGACGAGGTCCAGGGCGACGCCTGCGTGTTCGGCTGGGACTGACCAATGGCCGGGCACGTAGTGGGCGCGGGGCAAGGTGAGGAGGGCTTCGCGTAGGTCGGTCGAGTATCGGGCGAAGATCCTAATTTCGTCCGGGCCGGCCTCGACTCGGACGGGCCGTTCGGGCTGTGCGGCGCGGGGCGCCGGCGGTATCGTCATCGGATCGGCTTTCAGGTGAGGGCTGAGGCGGTAGAGAAGCCCGGGGTCGCCACCCCGGGCTTCTCCGCGTTCGGGGGCTGGTCGCGGCTCGTCGCGAGCGGGACGCCGGTCATGCCGACACCCGGCCGCGCTCGGCGCGCTCCTGGTCGGCGATCCACTCCTCAAGCGCAGACAGCCGGTAGCGGATCGACCCGCCGAGCCGGAAGCTGCTTGGGCCGAACCCCCTATGGCGCCACTGGCGCAGCGTCCCGGTCGGGATCTTGATCTTTTTGCTGACCTCGTTGGTGGTCAGGTACTCCTCTGCTGCCATGAACACTCCTGGTCGCATGCGCCCCAAGGTTGGGGTGCACACGATCTCTACACCCGTTCGGGCCTGCACGTCAAACACCGCAAGATTGGGGCGCATGCATTACTGTTCGCGGTGTGACAGAGGAGAGATCACTACGGAAGGTCATCGGCGAGGGCGTCCGCCGTGTCCGCGAGGCGGCTGGTGCTCGCCAGGACGACCTGTCTCGGCATGCGCGTGTCTACGGCCTGGCCTGGTCCCGAGCGAAGATCGGCGCCCTGGAAAACGGGGAGAAAGCGATCAGCATCGAGGAACTCGCGCTGTTGCCGGTCGTGCTTTCGGATCTACTCGGACGCCGAGTACTGATCAAGGAGCTGATAGATCCAAAAGCAAAGATCTCTTTGACTCCAGCTATCTCAACGGAAGGCCGGGGTCTTCTCGGCATGCTCGCGGGCTCGGAAGGGCCCATCCCGATCCGCATGCGCGACCGGCCGACCGTGCACGTCTTTCAGTCCGAGGACGGCGCTGTGGTGCTTATCAACCTTGCCTCGTCGGAGGCGGAGGCGAGGGTGGCTCGCAGACTTGGGGTCCCGCCGATGGTGGTGACGGAACTGGCGCTTCGCCTGTGGGGGTGCTCTCTCAACGAACAGCGTGATCAGATTGTCGCCCAGCGATCCGATGCGGGCGATGATCTCGACAGGTTGCGAGCACTCCGTGGTGGTGTCACACGGGCGCTGACGGAAGAGTTGGCGCAGGAACTTCGGCAGCGGTCGACGGCGGGAGACGGCGAGGGTGAACCCGCCGCGGAACGTGGGGGAAGCGAGGAGAACGGAAGTGACGGATGAGCGTCAAGAAGCGTCCTGACGGCGCGTGGCGTGCGCGGTACTACGACGCGGCCGGGCGGGAGCACTCGAAGCATTTCCCGCGGAAGGTCGATGCCGAGGCATGGGAACGCGACCAGCGGGCTGCCGTCGCCCGGGGCACCCATGTGGACCCTCGCGCCGGTCGGGAAACTGTGCGCGTCTACGGCGAACGCTGGCGCCTGGCGCAGGTTCAGCACCGGCCGCGCACTGCCCGCCAGGTCGAGAGCGTGACGCGGTTGCATGTGTACCCGACGATCGGTGACCACCGGATGTCGTCGATCCGTCGGACCGCGGTGCAGTCCCTGGTGACGTCCTGGGCCGCCTCGGCGGCGCCGCGGACGGTCATCATGCGGTACGCCTTCATCCGGGCGATGTTCGCCAGTGCGGTCGACGATGGGGTGATCGGCAAGAGCCCGTGTGTCCGGATCAAACTGCCGGAGGTCGTTGACGCCGCTGTGGTGCCGCTGACCGTGGTGCAGGTGCGGGCGCTGCACGAGGCGATCGCCGTGCCGTTCCGGCCAGGCATCCTCGTCGGCGCGGGGTGCGGCCTACGGGTCAGCGAGGTCCTGGGCCTCACTGCGCAGGCCGTGCGGCATCTCGCGCGGGACCTCGACGTCCGGTGGCAACTTTCCGAGGCGCCACCGTGGGAGCTGGTGCCGGTCAAGTCGAAGAACGGGGTCCGGGAGGTACCAGCACCGGGGTTCGTGCTCGACGCGCTGTCGACGTTGACCGCGGGGGAGATGCTGGGGACGCTGCTGCACCGCGGCGGCGACGAGGGGGAGCCGGTCTCCGCGCGGATGGTGCACATCGCGTTCGCGGACGCGGTCAAGGTGGTGAACGCGGCGGCGGCGGAGCGGAAGCGCGACCGGAAGGCCAGGCGGACGACGTCGCCAGAGCTTCCGTCCATCCCGGCCGACACGACATTTCATGATCTACGTCATCACTATGCGTCGACGTTGATCGACGGTGGGGAGTCCGTGACGGTGGTGGCGGCCCGGCTCGGCAACGACCCGGGCGAGACTCTCAGGACCTATGCGCATCTGTTTCCGGACTCGGCGGCTCGGACGCGCCGGATCGTGGATGCGGCGTGGAGCCTGCAAGATCATGCGGACGGATTGCGGACCGTGGGGGAGTAGCCAGGCCGCTGACCAGCCACAACGCTCACTGAGCTGTCAACAGCACGTTCGCGGTCTTCGACTGCCCGTACGCCGCCCACGGCTCGTAGGGACGGCGCTCGAAGTGGATGTCGTCGAACACGACGGGGGAGCGGTGGTGGGCGCTGGAACTCACCGACACCACGCGCGCCTCGCCGGTCGGGGACGCCGCGGCGGCGGCGGCCAGTGCCGGGTGCAGGCCGGTGGCCAGGGCGAAGTGGCCGAGATGGTTGGTGGCGAACTGCAACTCGAAGCCCCGCGGTGTGCGCAGCAGCGGCGAGGCCATGATGCCGGCGTTGTTGATCAGGATGTCCAAGGGGCCGGCCCAGTCGGCGACGAAGGTCCCGACGCTGGTCGGCTCGGCGAGGTCCAGGTGGCGGACCTGGACCGGCACCGGCGCCTTCAGTTCGGCGGCCACCCGTTCGCCCGCGGCGACGTCGCGCACGGCCAGGGTCACCTCCGCTCCGGCGCCGGCCAGGGCCCGGGCCGTCTCGATCCCGATGCCCGAGGCGCCGCCGGTGACGATGGCGCGCCGTCCGGTCAGGTCGAGGCCCGCGAGCACCTCGGCGGCGGTCGACTCGGCACCGAACGGAGTCGTGATCCGGTCGCTCATGCGGCGTTTCCTCCAGAAGATCGGTAAAATCAAGCGGAGGTTCCTCCACTTCGATCAGTCATAACCGGAGGTCCCTCCGGAAGATTCCCGGGAGGTGAACATGGCGGCACGTCCGCTGCGTGCCGACGCGCGGCGTAACCGGGAGCGCCTGTTGGCGGTGGCCGTCCGGGTGCTCTCGCAGGACGGGCCGGAGGTGCCGCTGGAGGCGGTCGCCCGGGAAGCCGGTGTCGGCATCGGCACCCTCTACCGGCACTTCCCCACCCGGGAGGCCCTGGTGGACGCCGCCTACCAGGGTGAACTCGACCGGCTCTGCGACTGCGTCGACGACCTGCTCGTGACGCTGGCGCCCGCGGCGGCGCTGCGGGCCTGGATGGACCGGTTCTTCGACTACCTGACGACCAAGCGAGGCATGGGGTCGGCGCTGCGGGCACTGGTCGCCTCCGGGGGCGATCCCTTCGCACGCAGCCGGGACCGGCTGACCATGGCCGTGGCCACGTTGCTGCGGGCCGGCGCGTCGGCGGGCGAACTACGGGCGGACGTCGCTCCGGACGACGTGCTCGTCGCCCTGTCCGGGATCTGCCTGGCCGCCGCCGACCGTCAGGACCGCGACCAGGCCGGCCGTCTGCTCGACCTGTTCCTCGCCGCGTTGCGCCCACCGGCCCGCCGAGGATCGCCGCCATCATGATCGCCGGATATCTGGTGTCGGGCCGGCTCGCCGCCGGGCGGGAACGCTACGGCCGGCGCAGCCAGGGAACCATCGGGTAGGGGCCGGTACCCAGCGACGCCCGGGGGATCGCGGTGTGCGGGCGGGCACCGGGCACGGGACGCAACCAGAACCGGTGAGCGATGTTCGCGATGGTCAGGGTCGCCTCGGCCAGGCCGAACGTGTCACCGATGCACTTGCGGCTGCCCCCACCGAACACGGTGAACGCACCAGGCGGGATCTCCCGGGCCCGCGCCGGCAGCCAACGGTCCGGGTCGAAGTGCTCCGGATCGGCGAACAGCGCGCCACTGTGCCCCATCGCGTACGGGCTGTACAGGACGATGCTGCCGCGCGGCAGGTGCCGGCCGCCGAGGTCGGTGTCCTGCGTGGTCACCCGGGTCAGCACCCACGCCGGCGGGTAGAGCCGCAGCGTCTCCTGAAGGACCCGACCGGTGTAGTCGAACGCCGCGATGTCGGCGACACCCGGTGTGTCACCACCCGAGCGTTCGAGGACGCCCGCGATCTCGGCGTGCACCGCCGCCTCCACCGGCGGATTCTGCGCCAGCACGTGCAGCACCCACCCGATCGCGTTCGCGGTCGTCTCGGTCCCACCGATCAGCAGCGTCATGACCTGGTCGAACACCTCGGCGTCGGAGAGCCGCGCGGCCTCGTCCCCGTCCCGCGCGGCGACGAGGATGGACAGCAGGTCGCCGTGGTCGGTGCCGTCGCGGCGCTGCAGTTCGATGGTCTCGCCGATGACGGCGAGCATCCGGGCGCGGACCTGGTCGAACCGGCGGTTACCGGGCAGGGGGAGTTTCTCCCACCAGTCCACCGGGGCGACCGTGCGCTGGTAGACGCCACGCATGATGATCGGCATGCATTCGGCGACCTCGTTGAGGATGCGCGATTCGGCGACGTCGGTGGCGAACATCGTGCGAGCGGTGATCCGCAGGGTGAGGGAGTGCAGCGCCTCGTTGACGTCGATCGCCTGGCCCGCGCGCCAGGTCGAGAGCACCCGGTCGATCTCCTCGGCCATGAGCTGCAGATACCCGTCGAGGCGGCCATGGTGGAAGGCCGGCTGCATCAGCCGGCGCAGTCGACGGTGCACCTCCCACGGCGCGCTGACCAGCCCGTCTCCGATGAGCAGCCGGACCTTGTCAAAAAGCGGCCCGCCTTTGTCGTAGACCCGGGTGCGTACCAGCACCTCGTTCACCAGATCGGGATGACAGGCCAGATACGCCCGGCGCGGCCCGAGGCTGATCTCGACGAGATCTCCCTGGGCGGGCAGGCCGGCGAGAAAGTCCAGTGGTCGACGCATCAGCGCCGGTGCATGACCAAGGCCAGGAACGCGACCGTCCGCGACGGCGAACGTGTACGAACGGGTGCGTACCTGGTCGCGACCTGGCCGAGCCACGGTTTCGCTGGTCGTCACCACACCACCTAACGGGTACCGATGGCTGCCCCGCCAGTCGGGCGCACGGCGGCGCCAGGTGGCACCGTGGGCTAGAGGCATTCCAAGGATCGCACGGATTCCCACGGATCTGGGCGGAATCGCGTCACCGGCGCATACAGATCGACCCAGCCGGACGTCGCGCCGTCCCAGACGAAACCGTCACCGAAGTAGCGTGGTGTGAGGTATTCGAACTCCTGGCTGCCGCCCATGAGCAGGTCCAGCGCACCGAGATACCGTCGGATGTCGTCACGTGCCCCGAGCGGACCGGCCAGCAGCTCGTCGCGAGCCCGCGCGTATTCCCGTTCGTGCCACGCCACCAGCCCGCACAGCTGGTCGACCGCGGGCTGCAGCGCGAGCCCGTCATGTTCGACCAGCACCCGCACCACGGTCATCGGATCGTTCTGGGCATGCTCCTTACGCCAGGAAAGCAGATCATTGATGATGATCATCTGGCGGCGGCAGTGGTCGTGGACCGCGGCCAGTTCGGCGACGATGTCACTCAGATCCACCTCGGCGCCGTATTCGGTCATCAGCTCGATGAAATCGCAGCCAAAACTGTCCAGCCGGACGGCGAGGCAGGTCTCGTAGTCGGGCACCGTGCCGGCGAGCTTCGCGTCGATCTCGGTGGCGCAGCCACGCAGGAACGCCGCGAGGGCGGCCACCAGCCGCCCCGTCTGCGCCCGACTGAGCCCCGTACTGATCCGCTCCCACAGATCCCGCGCCGCCCGCCCGTACGCGACCTGATCCACCCGCGCCTGGTCGGTCCTTGCCTGGTCGTCCCTTGCCTGGTCGGGCCGGGTCTCGCTGGGCCGCGTCTCGCCGGGTCGCACCGGGGTGGACCGCGTCTCGTCACCTTGCGGCTGCTCGGGGATGAAGTCGCCGATGATCGCGGCGAAGACGGCGCGGGCATCGGCGAGGTTCGCGCCGAGACCGGTCCGGTCGGAGACGAAGGTGTCGATGACCGTGACGAACTGATACCAGTCGGCCACGTCACGGGCCCGCCGCGCGTCGGCGTCCGGCACCGTGAGCGGACCGTAAAGACCGTTGCGCTGGCGCAGGAAGAAAAGCAGCTCGGATTCGCTCGAGAAGCAGTCGGACAGGTATTCGCGCACCCACCCGTTGGATGCGAACTCGATCTGCGCCGCCCGCGGGTGATATCGCCATGGCAACGACCGCGGAAGCTCGGGAAGAAAGAACTCACGCACCGGATCGGACGACGGACCCGCTTCCATCCGCTCCTCGTCTCCTCGTCTCCTCGCATCTCGGCAGCGCTGGGCAGGGGTGTCGGCGGAAACGGCTGTCGTAGGTAGAGGTATCACACGAAGACGGTGTTCGAGTGGAAGATTGGTGAAAACATTAGATAAGTAGCTGTCAGTTGTCAACCGGATCGGCTTGTGTGGCGCAAGGTGCGTATGCGGTCGAGATGCCATGACGACGGTGCTCCGGCGCGTGTTCGCGCGTACTGCGATCCGACTCACACGCCCACCGTGGACGACCCCCGGTCGCCCGGGCTCCGCGGCTGGTTGGCCGGTGGCACGGCGACGTGGCTGGT
>NZ_CADCWS010000046.1 GCF_902806475.1 Candidatus Frankia nodulisporulans
CGGGGTCGGAGGCGTGGGCGCGGAGTGGTAGCGCTGTCCTCTGCGGCCTCCGCGGCGACAGACAGGTGGGTCGGCGGAACGTTCACAGGTCCGCAGGTATGGGTCCGAGGCGGGCCGTGGTCGGGTGCCGAGGGGTAGCCGGTCGGGTGCCGAGGACTGTTCGGTGTGGGAACATCGGCATCCTCGAACAACCCTCGGCATCGGCAGACGCGAACCTCCGCCGCCCACCCCACGGCGCCGCGGTGGGGAGCGGATCGGAGCCGAGTGGGCGGGCCGGTGTGAGACGCAGTTGCGCTGCGCGGTCGGTTGGATCGCGGGGACGCGGATGACGGGGATGACCGTGATGGGGACCGGCTTGACCGTCCCCGTACTGTAGATCCGGTCGTCGTGCGGTGGAGAGGAAGCCGTGGGCCTGGTGGGCTCCGCGGCGCGGGTACGACGGGTGCGCGGGTGATCGCGCGGGTAGATGTCTGGGGTGTGCGGTACCTGCGGTGGTGCGGGCGGCAGACCAGTGGTGGCGGGTAAACGAAGGGGAACAACCGTTCATGGCAAGGGACGAAGCAGCTGATGGGGGCGACCGGCGACGGTCCGCCGGGGCCGGCGGGTCCGGGCGACCGGACGGAGGTCAGCGCCGCGGCGGCTGGTCCGGCCGGGACGGTGGGAGTTCCGGGCGGCCTGCGCGCGGCGGCGCCGCGGGCGCATCAGGCCGCGGTGGCGACGCCGTGCGTGGGGCCGGTGCTCGTGGAGCGGGCAGCTGGTCGGGTGCCCCCCGCGCTGGCGGGCGAGCGGATGCGGCGGGCGGGGCTGGTCGGGCACGTC
This sequence comes from Candidatus Frankia nodulisporulans, assembly GCF_902806475.1. Classification (GTDB taxonomy): domain Bacteria; phylum Actinomycetota; class Actinomycetes; order Frankiales; family Frankiaceae; genus Frankia; species Frankia umida. Next base: position 820 of record NZ_CADCWS010000046.1, read on the forward strand.
CCGCGCAGGTTCGCCGGTTCGAGTCGACAGCCCGCGGTGGCCCGGCTCGCTCAGGCTCGGGCGGCGCCCCCTCGGGCGCTGGTAACCCGGATCGTCCTGCCTGGAAGGACCGCGGTGCCCGAGGTGACCGCGGGGACCGCAGCGGCGGAGGTCGTCCAGACGCCACCGGTGCGGGTCGTCCGAGCACAGGCGGTGCGGGTCGTCCGAGCACAGGCGGAGCTGGGCGTCCGAGCACAGGCGGAGCTGGGCGCACACAGACCGATCGGGGCAGATGGCAGGGTCCGCCCAACGGCGGCCAGGCCCGATCCGACCGGCCCGAACGCTTTGACCGAGCCGAGCGGGCCGACCGGCCCGAGCGGGCCCGGGGACCGGTGGACCGCCGTGACCGTGGGGCGGGCGACACGCGCGTCCCGCATGATCGTGCCGCTGGCGTGAGCCCGGGCAGGCCGGCGGCGGCCGGTGGTCGCACCAAGCTGGCCGCGGAGGCGGCGTGGCGCGCGCGTCGCACGGACCGGGTTCAGCCGGCGGCGTCGGCTGGGAGATCGTTCTCGGGGGACGGCGACCGACGCGGTACGCGTGGTGGTCAGGATGGTCGCTTCTCGACGTCCGCACGGGACGAGCGCGGCGCGCGACCGGCCGCGGATCGACGTCCACCAAGTGCGGATCGTGACCGCTCCGAGTCGACCAACCGGTGGCAGCGGCCATCGGGGCCGTCCGCGGGTGGGAGCCACCGGGCCGAGCAGGCGGAGGTCCGCACATCGCGTCCGCCGCGTCGCGACGATGGCGCTCGCTCGGACCGCGGCGAAGGTTCGGCTCGGCCCCCGTGGTCGGTGCGCCCGGAGCGGACCTCGCCTCGCTCCGACCGATCCACGGACCGGCCGGAGCGCTCAACGGCGCGTCCCGACCGTGGCTATGACCGGCCAGACCGCACGGCGCCGCGCTCGGATCGCCCGGCACGCCCGGAGTGGTCGCCGCGCCCGGAGCGGTCCTCCGGGCCCGCGCGGGAGGCAGCTCCGCGTCGCGACGGATGGTCCGAACGGGCGGGCTCGGGACGTCCCCACGGCGATGCTCGGACGTCTCGCCCCGAGCCCTCGGCCCGCTCTGACAGTTCCTCGCGTCCGGATCGGCCGTTCCGGCCTGACAGTTCGTCGCGTCCGGATCGGCCGTTCCGGCCCGAGGGGGGTAGTCGGCGGCCGCGGGTGGTCACGCCGCCGCTGCCGGAGGAGGCCCGTGCGGACCTGCTCGACCAGGACGTCCGACGGTCGTTGCGTGGTCTGCCGTCCAGTCTGGCGGACACGATCGCCCGGCATCTCGTCGCGACGGCTCTGCTGCTCGACGACGATCCGGCCACGGCGCTCAACCATGCCCGGGCAGCGGCCGACCGGGTGCCGCGACTCGCGGCAGTTCGGGAAGCCGTCGGTATCGCGGCCTACCACGCGGGGGAGTACGCCACCGCCCTGCTCGAACTGCGGGCGGCCAGGCGGATCGATGGCTCGGCCCACAACCTGCCGCTCATGGCGGACAGCGAACGAGGTCTTGGCCGGGCTGACCGGGCGATCGCCTATCTTCGCGATCCCCAGGCCGAAAGCCTCGACCCGGCGGCCCGCGCGGAGCTGCTGATCGTGGTTTCCGGCGCCCGTCGTGACCTCGGTCAGCCGGACGCCGCCGTGCTGCTGCTGCGGGATCTGGCCAACGTCAAGGGCACGCCGCCGCCGTGGGCCCCCCGTCTCTGGTACGCCTACGCCGAGGCGCTGCTCGCGGCCGGACGGGACGAGGAGGCGGCCCGCTGGTTCACGTCCACCGCGGCCATCGACGAGGGCGAGACCGACGCGGCCGCCCGGGCGTACTTCATCACCACCGGTGAGCTTTTGCCGCAGGACGAGGACCTCGACGAGGACGACACCGAGGACCTCGACGGGGAGCTCGACGCCGAAGACGCGCAGGAGAGCCTGCTCGAGGATCTCTCCGCGTCGGACGACGAAGGCTTCGAGGACGACGACGACGATGACGAAGACGGTGAGGACGAGGACGGCGAGGCTGCCGGGTCGGTAGCGGTCGACGCGCCGCAGGCGCCGGCCGCCGGCACGCGGGAGACACCGCAGGCGGGGACCTCAGGAGACGAGCGGGCGTAGCAGCAGGCCGGTGCGGGGCTTGGGGGTGAACAGGGTCGACTTGCGCGGCATCCGTTCACCCGCCTGCGCCACGGCGGTGACGTCCTCGACCGGGGTCGGGTTGAGCAGCAGGGCGGTGCCGCCGGACGCGGACGCGGCCGCGATCGCCGCGGGCACGTCATGGTGGTAGTCGACGACATCCACCGTGTCGGGCAGACCCCACACGTCCACGATCAGGGCGAGGTGGGCGATGGTCACGTCGAGGCGTCGGAAGGCCTCGGAACGGTCGGCGGGCAGGCTGCGCGCGAGCAGCGCCGGGTCGGGTGCGATGAGCAGGTGGGACGCGGCGCCGTCGGTGAGCACGAAGGCGGGCCCGTGCCGTCCGGCCGCGGCCAGTTCCGCGAGCAGCCAGTCCCCGTCGGCGGTGGCACCGCTGGCGGTGGGCGGTGCGGTGAGTGGGTGGACGGTGAAGGCCGCGCTGGCGCGGCGGACGGCTTCGGCCAGGGGCAGCGCACCGATCGAACGGTGGATCGCGTGTACCCGCGGGCCGGAGACGGTGGCATCGACGAGGAACGCGAGCCCGAAGTCCCAGGGGCCGGGACCGTCGCCGGCGGCGTGCCGCTGCGCCTGGTACTGCCGGTAGGTGGCGTAGCGGTGGTGACCGTCGGCGATGACGGCTCGCCGGGGTAGCAGGTCCGCGGCGACGGTGTCGAGGGTCGCCGGGTCGTCCACCAGCCACAGCCGGTGGGTGACACCGTCGTCGGTGGTGGTCTCGACGGTCGGGGTGGTCGTGACGACCGTGGCCACCAGCCGACTGGTCTGGCCGCCACCCGCGTACAGCAGGAAGATCGGCTCGAGGTTGGCCTCGGTGGCCTGGGTCAGGGCCAGCCGGTCCGCGACCGGGCCGGCCATCGTGTTCTCGTGCGGCAGGATGATCCCGGCCGCCGGATCGGCGAGGGCGACCGCGCCGATCAGACCACGCTGGACATGCCCGTCCTGTTCCTCCTCGCAGATGTACACCGCTGGCCGTTCGTCGCGGCGCAGCACCCCCGAGGCGAGCCAGTCGCGCAGCGTGGCGGCGGCGGCCGGGTAGTCGTCGCCGGGCAGGATCAGCCGCACCACGTTGTGCTCGTCGCTGGCCCAGAGCCGGGCCCGTTCGGCCTCGTCGATGATGTCGTAGGGCGGTGAGGTGCGGGCGGCCAGGGCCGCCCCGTCCACGTCGAACCTGGCCGCCCGGATCGGCGCCAGGACAAGACCCGCCGGCTCCGGGACGGAGGCCGGCCCCGGCGCGGCTGCCGGTGGCACGGGGTCGGACGCGGGTGGCACACCTGGGTTGGGTCCGTGGGCGTCGGTGTTCACCATGAGCCGCATGCTAGAACCGCCGACGGTCACCGCGGGGCAGACAGCGGTCACGCCACGAAAGTGATCATTATCCGATCCGGGGGTCTGGGGGACGACGTGCGGCGACACTGGGGATCGGGCCCTGGACCACGGGCCGGTGGGGGCGTCCGGGAGTGCCCGTGCGTGCGGCGGTGTTGGTCCGCAGGGACGGGTCTGCCAGCGGATCGCCGGACGGTGAACGCCTACGTCGTGGAGGTGGAAATGGCTGACGACACCAGCCGCCCGACACACGGACCGGACGATCCCCTCGCGGGCGTCGAGCGTGGCCACGCACCCCCCGAGGGGGCCCGTTCGGGCCCCGCCGGCGAGGTCTACGACTGGTACACCCGGGGGATGGCACTGCTCGGCCACGGCGATGCGAACGCCGCCGTGCAGCTGCTCGCGCACGCGGTCGCGGCGGAGCCGGCATCCCCGAGTGTGCGGGAGGCGCTTGGCCGGGCCCAGTTCAGCGCCGGGCAGTACGTGGCGGCCCGCGAGACCTTCGCCTGGATCGTCGATCGCCATCCCACCGACGACTACGCCCAGTTCGGCCTGGGCCTGTCGGCCCGCAAGCTCGGCGATCTGCGGGCCGCGGTGGAGCATCTGGCCCTGGCCGTGGCGATGCGTCCGGACATCAGCCACTACGGCGTCGCGCTGCGCGGAGCCCGCGCCGCCCTCGCCCGCGCCTGAGCACCCTCCCACCGGACGACCCCGCCCGACGACCCCGCCCGACGATCTTCCCAGCGGACGACCTTCCCGCCGGACCGAACAGAGGAGAGACATTCGTGGCTGTCGGAGCGGACACCGTCATCGAGTCGGACGGCACGTCGGACGGCACGTCGGACGGCACGAGGTCGGACGGCATATCGGACGACACGAACACGTCGGACGGCGCGAAGGGGAATGCCGCGCGGGCGGGGCGCGCCCCGTTGCAGGGCAGCGACCAGGCCCTGGTCGAGCTGTTCGACGTGGCGCTGATGGATCTGGACGGTGTGGTCAACCGTGGTGGGGCCGCCGTGCCCCACGCCGCCGACGTGATCGCCCGGGCCGCCGAGCGGGGACTGCGCACGGTGTACGTCACCAACAACGCGCTGCGCCCACCGGAGGCGGTCGCCGACCGGCTGACCGGGTTCGGCGTGCCGGCGCAGGCCTCCGACGTGGTCACCTCCGCCCAAGCCGCCGCGCATGTCCTGGCGGGGCGGCTCGCCGCGGGCAGCCGGGTGCTGGTGCTCGGTGGACGTGGGCTGCGCGAGGCGGTCACCGCCGAGGGGCTCACCCCGGTGGAGCGGGCCGACGACGAGCCGGTCGCGGTCGTCCAGGGCTTCGACCCCGAGCTCACCTATGCCCGTATCGCCGAGGCCGCCTACGCCATCCGCGCCGGTGCCTGGTGGGTGGCCAGCAACGCCGACCGGACCGTCCCCACCGAGCGGGGCATCGCGCCGGGCAACGGCTCGATCGCCGCGCTGCTTTCGGCGGCGACCGACCAAATCCCCCTGGTCACCGGCAAACCGGAGGCGGCCATGCACGCCGAGTCGATGCGCCGCAGCGGGGCCCGCACCCCGATCATCGTCGGCGACCGCCTCGACACCGACATCGAGGCCGGTACCCGTTCGGGCACACCGACCCTGCTGGTGTTCACCGGCGTGACCACCCCCGCCGAGCTGTTCGCCGCCCCGCCCGAGCACCGTCCCACCTACATCGCCGACGACCTGCGCGGCCTGCTGCGCCCCGCCGCCGCCGCCGTCCCGACCCGTCCCGCACCGGATGTCCCAGCGTCGGTCTCGGACGACGCGGCGGACGGGGGGTTCGCCGCCACCTGCGGGCGCTGGACGGCCACTGTCGTGGACGGCACGCTGACCTGGTCGTCCACACCGGGTGGGAGTGTGTCCGAGCCGGGTGGGAGTGTGTCCGAGGGGGACGACGGGCTGGACGGGTTGCGGGCCGCGTGCGCCGCGGGGTGGGCGGCGGCCGACGCGGGGGTGCCCGTCCAGCGGGTCGCCGACGAGCGGCCGCCGGGCTGCGAGGGGCTGCGCGCGCCGGGCGGGCGGGGCTGACGGTCACGACGCCGCGGGCATGAGATACGTCGCATGCCATCTGTCGGAGCGGACCGTCGCATCCGCGACCGAAAGTGCGGGAGGCTGACAGAGTGAACACCGACAGTCTGCCCGCCGAGATCCAGGCTGCCCTTGCCCGGCTGGACACCCTCGACGTCGTGGCGACGTCGGCACACGTGGAGGTCTTCGAGGAGATGAACCGTCTGTTGGCCGAGGCCCTCGCCGACCTGGACGGCTCCGGCGGGACGGCGTCCGGCGCGGCCCGTCCGGCGCCCTGAACCGGGTCACGGACATGCCCTCGCGTCGCGTGCGGCTGGACCGGGAGCTCGTCCGGCGTGGGATGGTCCGCAGCCGGGAGCAGGCGGTCGCCGCGATCAGCTCCGGCCGGGTGCTCGTCGGCGGCATCCCGGCGACCAAGGCGGCGACCGTCGTCGATGGCTCCACCTCGATCGCGCTGGCCGCGGGGGACGACCCGGGCTGGGCGTCCCGCGGTGCGCACAAGCTGCTCGGTGCCTTCGCGGCGTTCGGCGTCCCGCCGCTCGCCGACCCCGATCGGCCGGGCGCGGATCCGAGTTCGTCCCAGCCGGTGGAGGTGGACGGCGCCGCCGTGGCAGGTGACGCCGCTAGGGGTGGCGTGGCTGGCGGGGTGGGGGAGTGGCCGGTGCTGGTGGTGGCGGGGCGGCGGTGCATGGATGTGGGGGCGTCCACCGGTGGGTTCACCGATGTGCTGCTGCGCCACGGGGCCGCGTCCGTCGTGGCGGTCGATGTCGGCTACGGGCAGTTGCTGTGGCGGCTTCAGGCCGACCCGCGGGTGCAGGTGCTGGACCGGACCAACGCCCGGGCGCTGACCGCGGCGGCCGTCGGCGAGCCGGTCGAGCTGGTGGTGGGCGACCTGTCGTTCATCTCGCTGACGCTCGTCCTGCCCGCGCTGCGCGCCTGCGCCACCCCGGACGCCGACCTGGTCCTGCTGGTCAAACCACAGTTCGAGGTCGGACGGGACCGGCTGGGCGCCGGCGGCGTGGTGCGCGACCCGGCCCTGCACGCCACCGCCGTGCGTGACGTCGCCACCGCCGCGGGGCAGCTGGGGTTGGGTGTGCGGGGGGTCACGGCCAGTCCGCTGCCGGGGCCCGCGGGCAACGTCGAGTACCTGCTGTGGCTGACCGCCGGCGCCCCACCCCTCGATCTGGACGACCTCACCGCCGCGATCGCCACCGGTCCCGCCGGCTCGGCCGGTCCAGCCGGTCAGGTCGGCTCGAGTGGCTCGAGTGGCTCGAGCGGCCAGGCCGTGCCCGCGGGCCACGCGCGTCCCGGAGCGGCCGAATGACGCGTGAGGTGCTGCTGGTCACCCATCCGCGCCGGTCGGTGGTGCGGGACAGCGCGCAGCAGGTCATCGAGGGGCTCACCGCGGCGGGGATCAGCCCGCGGGTGCTGCGCGGTGAGGCCGAGCAGCTTGACCTCACCGGCGCCGCGGTCGTCCCGCATGACCCGGACGCGGCCGTCGGGGTGGAACTGGTCGTCGTCCTCGGGGGGGACGGGAGTCTGCTGCGCGGCGCCGAGTTCGCCCGCACCGCCGACGTGCCGCTGCTGGGCGTCAACCTCGGGCATGTCGGGTTCCTCGCCGAGGCCGAACCGGAGGCGCTCGCGTCCACCATCGACCATGTCGTGCGCAAGGACTACACGGTCGAGGACCGGATGACCGTCGACGTCACCGTCCGCCGGCAGGGGACGTTGCTCTACACCGGCTGGGCGCTCAACGAGATGTCGCTGGAGAAGGCCGAGCGGGCGCGGATGCTCGAATGCGTCCTGGAGATCGACGGGCGTCCCCTGTCGCGCTGGGGCTGCGACGGGGTGATCTGCGCGACGCCGACCGGGTCGACGGCGTACGCGTTCTCCGTGGGCGGGCCGGTGATGTGGCCCGGGGTCGAGGCGCTGCTGGTCGCGCCGATCAGCGCGCACGCGCTGTTCGCCCGGCCACTGGTGCTCGCGCCCAGGGCCACCGTCGCCGTGGAGGTGCTCGAACCGGTGCCCGGCATCCTGTACTGCGACGGCCGGCGGCTGCTCGAGGTGCCGCCGCAGTCGCGGGTCGAGGTGGTCCGCGGCGGACGGCCGGTGCGCCTCGCCGTGGTGCATCCGCGGCCGTTCACCGACCGGCTCGTCGCCAAGTTCGACCTGCCGGTGGCCGGCTGGCGGGGCCGCGCCGAACGCTGACGTCCCGCCGCGTCGAACCCGCCACGTCCGGTGATGCCATGGGCCGCAGGGGGCGGACGGGGGCGCACGACGGCCAAGGATGTGCGGCGTTGCGGGTGTCGGGCAGTGAGGATGTCGGGGAATGCGGTGGTGCGGCTAGAGTTCGGGTCGTGCTCGAGGAGATTCGCATTCGCGGCCTCGGAGTCATCGACGACGCCGCCCTCGGTCTCGCCGCCGGCCTCACCGTGGTAAGTGGCGAGACCGGCGCGGGCAAAACCATGATCGTCCAGGGGTTGGGGCTGCTCACCGGCGGCCGGGCCGACTACGGGCTGATCCGGCCGGGGGTCGAACGGGCCTTCGTCGAGGGGCGCCTGGTCATCCCGGTCGACTCCGGCGTGGCCGCCCGGGTCCGCGAAGCCGGCGGGGACCTGGACGACGACCCCGGCGGCGTCGTGCTCGTCGTCGGGCGGACGTTGACGGCCGAAGGCCGCTCCCGGGCCCAGGTGGCGGGCCGGTCGGTGCCGGCGAGCCTGCTCGGTGAGATCGCCGAGGACCTCATCGCCGTGCACGGGCAGTCCGAGGCACAGCGGTTGCTGCGTCCATCCACCCAGCGGGAGGCGCTCGACCGGTTCGCCGGTGAGACGGTCGCGAAACCCCGCTCCCGCTACGCCACGGTGTACGCCGAGCTCACCCGGGTCAGCCGCGCCCTCACCGAGATCACCGAACGCTCCCGCGAGCGTGAGCAGGAAGCCGAACTGCTGCGGATCGGCCTCGCCGAGGTGGAGCGGGTGCAGCCCGAACCCGGTGAGGACAGCACCCTCGGCGCCGAACTCAACCGACTCGAACACGCCGAGACCCTGGTCCGCACCGCCCGCACCGCGCACGCGGCGCTGCTCAGCGACCCGGCGTCCGGCTCCGACGAGCCGGGCGGCGCCGATCTGGTCTCGGTGGCCCGCCGGGTCATCGGCGGCGACGCCGACCTCGACTCCGAACTCGCCGCTCTCGGCGCGCGCCTCACCGAGATCGGGATGCTGCTCACCGACGTCGCCGCCGACCTCGCCTCCTACGCCGAGGGCATCGACGCCGACCCCGTCCGTCTCGGCGACGCCCAGGCCCGCAAGGCCGCCCTGACCAGCCTCACCCGGGCCCACGGCACCGACATCGACGGTGTCCTCGCCTGGGCCGACCAGGCCGGGCGTCGCCTGCTGGAACTGGACGGCAGCGCCGAGTCCGCCGAGTCCCTCACCGCCCGCCGCGACGAACTGACCGCCGAGCTCGCCGGCCTCGCCGCCGAGATCACCGGCGCCCGTCTCGCCGCCGCCACCCGTTTCGGCGAGGCTGTCGCCGCCGAACTCGCCGGCCTCGCCATGCCCCGCGCCCGCGTCCAGGCCGCGGTCTCCCAACGCGACGACCCCGCCGGGCTGCCCATCGCCGAGCGCACCGTCGCCTACGGGCCCTCCGGTGTCGACGACGTGGAACTACGCCTCGTCCCCCATCCCGGGGCGCCGGCCCGCCCGGTGCACAAGGGCGCGTCCGGCGGTGAACTCTCCCGGGTGATGCTCGCGATCGAGGTGGTGCTCGCCGCCGCCGACACCGGCTCCACCATGGTCTTCGACGAGGTCGACGCCGGTGTCGGCGGCCGGGCCGCCGTCGAGATCGGCCGGCGCCTCGCCCGCCTCGCCCGCACCCATCAGGTCATCTGCATCACCCACCTGCCGCAGGTCGCCGCGTTCGCCGACCGCCACCTGGTCGTCCACAAGGCCGACGACGGTTCGGTCACCCGCAGCGGCGTGATCACCCTGGACGACGCCGGCCGGGTCCGCGAACTGTCCCGGATGCTCGCCGGCCAGGAGAACAGCTCGCTGGCCCGCGGCCACGCCGAGGAGCTCCTCGCCGCCGCCGCCGCCGACAAGGCCCGACCCTGACCGCCCGGCGCTGACCGTCCGGCATGGAGCTGCGCCAGCTGCGTTACGTCGTCGCCGTGGCGGAGGAAGGGCATTTCGGCCGGGCCGCCGAGCGGCTGTGCACCGGGCAGCCCGCGGTCAGCCAGCAGGTGCGCCGCCTCGAACGTGAACTCGGCATCGACCTGTTCGACCGCACCCCCCGCGGGGTGCGGCTGACCGCCGCCGGTGAGCTCTTCCTGCCCGAGGCCCGCGCGGTCCTCGCCGCCCAGGACCGGGCGCGGGCGGTGGCAGCCCGGCTCGCCGGCGAGTACACCGGAACACTGCGGCTGGGTACCAGCCGTGGTCTCGGCGAGCGGCTGGCCGCCGTCCTCGAACGGCTGCGGTGGCGTGCCCCGCACCTGGAGGTCGACCTGGTCGCGGCGCCGACCCGGGTGCGCCTCGACTAGGTGGCCGCCGGCACGCTGGACGCCACCTTCCTGCGCGGCACGGATGTGGGCGGCGCCTGCCGGGCCATCGAGGTGTGGGAGGACCCGCTGGTCGTCGCCCTACCGGCCCGCCACGAGCTCGGCGCAGGTGCCGGCCTCGGTACCGGTGCCGACGCCGAGGCCGACCCGGGTGTCGCGCTCGCCGACCTGGCCGCTCTGCCGCTGCGCCTGGTGCCCCGCGCACGCAATCCCGTCCTGGTGGACCTGGGTCCTGCACGCCTGCCGCGACGCCGGTTTCCAGCCGGTGCCGAGCCCGCTGACCGGCAGCACCCTCGAGGACACCCTGGCCGCGATCGGCGCGGGCACCCCCACCTGGACGGTTCTGTACGCGGCGCACGCTCAGGGACTGCACGCCCCGCGGGTGGCCTTCCGGACGCCGCGTGGCACCCGACTGTCGGTGCCCACCTCCCTGTGCGTGCGCGCCACCGCCCCGACGCCGTACCTGCCGCTGCTGTTGGACGCCTGCGCCGCCGCGGGGCATCACGATTCGTGATGACGGCCAGCTCCGAATGCGTCTTTGTGGACGGCCGCGACCGGGATGAACTGGTGACACCGGCCGCACCTGACCGGTCACCGGCGCTCGGCGCGACCGCGCCCGCCGCCCTGACGCCCCGCCGCCCCGATGGCGAAGCGTCCCAGGACAGGAGACCCCCATGCCGATCGTCACCGTGCAGCAGGGACCGCGCGACATCGAACTCAAGCGCCAGCTCGTCCGGCGCATCACCGATGCCTTCGTCGACACCCTTGCGCTCCCCGCCGAGACCGTCCAGGTGTGGATCCAGGAGGTGCCCACCGACAGCTGGGCGATCGCCGGCACGCTCACCGCCGACGCGTAACCACCCGCCGGGGCCATGACCAGGTCCGGACCTCGACCGCCACCGGCCAGGCCAGGCCAGGCCAGCGGTGGCGGTCGAGGAACCGATCAGCCGAGCGGCCCGCTGGCCGGTCACGCCGCGCCGCCGCCGGTCAGGAGCAGCGTTGCAGGAACGGGTGCAGCGCCCGCGTGACCAGGTCGGGGGCGGTAGCCGTGACGAAATGGTTCTGCCCGGCCAGAACCACCTGTTCCACCTGCGACAGGGTGCCGACGAGCGCGTCCATCGTCTCCGGAAGGGGCGACCAGGACTCGGAGCCATCGGATCACCAGAGTCGGTGATCCGATGGCTGACCACCGGGTCACATCCTCGCTGTCAGTGGTCATCGCCTCCAGATCATGCAGCGCCGCGCGGGCGATCCGGAGCCGCACCGCCGCACCGGCGGGATCCCGATCGTCCACCGGGACCCGCGTCCCGGTGCTGGTTACGTCCGGGTCGCCGTCCGGCGGGTCGTCATCGTCGGAGCCGGCCAGCAGGGTCGCCGGGGCGCGTGCGACCTGCTGGGCGAACAGCCGGGACGCGCCGGTGAGGTCATCGGCGGCGAGCAGGGCCCGGTACTGGCTGAGGACCGGCACCAGCCCCGGCCCGGCGGCGAACAGCGGTGGCTCGAACAGTGCGAGCGCGCCGAGTGCGTGCGGATCGGTAAGCGCGGTGTGCAGCGCGAGCGTCGCCCCGTAGGAGCCGCCGACCAGATGCGCCCGGCGGCCCGTGCCCGCCTGGTCGTGCGCGGCGGCGAGGACCGCCAGCACGTCGTGCACCTCGGCGGCGAACGTGTTTGCCTGGTTCGGCGTGTCACTGGGAGCATGACCGCGCCTGGCCATGAGCCAGCATTCGAAACCGTCGCTGAGGCCCTCGGCGACAGCCTGGAACGAGTCCAGCCCGCCGTATGAGCCATGTACCAGCACCACCGGCTGCCCGGCCCCGACGCGGCGCACCCCGATCCGAGTGCCGTCCGCCGAGACCACCTGCCCGTCCGTGGCCACGTCTCGTCGATCCGTCACCAACCGATCTTCTCACGCCGCCCGGGGGCCGATGGGTTCGAGCCGGCCGGGCGGCGGCCGACGAAGATGGTCACGCCGCGCTAGTCGGCGTTGACGGTGCCCCGCTCGTGCTTCCCGTTGGCCCACACGCACACGCCGTGCGGGGGAAAGTCGACCCAGCCGTCGGTGGTGTTCCGGCCCTGCACCCACTTGGTGTTGACGCCGTTGAGATCAGCCTTGTCGGCGTGGACGACACCCCATTTCTTCGCGCCGGTGCTGACATTGACACCGTCCTCGGGGAAGGTGATGTAGCCGTCGGTCGTCGCCCGGCCCTGCACCCATTGCGCGTTCACGCTGGTGACGTCGGCCTTGTCGGCGTGCAGGCTGCCCCAGCCGCCGTTGTTGTTGTTGTTGAGGTTCACGCCGGTGTCGACGAAGGTGATCGAACTCTTCTTCCCGTCCGCCGATCCGCGCACCACCGGGGTGTCGACGCCGCCGGTGGCCGCCACCGCGCCGCCCACGGTCACGTCGCCGGTCACGGTGACGGCGTCGAAGGTGGGTGTGCGCAGGTGGACGGTGGTGGTGAGGGAGTAGCTGCGGGTGCCGTCGGTGGCGACCAGGGTGTAGGTGGCGTCCCGCTGCGGGGCGTCGGCCGTGGGGGGCGCCCATCGCCCACCGCTGGCGGGCCGCGGGGTGCCGTCCGGTCCGACGATCGTGTAGGTGAGATCGGCTCGGCCCTCCCACCGCAGCACGACGTCGGATCCCTTTGCCACCAGGGACTGCTCGGGCCGGAAGTCACGCGGTAGATCGGGGATCGGCAGCCGCCGCGGCGCCTTCTTCAACAGTCCCAGCACACTGGTACGCCGGGACGGCTGGGCGGTTCCGTGCGCGGCTTCCTCCTGGATGGTCAGTGCCACCACTCCCTCGGCGGTACTGACCGGAATGTCCTTCAGCACCAGCACAATGGACGCACCCGGAGCCACCGTGAGCGCGGTCGCGGTGGGGCTGGCCGAAGCCCGGAACGCCTGCGCGGTGCTCTGCCAGCCGAACGTCGCCCCGGCGGCGTTCTCGATCCGGGCCTGGACCGAGCCGGGACTGGTGGTGAGATCACCCGCGCCGGTGCCGACCGGCACGTGGACGTCGATGGTGCGCCACTTCACCGCCCGCGTCTGCGTGTTGGTGGCGAGCACGTGCACCGCGCCCACCGAGGGCGTCGACCCGCCCACCGGCGATGTCACCAGCGGAACGGGGTCGGTGATGAGCGTGTAGGTCAACAGCGAGGACATGGTCGCGACCCCTTTTACCCGTGTGGACTCGACATACTCGACCGGGACCGTCGGTCACAGATCCGATGGTCCCGGGATTTCGGGACTTTCGTCTCGATGTTCTTCTGGGAGTTCTTTCCATGGCGCGCCGACATACCGGTGTGCCGACGTACTGGCCCACCGGTATGTCGGATCGCCGTTTCGGAGGTTCGTGGTTCGCCGGTGCGAAGGTGCGAAGGTGCGGGCGAGGTTGCCGCATCATGATGGCCGGTGGAACGTCAAAGAACCATCTGGGGCATCGCCATGACGAGGCCGCGCGGATTCGAAAAATGTCAGCGGGAGGTGGACCCCAGGCGAACGCCGGGGCTTTCGTGGTTGACACGCTAATCGGTGCGTCGCAGATGCGGTGCCTGTTTCGGCAAGACCGAAAAACTTTGTGCGCCGACCGCCCCAGGCGCCGATTGATATGTCGACGATCAACCGCCGCCGCCCAGAGCTTCCGTGCGCCCCCCACCGGCCCTGAACGTCCCACGAATCGTCGCGCCGGCACGCCGGTGCCAAAGGCCACGGAAGGTGACCGAGCCCCGGATCGGGCCGTGGGGTGAGACCCGCCCGGGTCGCCGCTGGGTGGTCGCGTCCGTTTTGTCCGCTGCGGCGGCCGGTGTGACCGGATCCTGCCCCGGTGTCCTGTCGCCGGCCGTGATGGTGGGCAGGGGTGGCCGGCGATGGCAGGGCGGCGGAGAGCTGTTACCGTGAAGTCCCGTGGAGACGCCGGGTCCGGACCGGCGGCGTGACCACGGGAGTTTCGTGTGGGCCAGTCGCATGTCACCAAGCACATCTTCGTCACCGGCGGGGTCGCCTCGAGCCTGGGCAAGGGGCTGACGGCTTCGAGCCTGGGCCGGTTGCTGAAGGCTCGTGGCCTGCGCGTCACGATGCAGAAGCTCGACCCCTACCTCAATGTTGACCCGGGCACGATGAACCCGTTCCAGCACGGAGAGGTGTTCGTCACCGACGACGGCGCCGAGACCGACCTGGATATCGGGCACTACGAACGTTTCCTCGACGTCAACCTGGACAGCAGCGCGAACGTCACCACCGGCCAGGTGTACTCGGCGGTGATCGCTCGCGAGCGGCGCGGGGAGTACCTCGGGCAGACGGTGCAGGTCGTCCCGCACATCACCGATGAGATCAAGGACCGGATTCGCCGGCTGGCCGGTGACCACGTCGACGTGGTCATCACCGAGGTCGGTGGGACGGTGGGCGACATCGAGTCGCTGCCGTACCTGGAGGCGATCCGGCAGGTCCGCCATGAGGTGGGCCGGGACAACGCGCTGACCGTGCATGTGAGCCTCGTGCCGTATCTCGCACCGTCCGGTGAGCTCAAGACCAAGCCGACGCAGCACTCGGTGGCGGCGTTGCGCAGCATCGGACTGCAGCCGGACGCGGTGGTGTGCCGGTCGGACCGGCCGCTGCCCGACGGTCTCAAGAAGAAGATCGCGCTGATGTGCGACGTCGACGACGAGGCTGTGGTCGGCGCACCGGACGCGAGTTCGATCTACGACATCCCGCGGGTGCTGCACCGGGAGGGGCTCGACGCCTACGTGGTGCGCCGCCTGGGACTGTCGTTCCGCGACGTCGACTGGACCGAATGGGACACGCTGCTGCGCCGCGTCCACCAGCCGAAGAACACGGTGACGATCGGCATCGTCGGCAAGTACGTCGACCTGCCGGACGCCTACCTGTCGGTCACCGAGGCGCTGCGGGCCGGTGCGTTCGCCACCGACACCCGGGTGGAACTGCGCTGGATCACCTCGGACGAGTGTGACTCCGCGCAGCAGGCCGCGGCGCAGCTGCACGGCGTCGACGGGATCATCGTGCCCGGCGGATTCGGCATCCGCGGTATCGAGGGCAAGCTGAGCGCGCTGCGCCACGCCCGGGAGAACCGCATCCCGACCCTGGGTATCTGCCTGGGCCTGCAGTGCATGGTGATCGAGGCGGCCCGCAACCTCGCGGGTCTGGCGGGTGCGAACTCCACCGAGTTCGCGCCGGACACCGATAGCCCGGTCATCTCGACGATGGCCGACCAGCACGAGGTCGTCGCCGGCACCAGGGACATGGGCGGGACGATGCGCCTCGGGCTCTACACCTGCGTACTGGAGCCCGCCACCATCGCGCGACGCGAGTACGGCGCCGCCGAGGTGGACGAACGCCACCGGCACCGCTACGAGGTCAACAACGACTACCGCGACCAGCTGGCCGCGGCGGGCTTGGTCTTCTCCGGGACCTCGCCGGACGGTCGCCTGGTGGAGGTCGTCGAACTGCCGGCGGACGTGCATCCCTACTATGTCGGCACGCAGGCCCATCCCGAGTTCCGTTCCCGTCCGACCCGGGCCCATCCGTTGTTCCGTGGCCTGGTCGCGGCGGCCCTGCTGCACGCCGACCGGCGCCGGGGCGTCCTGCCGGTGGACCTGCCCGTCGGACTGCCCGCGGAGCCGGCCATCGAGTCGTTCATCGAGCCCGCGGCGCAGGTGACCGCGAGCTCCGCGTCGCCGTCGCCCTCCGCACCCGCGGCGGCACCGACGGCACCGACGGCGGCGGGGACGGCCGCTGGCCGAGGGGCGGGACGGCGTGGGTCGGGCGCGGGACGCTCCGGCGCGACGGCCTCCAACGGCGTGGCCTCGTCCAACGGTGTGGCGCCGTCCAACGGTGTGGCGCCGTCCAACGGTGTGGCGCCGTCCAACGGTGTGGCGCCGTCCAACGGTGTGGCGCCGTCCAACGGTGTGGCGCCGTCCAACGGGGTGGCCTCGTCCAACGGGGTGGCCTCGTCCAACGGCGTGGTGGTGGGCGATGGCGGCGCGCTGGTGTCGCCGTGACATCCGCCGAGCATCATTACGAGACCACCGAGAGTTCGGTCGCCTACACCGGGCGGATCATCGCCGTGCGGCGCGACCTCGTCCGGATGCCGGACGGGGATGTCTCCCAGCGTGACGTGATCGTGCATCCCGGCGCGGTGGGGGTCGTGGCGCTCGACGAGGACCAGCGTGTCGTGCTGGTCCACCAGTATCGGCATCCGGTCGGTGGCCCCCTGTGGGAACTGCCCGCCGGCATCCTGGACGTGGCCGGCGAGCCGGCGAGCGTGGCCGCCGCGCGGGAGTTGGCGGAGGAGACGGGGCTGTGGGCTGACCGCTATGACCTGCTGGTCGACGCCTGGTCCTCACCGGGGATGACCGACGAGGCCTACCGGGTGTTCTTGGCCCGTGGCCTGCACGAGATCCCGGCGGAGCAGCGGCACGTGCCCGAACACGAGGAGGTCGACATGGGCGTGGCCCGGATCGACCTCGACGAGGCGGTGCGTCGGGTCCTGCACGGCGAGATCACCAACGGGATGGCGGTCATCGGCCTGTTGGCGGCCGACCGCTGCCGGTCCGCCGGCTTCACCGGGCTGCGCCCGCTCGACGCGCCCTGGCCCGCCCGCCCGGCCCACAGCGGCTGACCGACCGGTCCGGCAGGCCAAGGTCCGGCAGGTCGAGGTCCGGCATCGGCGGCCCGTGACGACGGCGCTGTCCCTGAGCATTCGGGGGCAGCGCGCTAGTCGTTGTGGACGAGGACGCCGGACGCCTCGTTCACGACCAGAGGTTGCACGGCGGCGAGGACGACGGCGTCGAGCGGAAAGGCCTGCGCGACGCCGGGAACGGTGAAGGTGCCCTGCCAGGTGACGGTCAGCGTCACCTGGTGGTCACCGGCATGGTCGTAGGTGTGGCTGACATAGGCGTCCGGGTGTTCCCGGGGAGAGATCGCCGTGTCGTACGGGCGCCCTGGCGCGTCGGGGCCGATGTCACCGTCGCCGAACTCCCACCGGTAGTGCGGGACGGCGCTGATGGTGGCGACCACCGGCTCCTCCACGTTGAACGTGTACGTGTTCGGGACGGGCGTGTAGAGAATCGTCGCGAGACCCGCGAAACTGCGGCCGGACGGGGAGATCACGATGGTCGGTTTCGGCAGGATCTTCTCGCGCAGGTAGTCGTTGAGCGCGGCCTGCACGGCCGCGAGCGGGACGGCGTTCGTGGCCGGAATCAGATAGTTGAAGTTGAGGCAGCCCGCTGACTGCTGCTCCCACTGCGCCCGTACCTCGGGGGACATCTGGGTGTTCTTGCCGAGCACCTCGAGCATCTCGCAGATGACGGTCGGATCGTCCTGGCAGAACTCGCCGCAGTGGGCCGCCCACCGCCCGGTGCCGGTGCCGGCGTCGGTGGCGTCCGATATTCGTTCGAGCTTGCCGTCGTGGTAGCGGTACTGGTAGCCCTGCGCGGTGGCCCGGGTGTCGCAGGCTCCCCACAGCACGTCACCGCAGGGAACCATGGTGTCGTTGGGAGCGGCGACGGCCCGGCCGGCCCCCAGACCGCCCGACCACCCCGAGCCGCCCGACCCACCCGGCCAGCTCGACCCGCCTGGCCAGGTGGGCATCGCCACGCCGGCGCAGGTCATCACCACGGCCACCACCAGGATCAGCGCCGCCCGGTGCGCAGGCCGCCGGTGCCGGTGCCGGCGGGGGTCGGCGGGGTCAAGAGGGGCCCGCCGCGTAGCGCAGGGTCTGGATGCGCCAGCCGCCCGCGGTGAGGGTGAGCTGCGCGGTCGCGGCGCGGGCGGGGACACCGGCGGCGTCCTCGACGTGCCGCCCGGCCGCGTCGAGCAGGCCGACGGTCGCCGTGCGCAGGGTGAAGGAGGCGGTGGCGGCCAGGCCCGCGTACGGCTGGGCCGTGAGGTCACTGAGCTGGTAGGCGGGTGCGTCGGCGTGCAGGCCCGCGCTGGGCCAGCGAGCGCGACACCCCGACGTCCAGGGCGCAGGTCTGACAGCCCTCCAGGGCCGTCGCTGTGATCACCGCGAGGCGTCCGGCTCGGGTGGCATCGTTGATCTCCTGGAAGTACGCCGCGACGGTACGCACGGCGGCGGGAGCGCTGACATCCGGCGTCGGGACGGCGCTGGTGCCGCTCGCCGTCGGGCTCGCACCACCGGCCCCCGAATGGACGGGGAGCGCGGCACCCTGCGGCCCCCCGACCCGCCGCACGAGGACATCAGCTCCGCTCCCAGCACGAACCCGACCAGCAGGACGAGCCCCCGCCGCCGCAGGTGCACCCGCGCCCGGCGCCGCGACGTCGGCGATACCGCGACCGCCTGAGCCGCAGACGAAGCCGGTGCGACGGCCCCGGATGGCACCGACGGCGCCGACCGCCGTGGCGATGGCCCCCTCAGCGACCCGGGTGACGCAGGGTGCGGACCGCGGGGCGGCATGGTGACGTCGATGATGGTGACCCCCAGCCGTGCGGCGCGACGTGATGGTCCGGTGGCCATCCGCACAGATCGCCAGAATAGCCGTCGAATCGCGGCATGTGGACGGGCAGCCGCAGACAACTGCCAGCAGGTCCTACTATCAGGTTGATGATGGCGGCCGACGGCGACGAACCCCTCGGGGAGCGTCCTAACGTGCCCGTCGCCAACGCCGTGCACCTGGCCGGCACCGGGCCTCTCGCCAGCGGCGGGTCCTTCGCTGAGGTCGGGCCGGCGGATGTGGTCGCCCGTTATCTCCACCACCTCGAAGGCGAGCGTGGCCTCGCCCGTAACTCGGTCCTCGCCTACCGTCGCGATCTGCGGCGGTATCTCGTCCATCTGGCCGCGCGGGGGTTGCCTTCGTTGGACGCGGTGGGCGAGGCGGAGGTTGCCGGTTTCGCCGCGGCGCTGCGCGCGGGGGACGACGAGCATCCGCCGCTGGCCGCCGCGTCCGTGGCGCGGATGCTCGTCGCGGTGCGGTCCCTGCACCGCTTCGCCGCCGAGGAGGGGGACGTGCGTGAGGACGTCTCGAAGCCGGTACGGCCGCCGGCGCCGCCGCGGCGTCTGCCCAAGGCGCTCACCGTCGACCAGGTGAGCGCGGTGCTGGCCGCCGCGGGCGGCCAGCACGCCACGGCCCCTGCCACGTCCGGTGGCAGCGGTGATGCGCTGGAGGCCGCCCGTCGGCTCCGGGCCACCGCCCTGCTGGAACTGCTCTACGGGACCGGCGCGCGTATCTCCGAGGCGGTCGGCCTCGACCTCGACGATCTGGACCTCGAAGCCGCGTCCGTGCGCCTGCACGGCAAGGGGGGGCGCGACCGGGTCGTCCCGCTGGGGCGCTGCGCGGTGCTGGCGCTGGCGGACTATCTGCGGGCGGCGCGGCCGCGTCTGGCCGCGGCCCGCTCGGGGGCGGCGGTGTTCCTGTCGCGACGCGGCACCCGACTGTCCCGCCAGAGTGCGTGGACACAGCTACGCACCGCGGCCGCGGCGGCGGGGGTGGACGGCGTGTCACCGCACGTGCTGCGGCACTCCTTCGCCACCCACCTGCTCGACGGGGGCGCGGACGTCCGGGTCGTGCAGGAGCTGCTGGGGCATGCCTCGGTGAGCACGACCCAGATCTACACCCTCGTGACGGTCGACCGGCTCCGTGAGGTGTATGCCACATCACACCCACGTGCGCTCGCCACCGGCGGCCCGGCCACGCGTGGCCGCCCGGGCGACGAGGGTCCTGCCGTGGATCGTCCCGCCCGGGGATTCAGCGAGCCCACCGCGAGGTTCTGACCCGGCGGCACCTGCCGTGGATCGGCTGCGGTGAGCTGGACGTCAGCCTCCGGCGTGGCGCGCTGCGGTGCGGCCAGCGCCAGGAGGGTCACCCGGGTGCGGGTTCAGGACGGGGTGTACGGCCCAAGGCTCGGCATGCCGTTCGAGGGTGCCGAGGTGGGAACCCCGCCGACGCCGCCCACCGCCTGGGTGCTGCGCTCCGCGAGCGTCTCGCCCACCTTGCGCGCGATCGCCTCCATCAGGCGCAGCGCCTGCGGCAGCGACAGGTTCAGTACCACTTCGCTGTCGTTCGTCATCGCGAAGCGAACCGATACGTCCGCCATTGCTCGACCTCTCTCGCCTGTTTCGTTAGATCTACCCGTTGCGTGTGAAACCGAACGGTACGGCCCATCCCCGGCCAACGCACGCCCGGGGTTACCGGACCCGCCCGGAGCATCGCCATGGGTGCCGTTCCGCTCGCTGACGGTGGTGATCCACGAGCTGTAACTCTCTGTCACGTGCGCTGCTCCTCTGCCGGTAGCGACGTGTGTGGGAACCCGTCTGCCCGGTCGAAAGTCCCGGCCGGCGAGCGCGAGATGATCGGACACGTAGCTGTCCCGTTGTTCATGCATAGTCCCTCATTGCCCCCGGCTGTCCGTCGGCGGGTGGGGGTGCCATGAGTCGGTGCGCCGGAGGGTGAACGATCTGGTTCCGGCCGTCCAGGCCGCCGGCCTGCGGGTTCACTCCCGGTCGCCGAAACGCGCGGCGGACGGACGACTCGGGCAGGATGGCAGGGTGACCTCGCCCAAGCATGTTCCCGCGGACGTACCCGACCTCTCCATCGGCATTCTTGGCGGTTCCGGACCGCAGGGCGGCGGCCTCGGGCTGCGTTTCGCCCAGGCCGGGCACCTCGTGCTCATCGGTTCGCGTTCCACCGAGCGTGGCGAGGAAGCCGCCGCCAAGCTCGCCGGACCGGGCCTGCGCATCGAGGGCGCCGACAACGCCACCGTCGCCGCGCGGGCCGACGTCGTCATCGTCGCCGTCCCCTGGGACGGGCACCGCGAGACGCTCGAGTCGCTGCGCGGCCCGCTGACCGGGAAGATCGTCATCGACTGTGTCAACCCGATGGGCTTCGACAAGGGCGGCGCCTTCGCCCTGCCCGTGCCGGAGGGCAGCGCCGCCCAGCAGGCCGCCGCCGTCCTGCCCGAGAGCACGCTCGTCGGTGCCTTCCATCACGTCTCCGCCGTCCTGCTCGCCGACGAGACGGTCGAGTCGATCGACACCGACATCCTCGTGCTCGGCGACGACCGCGCCGCCACCGACCTGGTCGCCGCACTCGCGGAGCGCATCCCCGGGATGCGCGGCATCTACGCCGGCAAGCTGCGCAACGCCGGTCAGGTGGAGGCGCTCACCGCCAACCTGATCTCGATCAACCGCCGGTACAAGGCCCACGCCGGCCTGCGCGTCACCGACGTCTGACCGGACTGGACGAGCCGGGATCGGACTGACCGTGACGCGGGGAGCGCCGGACCGTCGGGCCACGTCGACGCACCTCGATGACCTCGGGTTCGCCGTGGCCGTTCCCGACCGGATCGAGCGGGTGGTCTCGCTGGTGCCGAGCCTCACCGAATCGGTCGCCCGCAGCGCCCCCGGGCTGCTCGTCGGGGCGACCGACTGGTGCGGCGAACCACCCGGGCTCGAGGTCACCCGCATCCGCGGCACGAAGAACCCCGACCTGGCGGCGATCGTCGCCCTCGCCCCGGACCTCGTGCTCGCCAACGCCGAGGAGAACCGGGCCCCCGACCTCACCGCCCTGCGGGACGCCGGACTCGCGGTCTGGGTGACCGCGCCCACCACCGTCGACGGCGCGCTGCACAGCCTCGACCGGATGCTACGGCTGGCCTGCCACCTACAGCGTCCCCCCTGGTGGGAGCAGGCCCGGGCCCTCTGGTCGGCGCCCCCACCGCCGGGACCGCGCCGCCGGGCCCTGGTACCCATCTGGCGCCGGCCGTGGATGGCGGTGGGCCGTGACACCTTCACCGGGGACGTACTGCGCCGGCTCGGCGTCGACAACGCGCTGGCCGACGCCGACCAGCGCTATCCCCGGTTCGACCCGGCCACGGTGCCCCCGCACGACCTGGTCGTCCTGCCGGACGAGCCGTACGCGTTCAGCCCCACCGACGGCCCCGAGGCGTTCACCGCGCCGGCGGTGTGCGTCTCGGGGCGCCTGCTGACCTGGTACGGCCCGTCCCTGGTGGCGGCGCGCACGGAACTCGCCGCCGCGCTCGCCC
>NZ_CADCWS010000047.1 GCF_902806475.1 Candidatus Frankia nodulisporulans
CGGACCCACCGCCGCCGGCATCACCGCCATCGGTATCACCTCCATCGCGGTCGGAGGCGAGGATGTCGAGGACGACGAGGTCGGCGGGCAGGCCGGCGGGTGGGTCCGCCGCGGTCAGCAGAACCCGGACGCCAGCCGTGGTCAGGCGCCGGACGTTCCACGTCCAGGGATGGTCGGATTCCAGGGGCAGGTACCGGGCGCCGATCCGCGCCGCCGCGAGGGCGGCCACGGCGGCCGCGGACGCGTCCTTTGCCGGGAAGAAGCCGGCGACCGGATGGCCCGGACCGCCCGCGGGTCCGGCGATGGCGGCGGTGAGCTGGCCGGCCAGGGCTGTGGCGCGGTCGTCGAGCTCGCCCCGGGTGAGCACCTGGTCGAGGTGGAGCACCGCCGGGGCGTCCCGGTTCGCCTGCGCGTGCCGTCCGACCAGGACCGTCAGCTCCTGCTCCGGCGTCGCACCGGCGGGAGCGGCGGGGGCGATGGCGGCGGGGCGGTCGGGAGTGAACAGGGCGAGGCGGCTCAGGGGGGTGGTCGGGGCGGCGGCGGCGGAGACGAGCAGCGCCTTGAGATGATCGACGATGCGCCGTGCGGCCGGCTCGTCGATCCGTTCGGTGTCGAAGACGAGGGTGGCATGCGGCCGGTCCGGGTGGTCCCAGACATGAAGTTCCAGCGTGAACCGGGTGGAGCCGCGTTCGATGTCGA
This sequence comes from Candidatus Frankia nodulisporulans, assembly GCF_902806475.1. GTDB lineage: Bacteria > Actinomycetota > Actinomycetes > Frankiales > Frankiaceae > Frankia > Frankia umida. The sequence continues at coordinate 700 of NZ_CADCWS010000047.1, forward strand.
GCCGGGTGACGGTGGTGCCGGCGAAGCCGAGCCGGTGGTCGGCGAAGTTCTGCAGCGCGAAGACCACCTGGAACAGCGGGTTGACCCCGGCGATCCGTTCCGGGCGGACGTCATCGACGATCATCTCGACGGGCATGTCCTGGTCACCAGCCAGTTGCAGGACGGTCTCGCGGACCCGACCCAGCAGGGTGGCGAAGCCGGGATCACCGCCGGTGTCGACGCGGGCGGGCAGGGTGTTGACGAACAGGCCGACGAGCGGCTGGATCTGCGGGTTCTCCCGGTTGGCGAACAGGGTGCCGATCAGCAGGTCGTCGTCGCCGGTGAGCCGGCGCAGCAGGGCCGACCAGCCGGCCAGCAGTGTCATGAACAGGGAGCAGCCGTGGGTGCGGGCCAGCTCGCGCAGGCCGCGGATCAGGTCCGGTTCAAGGGTGAAGTCGAGGCGCCGGCCGGTGAACGCCGGGTCGGGCGGCTGGGGACGGTCGGTGGCCAGGGCGAGGGCCGCGGGCGGCCGGGCGAGCCGTTCCCGCCAGGGTCCCAGCAACGCTGGCAGGTCGGCGCCGGTCAGCCGCTCGCGCTGCCATTCGGCGTAGTCGCCGTACTGGATCTCCAGCCCGTCCCAGACCGGTTCCTGTCCGAGCGTGCGAGCCTGGTAGGCCCGGTCGAGATCGGCCAGCAGCACGCCCAGCGACCAGCCGTCGACGGCGATGTGGTGCAGCGACAGCATGAGCAGCGCCGCCTCCCCGCCCACCGCGGTGGCGGGCCCGAGAGGGGTGAGGTCCACCCGCAGCACCGGGCCGGTGCCCAGGTCGAACGGCTGGCGGGCGCGGGTGCGCAGGCGTTCGGCGACGGCCGGGTGGGTGACGACGTCGGCGGGTGCGGTCGCCGGGTCGACGGCGCCCAGCCGGTCGGTGGTGAGGTCGGCGGGCAGGCTCGGATGGACCTGCTGGTGCAGCTCGCCGTCGATCTCGAGATAGGTGGTACGCAGGATCTCGTGCCGGTCGACGACGTCGACGACGGCCGCCCGCAGCAGCCCCTCGTCCACCGGGCCGCGCAGGTGCAGCACGAGGGAGACGTTGTAGAACGGGTTCGCCCGGTCCATCCGATGGAAGAACCACATCCGCCGCTGGGCGTACGACGCCGGAAACGTCAGTCCCGACTCGACGGCGGGTTCGGCGGACGGGCCGGTGGCCGGCGCGGACGCCGACCCGGTCCGCGTGTCGAGGCTCATGCGGACTCCCCCTCGCTGGTGGCCGCGGAAGCGGTGGTGGGGACGGTGGTGGGATCGACGCCCGGTGGGTCTGCCGGCGGCACCGGGCGGCCCGCGCCGCGCCGGGCACTGCGGCGGATCCGGGCCCGGCACCCACCGCCACCCGCGCTGCCCGCAGGTCGCGGACGGTCTGCGCCATCGCGGCCACCGACAGCTCGGCGCCGGCGAAGAAGGACCGCACCGACAACGACACGCCCAGCTCGTCGCGCAGCCGGGTGACCAGTTGCATGGCCAGCAGTGACTCGCCGCCGAGCTCGAAGAACCCGTCGCGGACGCCGACCCGGTCAAGTCCCAGCACCTGCTCCCAGGCCCGCGTCAGGGTCTCCTCCAGGTCGTCGCCGGGTGCCTGGTAGGGGGTGGGCAGGTCTGGTCGCCGATCGAACGCCGAGTCGCCGCCGAACACACCGGCCGCGGTCGGCTCCTCGTCGGACGAGCCGGTGGAGCCGCTGGTGGAGATGACCTCGACGCCGCTGGAACCACCGGCCGCGGCGGTGCCCGCGGCACGCTCCGGCTCGGCACCGGTGGCGGCCGAGCCGGTCGCGGCGGGGAGCAGGCCGACGATCAGGGCGTGATCGACCTGGTCGTCGGGCCGGCGGGGGTAGATCAGCGGGTCGGTGAACCCATGGCCGCGCAGCAGGTCCGACCAGGCCCGCGGGGAGAGCACCGGGACAGGTCGCGCAGGTCGTCGTCGTAGAGCCACCAGCCGTCGTAGAGGCCGGCGGTGAGCAGTGCCCACGGCCGCTGCCGGACGGCCTCCACCACGAACAGCTGCCCGCCCGGTGCGAGCAGCGTGGTCAGGTTCGCCGTGGTGGCGTGCAGGTCCGGGGTGGCGTGCAGAACGTTGAAGCCGAGGACGACGTCGTAGCCACCGGGCGCGAGACCCTGGGCGACCGGGTCCGCCCCGACGTCGAACTGGCCGAAGGTCATGAAGTCCAGACCGCGGGCCGCGGCCTCACGCCGCCCGGTGAGGACGAAGGACCGCCCCAGGTCGGTGAAGTGGAAACTGACCCCGGGCAGGCCACGCAGCGCCTCGGCGACCTCCCAGGTCAGGTAGCCGCGTCCGGCACCGACCTCGAGGACGCGCAGCCCACGCGGGCCGGCCTGGGCGGCGAGCATCGCCACCGTCCGGGCGACCAGCGGCAGGTAGACCTGCACGTCGCTGAGTGCGACCTGACGGTCCACGGCCGCCTGGGAGATGTCGGTGACACCGTCGGGCAGCAGCACCTGGTGCCCTTCGATCTCGCCGGCGAACACCTCCGGGTAGCGGGCGACGCACTGGTCGAGCACCCGCAGGTCGACGGCGTACTCCGGGGCGCGGGCGAGGATCGCGGCGGCCAGCGCGGCCCGGGTGTCCTCGAGGCTCGGATCCCGGGTGAACGTGACCGTGGCGTCCGCGGCATCCGTGGCGTCCGCGCCGGTCGTGGGCGTCGTGGTGAAGCCGGCGGTGTCGAGCAGTTGGAGCAGCGCCAGCGCGAAACGGCGGAACTTCGGGATGACCCGCAGGGTGGTGAGAACGTCCCCGACCCGGTGGGTGGTGCCGGCGCGGGTGTCGACGCCGCCTCGGCGCAGGAAGGCACCGGCGTGTCGGGCGCACAGCTCGGTGAGGTCCGCGTCCAGCTCGGGGGACGCCTCGCGCAGGGTGGCCCGGGCGCGGGCGGACGTCTCCTGGCCGGTGATCCAGGTGTCCTGCGCCGCCGGGACGCCGCCGACCGGAGCCAGCCCGCCCGGTTCGGCCCCGCCGGAGACACCGGCCCCGCCGGAGCCCGTCCCGGGGCGGACGCGGGGCGGCGGGTCGAGCCAGAAGCGGCGGCGCTGGAACGGATAGCCGGGCAGGGACACCCGCCGTCCGGTACCGGGACGGCCCAGCGCAGCCCAGTCCACACCGACCCCCTGGGTCCACAGCCGGCCGACGGCGGCGAGCAGCGTGGCATCGTCGGGGACCTGCTCACGCCGGTGGCGCATGAGCGGGACGGCCTCGACATCACTGTCGGTGTTCGCCCCCGCCAGCGAGCACAGGGCCCGTCCCGGGCCGACCTCGACGACGATCCGGCCGCCCCGGCGCAGCTCGACGAGGTTGTCGGCGAACCGCCCCGGTTCCCGGGTGTGCGCCAGCCAGTAGCCGGGGTCGGTGGCCTGCGCGGCGGTGATCCACGTGCCGGTGAGATTCGACAGGTACGGGATGGTCGGCTCGTGCAGGGTCACACCGGCCAGGGCCTCGGCGTAGCGCGGCAGTATCGCGTCCAGCACCGGGGAGTGCACCGCGGTCGGCACCTGCAGTCGGGTGAAGTCCACCCCGTCGGCGACCAGCGCCGCCTCCACGGCCGCCACGGCCCGCTCCGGGCCGGACAGCGTCACACTCGACGGGCTGTTGACACACGCCAGCACCACCTCACCGCCACCCGTCGCCAGGTAGTCGCGGGCCACCGCCGGGGCGAGAGCCACCCCGATCGACACCCCGCCGGCCAGGCGCATGAGCCGTTCCCGTTCGACGACGAGGGTCAGGGTGTCCGCCACCGACAGCACCCCGGCCAGGCAGGCGGCGGTGTACTCGCCCAGGCTGTGCCCGAGCAGCGCCCGCGGTCGGATCCCGGCGGCCAGCACCGTGCGGGCCAGCGCGAGCTCCGTGGCGACGAGCGCGGCGAACCCCACCGGCGCCCGATCGGGACGGTCGAAGGCCGGCCCGGCGGCCCGGTCCGCGGTCAGGGTGGCGTCCGGGCCGTACAGCAGCTCGCGCAGGTCCGCGCCGAGGATCGGGCGCAGGATCTCGGCGCAGCTGTCGATCTGCTCGCGGTAGACGGGTTCGGACTCGTACAGATCCCGTCCCATCCGGTCGTGCTGGGCGCCGGCGCCGGGAAACAGGAACGCGGGTGCCACCGGGGTGGACGGTCGGGCGCCGAGGCCGCCCCGCCCGCGGGCCAGCGCCGCACGGGCACCGGCCAGGTCGTCGGCGACCAGCGCCCACCGGTGGTCGTACTCGTCCCGGCCGGCCTGCAGGGTGAACGCCACATCCGCCAGGTCCACCGCCGGTCGCGCCGCGGGGGTGGCGTCCACCAGCTCGCCGAGCCGGCCGGCCAGGTCCGCACGGGCGGCGGCCAGGGCCGCGGGTGTGCGGGCGGACAACACCAGCAGAGCGGGCCGGCCCACCGGCGGCGTTCCCGGCGGCGGTGCCGAAGGTGTCCGCGACGTGGGGCGCGCGGCGGCGTCCGGTGCGGCGGCGACGGGTGGCGGGGCCTGTTCGAGGACGACGTGGACGTTCGTGCCGCCGACCCCGAAGGCGCTCACCCCGGCCAGGCGGGGCCGTCCCGCCGGATCGTCCGGCCACGGGGTGAGTTCGGCGGCGACCCGGAACGGGCTGTCGGCGAGGTCGACGAGCGGGCTGGGTTCCCGAAAGTGCAGGCTCGGCGGGATCTAGGCCGGTCTCGACGGTCAGGACGGCCTTGATGAACGAGGCGATGCCGGCCGCCGCGTCGAGATGGCCGATGTTGCTCTTGACCGACCCGAGCAGGCAGTAGCCGCGCCGGTCGCTGCTGCGCCGGAACGCCTCGGTGAGGGCCCGGATCTCGATCGGGTCGCCCACGGGTGTCGCGGTGCCGTGCGCCTCGACGTAGCCGATCGCGTCGCCGTCGACGCCGGCCGCCGCGTGCGCGGCGAGCAGCACCTCGGTCTGGCCGGCCATCGCCGGCGCGGTGAAACCGATCTTGCGTCGTCCGTCGGTGTTCATCGCCGAACCGCGGATGACCGCCCGGATCCGGTCCCCGTCGGCGACGGCGTCCTCGAGCCGTTTGAGCAGCACCGCGCCGACACCCTCGCCGGGGACCATCCCGGCCGCGGCGGCGTCGAAGGAGCGTACGTGGCCGTCGGGTGACAGCGGCCCGCCCTCGATGTACCGGTAGCCGCGTCGGCGGTGCGCGCCGACCGCCGCGCCACCGGCCACCGCCATGTCGCAGCGGTAGAGCAACAGGTCCTGGCAGGCGAGGTGGACGGCGGACAGCGACGTCGAGCAGGCCGTCTGCACGGTGATCGCGGGACCGGTGAGGTCCAGCCCGTAGGCGACGCGGGCGGAGAACGCGCTCGGCGAGTTCCCGGCGACGGCGGGCAGGGCCGCCAGCGAACTGGGCCCGCCCGCCAGCCGGGGGTGGATGTTGTCCAGGTAGTACCGGCTCTGGTTCGCCCCCGCGTACACGCCGATCAACCCCGGGTAGGTGGACGGCACCCAGCCGGCCTCCTGCAGCAGGTGGGCGACGGTCTCCAGGAACAGGCGGTGCTGCGGGTCGAGCAGTTCGGCCTCGGTGGGCCGGTAACCGAAGAACTCGGCGTCGAACAGGTCGGTGTTCTCCAGCGAGGCGTCCACCCTCACCAGGTCGGGGCCGCGCAGGTCCGCCGGGTCGCCGCCGGCGGCGAGGAACTGCTCATCGGTGAACGCCGTGATCGACTCGTGGCCGGCGACGAGCCGCGCCCAGAACTCGGCGACGTCCGCGGCCCGGGGGAACCGTCCGGCCAGGGCGATGACCGCCACGGCCGACCCGGCGTCGTCGACGGGCGGGGCCGTGCTGGCGGCGGCGGGGCCGCCGGCGGCGAGGCTGGCCGGCTCGGACATCACGTGGACGCTCCGTTCGGGGAAGGGGGCGTGGGGCCGTCGCCGCGGGCCGGGCCGGCGCGTCGGCGTCGTTCGACGAGCGCGGCACGTGCCCGGGCGGCCCGGTTCTGGGCCTGGGCGAGCAGCGGGTCGGGTCCCGGCGCGGTCGCGCCGCCGGTCGGCGAACCCGGGCCCGGGACGCCACCGGCCTTCGGGCGCGGGCCCGGGCCCGGGGCGGTGTCACCGAGCCAGTCCGCGAGCCGTTCGATCGTGGTGTGGGCGAACAGGTCCAGGACGTCCACCCGCCGGCCCAGCCGACGTTCGAGCTGGTGCTGGACCTGCAGCAGGAGCAGGGAGTGGCCGCCGAGATCGAAGAAGTTGTCGCGGGTGCCGACCCGCTCGACGCCGAGCACCGCCGCCCAGATCGCGGCGAGATCGCTCTGCAGGCCGACGGTGGGCTCCTGGAACGTGGCGTCCCCGACCGCCGGTACGGACGGTGGCGGCGGTCGCAGGGCGGCGACGGCCCGGCGGTCGATCTTCCCGGCCGGTGTCAGTGGCAGGTCCTCCACCTCCGCCACGACTGTCGGCACCATGTGCCGCGGCAGCCGCTGGGCCAGCCAGGTCCGCAGCCCCGCCGCGTCCACCGACGCCGACGACCCGGGGGTGGCCGCTGCCACGGCGGACCCGGTGACGTCCCCGGGCCCGGGGGCATCCGCCGAGGCGGGGGCCCAGTAGGCACGCAGCTCCTCGGCGCCGCCGACGCCGGCACCGACCAGGGCGACCGCCTGGCGCACCGCCGGATGCCGGCCGAGCACATGCTCGATCTCCTCGATCTCGATCCGGAAGCCGTGGAACTTCACCTGGTTGTCGACCCGGCCGAGGAACTCGATCTCCCCGTCGCCGCGGAAACGGGCCAGGTCACCCGTGCGGTACATCCGGGCGCCGGGCAGGTCGCTGAAGGGGTCGGCGACGAAGGCCTGGGCCGTGCGGCGGGCGTCGCCGAGGTAGCCGCGGGCCAGCGGCAACCCGCTGATGTACAGCTCGCCGACCCGGCCGACGGGCACCGGGCGGCAGGCGGCGTCGAGCACCCGGATCCGGGTGTTCGGGTTCGGCCGGCCGATCGAGATCCGCGCGTGCGGCTCGCCCGGGGTGAACATCCGGCACGACACCCCGATCGTCGCCTCCGCCGGACCGTATCCGTGGTACATCCGCGCGTCCCAGTGCGCCCGGAAACGCTGGTAGAGCTCGTCGCGCAGCGCCTCCCCGCCGCACCAGACGTGCCGCAGCGAGCGGCCCGCCGTCGCCACACCCGGCCGCTCGAGCATGACGGCGAGCATGGAGGCGACCACGTAGAAGAACGTCACCGCCTGCTCGCGGATGATGTCGAGCAGGTAGGCGGGGTCGGCGTCGGCCTGCGGTGGGGCGACCACCAGGCGGGCGCCGACCACCAGCGGCAGGAAGATCTCGTTGATCGAGATGTCGAAGCCGATCGGTGCCTTGTGCAGGACGACATCGTCGGCGCCCAGGTCGAGCAGCCCGGCCTGCCAGCGCAGCCGGTTGCAGATCGCCTGATGGCGGATCATCACCCCCTTCGGTGTCCCCGTCGACCCGGAGGTGTAGATCGCGTAGGCGAGGTTCTCCTGGTCGACGGCCACCGGATCCGCGACCACCGCGACCACCGCGCCCATGGCCGCGGGGCCACCGGCGGGGTCGAGCCGGATCGCGGTGAGGCCATCGAGGTCGGGCGGATCCTCGATGTCGTGGCCGAGCACGAGGGCGACGACCTGCGCGCCGCGCGCCACCTCGCTGATCCGGCGCGCGGGCCAGGTCGTCTCCAGCGGCACGAACGCCCCGCCGGCCCGCAGCACCCCGAGCAGCGCGACGACGAGCGCGGCCGACCGGGGCACGCACACCCCCACCATCGTCTCCGGCCCGACGCCGGCGGCACGCAGCCGGTCGGCCAGGCCCTGCGCCCGCTGTTCCAGCTCGGCATAGGTGAGCACCACATCCCCGTCGGCACCGGACCCCGCCGCCCAGGACCCGGTGCTCCCGGCCCCGACAGACCCGGACCCGGCGGACGAACGGTGGGCGAGGCCGACCACGGCGACGGCGTGTGGACGGCGCCGGGCCGCGTCGGCCACCAGCTGCGGCAGGGAACGCTCGACGAGCGGGGCGGACGGCCCGGTCGACCAGACGTCGACGAGCAGGGCGCGTTCCTGCGCGGTGAGAACGTCGACGCGGTCGACCGGAAGGTTCTCGGCGAGCTGCGCGCAGACCCGACCGAAGCGACCGGCGAGCCGCGTCGCGTCCGCGTCGGTGAACCCCGCGCCGGCCACCGCGCTCAGCACGAACCCGTCGGTCTCCTCGACCACCTCGAGGACCAGCGGGAACCGGGAGGTCCCGTTGTGCACCGCGAGTTCGCTGTGGCGCAGCCCGGGCAGCGAGAACGCGCCGAGGGCGGGTGCGCGGTAGGAGAACATGACGTCGAACAGTCCGCCGCCGGCGGCGTCACGATCGCCGCGGCGGATTCCCGCGTCCCGGACCACCTCCTCGAACGGCACGCCCTGATGGGCCCAGGCGGCGAGCCAGGTGTCCCGGGCCGCGTCGAGCAGCGCCCCGAACGTCTCCCGCGGCCGGATCCGGTTGCGCAGGACGATCGTGTTGCCGAAGTTGCCGACGACATCCTCGAACTCCGGCCGTGGCCGCTCGGCCACCGGTGTGCCGAGCGCGATGTCGGCCAGTCCGGTCGAATGGTGCAGCAGCACGGTCGCGGCGGCCACCAGCACGACGTACGGCGAGGTGGCATGTGCCGCCGCGAGCTCCCGGACGCGCGCCGCGTGGGCCGCGGGCAGCCGGACACTCGCCCGCACCGCCTCGACGTCCGCGACCACCGGCCGGGAGCGGTGACCGGCGGGGTGAGGACCGTCGGGGTGCTCCGCAACGCCGCGGCCAGCAGCGGGGGTGTCGGGGTAAGGACGGTGCGCCAGTGCGCGCGGGAACGTTCCAGGCGGGGCGGTTCCCCCTCGCTCCAGCGGGCGTAGTCGGCGTAGGTCGCCCGCGGCTGTGTGGGCGCCGCGGCGTCCCCCTCCCGCCGCGTCCGGTAGGCCGCGGCCAGATCCCGGAACAGGATCGGCCAGCTCAGGTCGTCGCAGGCGATGTGGTGCACCACCAGGTGCAGGACGTGTTCACCGGGTTGGACCCGCAGCAGCTGCGCCCGCAGTGGGAGTTCCGTCGCGAGGTCGAGCGGGCTGCGGCCGAACCGGCGCACGGTCGCGTCGAGTGCCGCCTGGCCGTCCTCGGCGGGCAGGTCACGGACGGTCAGGGTGACCGGTGGCGCGGCGGACGCGGTCAGCACCCGCGCGGTCGGCCCGCCGACGTCCCCCGGCGGGTAGACGGTGCGCAGGATGTCGTGGCGTCCCACCACGTCCCGCAGCGCCCCCTCGAGGGCGGCCACGTCCAGGTCACCGTGGATGCGTGCGCCCACCGACAGGTGGTAGGCGGCGCTGGTCGCCACCAGTCGGTGCAGGAACCAGAACCGGCGCTGTGCGGCGGACAACCCGCCGGTCGTGGCGGTACCGGCCGTCGGCGCCTCCGACGCCGTCGGTGCCGCGGCCAGGCCGTCGGCCGCGAGCAGCCGCCGTCGTAGTTCCCGGCGGGCCTGTTCGAGGTCGGCCCCGGTGAGCCCGGGGTCGGCCGGCGACGCGACGACGCCTGTGGTCGCGGGATCCGCCGCGGTCATCGGGCACCGTCCAGTCCGGCCTCGATCGCGGTCGCTCCTGAGACGGCGGGGGTCGCCCGCAGCTGGGCGGCGACCTCGTCGGGAGGAAGCCGTTCGATCTCCAGGTGGATGCTGGCGATGCGTTCGAGGCGGCCGGGTACCTCGGCGGCGGATGCCAGGGCCCGCGCCGCGCCGACGATGGTGGGCGCGGCCATCAGGCTGTACAGGGAGATCTCCTCGTCCTCGAACACGCCACGCAGCCGGGCGAGGATGCGGGTGGCGGCCAGCGAGTCCCCGCCGAGCTCGAAGAAGTTCTCGTGCGGCCCCGGGGTCGGGCACCCGAGCACCTCGGCCCACAGGCCGGTGAGCACCTCGACCAGCGCGCCGAGATCCGCGGGGACGTCCTCGTCGCGCCGACCGGTACCGATGCCAGCCGCCTCGCCGATGCCAGCCGCCTCCCCGGGGGCGGGCGGCGCCGCGGTGCTCCACCCGCTGTCCGCGGCGTCCGACCGGGTGGCCAGGGCGACCCGGTCGACCTTGCCGGTGGCCGAGCGGGGAAACGTCTCGAGCACGCCCACCCGAGCCGGGACCATCTGCGCCGGCAGCGCCTCGGCCAGGTGGGCCCGCAGCTCGGCGCCGGTCACCGCGCGGCGGTCAGGGCCGGCGCGTCCCGCCGCGTCGGACTCGAGGACGACCCAGCCGATCAGTCCCCGGTGCCCGGGTCGGTCCGGGAACGGCACGGGTGTCACCACCGCCGTACGCACGTCGGGATGGGCGGCGAGCGCCGCCTCGACCTCGGCCAGCTCGATCCGGTGACCGCGGATCTTCACCCGGTGGTCGCGGCGGCCGACGAACTCGATGACCCCGTCCGGGCGGAACCGGCCCAGGTCACCGGTGCGGAACATCCGCTCGCCGGTGCGCGGATGCACGCCGAACGCGGTCGCGGTGCGCTCGGCGTCCTGCCAGTAGCCCCGGGCCACGCCCACCCCGGTGCAGCACAGCTCACCGGTGACGTACGGCGGGCAGTCCTGGTCGGCGTCGTTGAGAATGTGGTAGCGGGCACCGGTGATCGGCCGCCCGTAGGGGATGCTGGGCCCGTCCAGATCGTCGGGCCCGACCCGGTGCCAGATGTTCCACAGCGTCGTCTCGGTCGGCCCGCCGACGCTGACGACCGCCAGGGCCGGGGCGAGGCGGCGCAGCGTGGCCACGGTCGCCAACGGAATCCAGTCACCGCCGAGGTAGGCGACCCGCAGCGTGCCGGGAACCGCCGCCTGGCCGACCGCGACATGCTCGAGCAGCATCTCCATGGTCGCCGGTACCGAGTTCCACAGGGTGACACCGTGCTCGCGCATCAGCTCGGACCAGTGGGCCGGGTCCTCGCGCCGCCGCGTGTCGGGCAGCACCAGGGTGCCGCCCTGGCCGAGCACGCCGAACAGGTCGAACACGGACATGTCGTGGTGCGCGGCGGTCAGCCCGAGCACCCGGTCGTCCGGTCCGACGGCGAACGCGTCGGCGGTGGCACGCAGGCAGTTCACGGCACCCCGATGGGCGATCATCACGCCCTTCGGGGTGCCGGTCGAACCGGACGTGTACAGCAGATAGGCGAGATCATCCGGGCTGGCCCGTCGCGGCGCCGCCGACGGCTCCCCCGGCCTGGCCAGCTCCCCCGACTCGGTCAGGTCCCCCGGCTCGGTCAGGTCCGCAGTGGCACGCAGCGCCTCCTCGACGTGCACCACCCGTGGTTGGGCCCCGCCACCCTCGGGCGGCGCGGCGCACGCGAGGGCCACCGTGGCCGCGGTGCGGGCGTCGACAAGCACCACATCGGTGCGGCAGTCGGCGAGCAGCACGGCCAGACGGCCCGGCGGCTGGGACGGATCAAGCGGAGCGTAGGGGCGACCCGCGAACAACGCGGCGTAGGCGGCGGTGACCTGCCCCCGCCCCTTCTCCATGACGATCGCGACCGGCACATCGGCATCGCCGCCACCGGAACCGGCGGGTTGAGGTGAGCGGCCCGCCAGGGTCCGGGCCAGCCGGGTGGCATCGCGCCACAGCTCGCCGTAGGTCAGCCGCCCGTCCGCCGCGATCACCGCGGGCGCGTCCGGCTGCTGCCGGGCCCACCGCGCGAACAGGTCGTGGACGAGCGTGGGATCCTGCGCCCCATCCTCGAGGGCGGCGCCGACGTCAGCGGTGTGGGCACCCTCGTCGGCGACCTCGACCGGGTCGACCCGGACAAGGTCCGCCGCCCCCCAGACATCCGGGTCCGCGGCCAGCCGGTCCAGCGCGTCCGACCAGGCGGTGAACATCGCGTCGAGCATGCCTGCGGGGAAGACCTCGGCCACCGCGTCCCAGTTGCAGCGCAGTTCACCGCGGCGTTCCTCGAGCTGGACGTCGAGGTAGACCTGCGGCGTCTGCGAGATGGCGTAGCCGGGTCGCAGCAGGCCGTCGAGGATCGTCGGTTCCTCGACCGGCCAGGCGAGGGTGCTGGTGAGCACGACCGGCATCGGCGCCCCGGTCAGGCCACCCCGCAGCCGGGCCAGCTGGCGCAGCACCCACACCCCCTCGGCGGCGGAGTGCTCCAGGTCGGCCCACAGCTGGCGCTGGGTGGCCCTGGCCCGGGCGCGGAACGTGCTGGCGGCCAGCGCGTCGGCGCCACCGTCCACCGCGACGAGGCTGAACGAGGCGAACTCGCCGACCAGGTCCGCGACCCCGGGATACAGCGGGTCACGGTTCATCCGGGGAACGTTCAGCGTGAAGGCGCGGCTCTCGCTCCAGCGCGCGAGAACCTCGGCGTAGACGGTGAGCAGGACGGCGAAGGGTGTCAGACCCATCCCCCGCGCGGTCGCCCGCAACGCCGCCCAGGACGGGGCGTCCAGCACGTGCGCCCGCCGGGTGAAGTGTGCGCCGCGCACCGTCGCCGGATCCCGGGCCAGGGGCAGGTGGGGCAGGTGCGGCAGGCATTCCAGCCAGTACCGGCGGGCGGCGGCCAGCAGCGCCTCGTCGCCGGTGCCGGCGCCGGTACCGGTGCCCTCGGGAGCGTCCCGCGTCCGGTGGGTGAGGACGTAGTCGCGGAAGCTGCCGGCCAGCGGCACGTCGGCGCGGTCGGGATTCTCGTAGTAGAGACACAGGTCGCGGTAGAGCACATGCCAGCTGGCGTAGTCGATGGTGAGCCCGTCGAAACCGACGTGCAGCCGGACCCGGTCGGCAGGTAGCAGGCTAAGTTCGACGGAGAACAACGGCCACCGGGCCGGGTCTGGAACCTCGTGGGACAGTCGGGCACGGGTGTCGGCCAGCGCGCTGTCGACGGTGTCGGCGGATGCGCCGCGCAGATCGTGGCGGCGCAGCGTGAACGTGGGCACCTCGGGCAGGACCCGTTGGGTGGCCGTGGCCGGGTCGATGACGGCCCGGAGCATGGCATGGCGCGCGATCAGCCGCCGCCACGCGGCTTCCAGCCGATCGGGGTCGAGCTGTCCGGGGTCGAGCTGTCCGGGGTCGAGCCGTCCGCCGGGGGCGTCGAACTCGAGGTAGGCGTGCGTGGTCACGCCGCCCAGCGGAAAGGCCTCGCCGCGCCCGATCAGATAGGCCTGCTGGGTCGGGGTCAGCGGGAACGGCCGGTGGGCCTCGTCCGCGGTCGATCCAGGCGAGCCGGAGATCATGGGCTTACCAGTCCCTTCTGTTGACGCGCACGCCGACGGAGACGCCAGGCGGGTCGCTCCGAAGCCCGGCTTTCACCCGGACGAGGGCGAAAACCAGGCCGGCGCGGTCACCCGAGCGCGATCGGACGATCCGCGGCGGTCAGATGTGACGGTCAGATCTGGCCATCACCCGGCGGAATCCTGTTTTCCGCGCAGTGGTACCGGGCCGTGCGGGCGGAGGGCTCGGCTGATTCCCGCGGTGATTTCGTCGATGATCGGAGCCGGATCGGCGTGCAGGTAGAAATGGCCACCGGGAAACACCCGATGATCAAAACGAATGGTCGTGGCATCCACCCAGGCCCGAATATCGGCCACCCGCACGGTCGCGTCGTCCTGGGCGGCGAGAGCGAGTACGGGCACCGGCACCGGCACCTGCACCTGGTCGGGCGGCCGATAGGTCTCGATCAGGCGATAGTCGTTGCGGACGATGGACAGGACGAAGTCAAGCAGTTCCTCGTGCGCGAGAATCGCGTCGTCGGTGCCACCGTGGTCACGCAGCACCCGGACGAACTCCTCGCGCGCCAGGGTGTGGACCCGCCCGGGTCGGGACACCGTCGGCGCCGCTCGGGCCGAGACGACCAGCAGCCGCACCAGGCCCGGCCACTCGGCGAGCCGGCGGGCCGTCTCGTAGGCGACCGACGCACCCATGCTGTGCCCGAACAGCACCAGGGGAACGTCCACGTCGCACGCCGCGGCGGCATCCGCCCCGCCACCGGCCGCGACGGAACCGGCCGCGACGAGGTCGGCGACGGCGGCGGCGATGCCGTCGACCAGTGGGTCCATCTCGTCCACCAACGGTTCGGCAAGGCGGCTCTCCCGCCCGGGATACTGAACGACCCAGACCTCGTGATCATCCGGAAATCCCTGCGCGAAAGCGTTGTACGCGTTGGCGCTCCCCCCGGCATGCGGAAAGACGACCACCCGGCACACCGGTCGCGGGCGCGGATTACGGCACTGCAGCCAGCTGGCGGACCGCACCACCTTCACGACTCGCCTCCAGAGCTCGCCACCACACCGGGGTCACGCCCGGAACGCGCCAGCGCCCGCTCGACAAGATTTCGCCAGCTACGCAGGGTCGGCTCCTCGATCAGGGCGCTGAACGTGACGGGAACGCCAGCGGCGCGCAGCCTCATTGCGATGGTCATAAGAGCGATGGATTCAAGGCCGAGGACGAGCAGGTTGTCGTCCTCGGCGATTTCGACGGGCTCACGCAGTGATTCCGCGACAAGCACCGCCAGGTCGGTTTCCTGCACATCCCACCTCGCCGATGCGCCGTGGCGGGATGTGGTCGGAACACGCACCTGTGACCGACCGACCGACCCGGCTACCCTGAGTCCTGGATTACTTAGGTCAACTTAACCTTAGTAGTGCTCCATCTAGCTGGCAAGCCCTTCGCGCCACCCGGATCGCACAAGCGAACAGATCGACACCGCGAGCAGCCACCCGACCCCGCCCGCCAAACACCGCGGCACATGGCACAACCTGGCCCGCCAGGCCCAGCACCGCACCGGCAGCGCACCAAAACAAACACGATCCGTACGCATAGCATCACTTGATTGATAGAAGGTTAGGCTACCCTTCTTTGCGATGCGAATGACGCAAAGTTAGCGGGTGGAGACGAGGCGCCTCAACCGTCCCGCCACAATGTGTTCTGTCTCACATGAGATCGGCGGTCGACGGCGGAACCGTGGCCGGCCGGAGCAGATAGCGAACGCCGGTGACCCGTTCGGACTCGGCCCACAACAGGCGCTGACCGGCGCGGTCGCGGGCGGCCCGACCCGCCCGGGCGAACGCCGGCGCCCCCGTCGCGCCGAATAGCCCGTCCGGACCGTAGTACTCGCCACCGCGCGCGGTGGGGTCCACGGCCGCCCGGAGCGGCGCCAGCGCTCCGGCCTGCGCGCTGTGGATGAGCCAGCTCATCACCGGGCTCATCTGGTCGGTCATGAAGGCACGCATCACCGCTGGCAGCTCGCGCGCCAACCCGGTCCGGGCCACTCCCGGATGGGCGGCCACCGCGATGGTCGACGCACCCACGGCGGCCAGCCGCCGCTGCAGTTCGAAGGCGAACATCAGCATCGCGAGCTTCGAGGCCGGATACTGCCGCCGCCCCGTCGACCCCGACACCGAGGCCGGGCCGAACGGCGGGCAGCCGGCGGCGAGGCCGACCGGGTCGATCCGGCCGACGTGGTGCGCGAGGCTGCTCAGCACGATGACCCGTGAGCCCGGGCTGACGAGCAGGCGGTCCAGCAGCAGACCAGTGAGGGCGAAGCGCCCAAGGTAGTTGACACCCAGTGTCCGGTCGAACCCGTCCTCGGTGGTGGACTCGGTCGGCCGCATCACTCCGGCGTTGTTGATCAGGAGGTCGAGTGCCGGATGCTCGGCCCGGATCTGCTCGGCCGCCGCATGCACCGAGGCCAGCGCGGCGAGATCGAGGTGCTGCACCCGGATGTCCGCCACCGGGTGCCGCCCCGCCGCGGCGATGTCGGCGCGGATGCGACCCGCGGCCTGCCGCGCCAGCGGAAGATCACGGCAGGCTAGGACGACGGTGGCACCCCGCCCGGCAAGCATCCGGGACATCTGGAAGCCGATCCCGGCGTCGGCACCGGTGACGACGACACGCCGCCCGCGCAGGTCCGGCAGATCGGCGAGCCCCCAGCCGGGCGTCCCGCGGTCACGACGGTGCATGCGATCGACTCCCGTCCGCTCTCCCCCGACGAATCTCCCGCGTCCCGATGCGGCCCTCCCGCGTCCTGATGCAGCTCTCCCGCGTACCGATGCGGCCCGGCTACCGTCCTCAGGTCACACCGGCTCCAGCAGGACGAGCGGGATGACACGCTCGGTCTTCGCCTCGTAACCGCGGTACCAGCGGTTCCTGACGACCAGCGGCCACAGCTGCCCGCGTTCCTGCGGGGTGGCCGGACGAGCCAGCATCGACCGCCACTGTTCGCCCCTGGCCCGCACCTGGACCTTCGGATGCGCGCACATGTTGAGGAACCAGTCGGGATCCCGGTCATCGCCGCCCCGGGAGGCCACCAGCACGATCGTGGATCCCTGCCGCACCGGCGAGGTCAGCCGCAGGGTGTGCGGACGTCCGGAACGCCGACCGGTGGTGATCACCTCAAGAACCGGCATGCCGGCGGCCCGCCAGCCCAGGCGCCCCCCGGTCAACCGGACGAGCACACCATGCGCACGGTTGAGCAGCCTGAACTTCTGGTCACTCGCCATCCCTAGAACCTCCTGCCCGCGTCCACCGGGATATTCAACCGATCCTGTCGTCCGGCGCTCGGCGCGGGTACGGATTGTCTCGTTTCTGTCCCCCGAACGCGGGCCCCCGTCCCTCGGTCGAACCTGCTGGTCATACCCGTCGGACGGACGGGTATGACCGGTATGACGGGTGAAACCGCCGGGCCGGCCCTGCCGGTCGGATCCGCCGGAGGGGTCCATCGGACGAAGGGCTCCGAACCGCCGGCCAGGATGCCGGACCGAGGTCCGCGGGCGAGGATCGGGGTGGTGCGCGGGCCGCCCCGCAGCTGCGGACGCTGTCCCGCGCCCGTGACTCCGAGCCCGGCCGCCGCCGCGAAGGGACGCTGCCCATGAGCACGGTCGTCGTCGACCCGCTTGTGCTGCCGAGCACCGACGAGCTGCGGGAACGCGCCCTGGCCGCCCTGCGCCGCTGCGGCGTCACCACGGCAGGGCACACCGGCGACACGATCACCGTCCGGACGCCGATCACCGGGGCGGATCTGTTCGACGTCCCGGCCGCGGACACCCGCGACGTGGCCGCGGCGATCGACGCGGCACACGAGGCGTTCGGACGCTGGCGGATGGTGCCGGCGCCCGCCCGGGGCGCGCTGGTGAAGCGGTTCGGCGAACTGGTGGGTCGACACCGCGCCGATCTGGCCGATCTGGCCGATCTGATCGGCATCGAGGTCGGCAAGATTCGTTCCGAGGCACTCGGCGAGGTCCAGGAGATGATCGACATCTGCGACCTGGCGGTCGGGCTGTCCCGTCAGCTCACCGGGCGCACCATGCCCTCGGAGCGGCCGGGCCACCGGCTGATGGAGACCTGGCACCCGCTCGGCGTGGTCGGCGTGATCTCGGCGTTCAACTTTCCGGCGGCGGTGTGGTCGTGGAACGTGGCGCTGGCGACCGTCTGCGGGAACACGATGGTGTGGAAGCCGTCACCGCGTGCCGTGCTCACCGCCACCGCGTGCACGGCTCTGTTCGACCGGGCGGCGGCCGACGTCGGCGCGCCGGCCAACCTGAACGTCCTGGTCATCGCCAGCGCGGCGGACGCGGCGGTGCTCGTCGACAGTCCGCGGGTGCCGCTGGTGAGCGCCACCGGCTCGCAGGCCATGGGTGAGCGGATCGCCCCCCGGGTCGCCGCCCGGTTCGGTCGGGTCATCCTCGAACTCGGTGGGAACAACGCGGCCGTGGTCACTCCGTCCGCGGATCTCGATCTCACGACCCGCGCCGTCGTCTTCGCCGCTGTGGGCACCGCCGGTCAGCGGTGCACCACACTGCGCCGACTGATCGTCCACGAGTCGATCGCGGACGAGGTCGCCGCCCGCCTGCGCGCCGCGTACGCCCGGCTGCCGATCGGCGACCCGTTCACCGAGGGCACACTCGTCGGCCCACTGATCGACGGCCAGGCCCACCAGAGCATGGCCCGGGCCCTGCGGCAGGCCGTCGCGGACGGCGGCACGATCCTCACCGGCGGCGACCGGCGCCCCACCGGCACGTCCGCGTTCTATGTGGAGCCGGCGCTGGTGCGCATGCCGGCGCAGACCGCGATCGTGCGCGCCGAGACCTTCGCCCCCATCCTCTACCTGTTGACCTACCGCACTCTGGACGAGGCGATCGCGCTGCACAACGACGTCCCGCAGGGCCTGTCCTCGTCGATCTTCACCACCGACCAGCGCGAGGCCGAACGTTTCCTGGCCGCGGACGGATCGGACTGCGGCCTCGTGAACGTCAACATCGGCACGTCCGGCGCGGAGATCGGCGGCGCGTTCGGCGGCGAGAAGGCCACCGGTGGCGGCCGTGAGGCGGGCTCGGACGCCTGGCGCGCCTACATGCGCCGCGCCACGAACACCATCAACTACTCGGGCGCCCTCCCCCTCGCCCAGCACATCGACTTCGCCTGACCCGCACCACCGAATCCGCACCCATGAAGATCGACGAGGGACGGTCCGGCGTTCGTGCGTCACGAGATCCGACCGCAGGCCATTCGATACATGAAGCGACGATGCGAGTACGTGTAGCGACGCAGGGGTAGGTATCCGGCTCGGGGCACGGACGCGGGGAGCGCGGTGAACGTGCCGGGTTGACGCAGCTGCCAGAAAGGCGCCCTGATGCCGATTCTCTGCCGCCCGTCCGTCGCGGTGCCCGAACATGTGATCACCATGGCGCAGACCCTGGACCTGGCCCGCCGGCTGCACGCCGACCACCCCCGGCTCGACCTGGCGTTACAGCTGATCGCGCATACGGGGGTGCGGGAACGCCATCTCGTTCAGCCGATCGCGCAGACGCTGACCCATCCGGGACTCGAGGCCCGCAACAACCTCTACGCGCGCGAGGCACGGCGCCGCGTGCCACCGGTGGTACAGGGCGCGCTGCGCTCCGCCGGGGTCGGCGCCGCCGACATCGACGCGATCATCTTCGTCTCCTGCACCGGGTTCCTGATGCCGTCGATGACCGCCTGGATGATCAACAATCTGGGGTTCCGGTCCGACACCCGGCAGATCCCGATCGCGCAGCTGGGCTGTGCCGCCAGCGGGGCCGCGATCAACCGGGCGGCCGACTTCTGCCTCGCCTACCCGGACGCGAACGTGCTGATCGTCGCCTGCGAGTTCTGCTCGCTGTGCTACCAGCCGGACGATGTCGAGGTCGGCAACCTGCTGGCCAACGGCCTGTTCGGCGATGCGGTGGCCGCCGCGGTGGTGGTGCGCGGCGGGGGCGAGCCGGGGCTGCGGGGCGTCGAACTGGAACGCAACGGCTCGTACCTGGTGCCGGACACCGAGGGCTGGATCTCCTACGCGGTGCGATCGACGGGCTTCCACTTCCAGCTCGACCGGCGGGTCCCGACCACCATGGCAATGCTCGCCCCGGCGCTGCACACCCTGGCCCGCAGTCACGGCTGGGAGGCCGGTGACCTCGACTTCTACATCATCCACGCCGGCGGCCCGCGCATCCTCGACGATCTGGGCGCCATCCTGAACGTCGAGGCCGCCGCGTTCCGCCACAGCCGGGCGACCCTCACCGACTACGGCAACATCGCAAGCGCCGTTGTCCTCGACGCGCTGCGCCGGATGTTCGACGACGACGCGCTCGACCCCGGCGCCCGCGGCATGATCGCCGGTTTCGGCCCGGGCATCACGGCCGAGACCTGTATCGGTACCTGGACCAGCTGCCCCGACCGCCCCCTGGACGACCGTTCCGAGGAAGGACGCGCGCATGCCCGCCAGAACCCGCGTGAAGCCGAACCCCACAGCACCGGCCGGCCCCCCGTCCGCTACGACGGTGTCCGTCACCTCGCGGACCGATCCGGCACCGGCCGACGTGGTGCACTGCCCGTTCGACCACGGTGACGCGCTCGAACCCGACCCGCTGCTGGAACGACTGCGCGACGAACGGCCGATCACCCGGATCACGATGCCGCACGGTGCGGACTGGGCGTGGCTGGTGACGCGGTACGACGATGTGCGCCGGGTGGTCAGCGACCCGCGGTTCAGCCGGGCCGCCACCGTCGGTCGGGACCTGCCGCGCATGACCCCCGAACCGATCGCCCAGCCCGACGCGATCAATCTGATGGACCCACCCGGTCTCACCCGACTGCGCCGTCTGGCCGCCCAGGCCCTCGCGCCCGAGCAGATCACCCGGCTGACCCCCCGCATCCAGACCATCGTGGACGGCCTGCTCGACGAGCTCGCCGCCGCCGGTCCCCCGGCGGAGTTCACCCGGCGGTTCGCCGCCCGGCTGCCCCTGGACACGATCTGCGAGCTGATGGCGATCTCCCCGCACGACCGGCCACAGATCCGCCGCTGGGTCCTCGACCTCATGTCCACCAGCGTCGGCGCCGAGGCCAGCCGCGCGGCCAAGGCGTCCCTGCGCACCCACTTCCGCGAGCTCGCCATCCAGCGCCGCCGCCACCCCGGCGACGATCTGATCAGCACCCTCGCCACCGCCCGCGAGGGCGCGAACGGTGCGAACGGCACGGACTCCCTCGACGACACCGAGCTTGGCGTGATGGCCCTCGTGCTCACCGTGAACGGCCACGACACCAGCACCTACCAGCTCAGCAACATCCTCTACACCCTGCTCACCCACCCCGCCGAGCTCGCCCGGGTCCGCGCCCACCCCGAACTGCTCGACCAGGCCCTCGAGGAGATCCTGCGCCACATCCCGTTCCGCCAGGGGGTCGGCATCGCCCGGATCGCCCGCACCGACGTGGACCTCGGTGGCGTGACGATCCGCGCCGGCGAGGCCGTGCACGTCTCCTACCTGGCCGCCAACCGCGACCCCGCGGTGTTCGACCACCCGGGCGACCTCGACCTCGACCGCCCGCCGACCACCCACTTCGCCTTCGGCCACGGCATCCACTACTGCCTCGGTGCGAACCTGGCCCGCGCCGTCCTGCGCCTGGCCTTCGCCACCCTGCTGGCCCGCTTCCCCACCCTGCGCCTGGCCGTCCCCGCGGACGAGATCCCCTGGCACACCGGCTCCATCTGGCGCTACCCCGAACGCCTCCCCATCACCTGGTGACACCCTCATCACCCGCAGGCCACGAGATCGATGGGATGCGTGAGACGCTGCGCCATCAGATCCAGGCCGCGCCGGCGAAATGGACCGTGGGGCTCCGGAAGTTCCTGACCGCCGACGCGGTCGCCGCGTCGAACTCCATCGAGGGCTTCACGGTAGCGACCATCGACGTCGAGGACCTGATGGACGGCGAGCGAGATGTCGAGGTCTCCGACGAGAACCGCGAGGAGACCCTCGCCTGTCCGCGGATGATGACCTCCCTCCAGACACTCCACGACGCCGAGGATTTCCGCTACGGCAAAGGCCTGATCAACGCACTGCACTGGATGCTGCAGGGCCACCATCACACCGTGCGCCGACCGGCCGGTCAGTGGCGCCGCGGCTTGGTATACGTCACCGATGCCCGCGACCCCAGCATCGCGGCCTATACGGCGCCGGATGCCGAGACCGTTCCGGCGCTGATGGCGGAACTCGTCGACTGGCTCAACAACGACGACGGCACCCCCGCGCTCGTGCGCGCGGCCATGGCGCATCTGCACCTGGTGTCCATCCACCCCTGGGCCGACGGAAACGGTCGGATGTCCCGTTCCCTGCAGACCCTCATGATCGCACGCGAGGGCGTCCTCGCCCCGGAGTTCTCCTCCATCGAGGCGTGGCTCGGCCGCCCCGGCAACACCTGGGAGTACTACCGCGAACTCGCAGACCGGGGCCCGACCTACCTTCCCGACCAGGACGTCTCCAGCTGGATCAGGTTCAACCTGACCGCCTGTCACCAGCAGGCCCAGACCGTGGCGGGCCGGCTCGACCGCTCCGGGCGGGTATGGGGCGCACTCACCTCGTTCGCCGACAGCACCCGTCTGGACGAGCGGGGGGTCACCGCCCTGCACGACGTGGCCATGGCCGGACGGGTACGCCGCTCACGCTACGAACACGCGGAGGGCCTGAGCCTGCAACAGGCCCAACGCGATCTCCGCGATCTCACCACCGCCCAGATCCTGGCGCCGGTCGGTCGCACCCGAGCCCGCTACTACACCGCGGGCCCACGCTTCCCCCAGGCTGCCCTCGACCTCGCCCACACCCCA
>NZ_CADCWS010000048.1 GCF_902806475.1 Candidatus Frankia nodulisporulans
GTCGAGGCGGCCAGCCCACCGAGTTCGGCGAGTTCGGCGAGGTCGGCGAGGTCGGGCTGGGCCGCCGGGCCACCGTGGACCGCCGGATCGGCCTGGGCCGCGGTCTGCTCGGCCCGGGCGACCAGTTCACGCTGGTAGGTGTCGAACATCGCGGCACCGATACAGGCGTTGCCGTAGGACGAGGCATGCAGGCCGTCCGCGGCGAACAGGGCCGGATCGGCGGCGAACGCCTGCGAGATGGACGTGCGCATCCGCACCGGGGTGCCACCCGCCGCGCGCACCGCCGGGGTCTGCGCGCGTTCCAGCTGCCAGCTCAGCAGCCACACCACCTGCCGCAGCGGGGCCCGCACCGCCGCGATGACACTGAGATCCGGTGTGGTGCCCACGAGCACCGTGGACCCGCCGCGACGCAGCTCGGCGACGGCCGCGCCCAGCTGGCGGGCGGCCGTCGCGGCGGGCGTGCGCGCCCGGATGTCGTTCACGCCGATGGAGATCACGACCAGGTCGGGCGGTGCGGACGTGGCCCGGGCGATCCCGGCGATCTGTGCGTCCAGATGTTCGGCCCGCGCGCCGTCGACGGCGGTGCTCACGACCCGCACATGCCGACCGGTCGCCGCGAGGCTGCTCGCGAGCCAGCCGCCGAGGGTGTCGTCGTAGTGGTGCACACCCGTGCCCTGGGCGCTGGAGTCACCGACCATAGCCAGCACGAACGGCGCATCCGTCGGATTGCCGTAGAACTCACGCACCGGCGGGGCGGGCGTGGTCAGCGGTCTGACCTTGCGATCCGCCGCTGTGCCCTGCACCAGTGCGAGCCGCCACAGTCCCACTCCCGCGCCGACCACGGCGCCGCCACCCGCGGCGCTGGCCGACAGCAGGATTCCACCCCGTCCGACCACCGTGCCTCCTCCCGGCCCAGCCTGGCGGCATCGTAACCGCGCCGGGTTACACGTCGCTTGACATGAAGTTGACTTCATCTCCGATGCTCGGTCCAACGCCGGACTCCGCCTGGGAGTTCGCCCCGATCATCTCGTAGGAGCCCGCGTTGGCACAGCTCACCGCACCGACCGCAGCCACGGCCCCCACCCCGGAGGTGTCCCGGCTGGCGGGGCGCTCCCGCACGCTGGAGGTCGCCGTCCTGCTCAGCAGTGTCCGGGCGGGACGGCTCGCACCGACGGTGGGCGCCTGGTTCACCGACCAGGCGGCCGGACGCGACGACCTGCGCCTCACCCTGGTCGACCCGGCCTCGACACCCCTGGACCACCCGGGCGCCGACCCGGCGGATCCCGGCGTCGCCGTCGCCCGAGCCGACCTCGGCGAACGCCTCGCCGCGGCGGACGCCTTCATCGTGATCACGCCCGAGTACAACCACTCCTATCCGGCCGCGCTCAAGCACATCCTCGACTCGTATCGACGCGAGTGGTTCGCCAAGCCCGTCGGTTTCGTGTCCTACGGTGGGATGAGCGGTGGCCTGCGCGCCGTCGAACACCTGCGTGGCGTGTTCGCCGAGCTGCACGCCGTCGGTGTCCGCGACGGTGTGAGTCTGCACGGCGTCCGGGCCGCGGACTTCGCCGCGGGTGGCCGGGTCGCGACCGACCCGCAGATCGCCACCGCCGCCCGCGCCCTGCTCGACCAGCTCGCCTGGTGGGGTCGTGCCCTGCGCGAAGCCCGCGAGATCGAGCCCTACGCCGCCTGACTCCCCCGCCGCCCTGGCGTACCAGGGCCGTTTCGGCTTCGAGCCGGCGGCCCGCCACGGCGTCGCGGCAGCGGCGAAGGGCTGGTCATCGGACGTCCCGCGGGCGGAACTGGACGCTGACCCGGGGGCCGATCGGGCGGGTGGTCTTGGGGACCGCGTGATCCCAGGTGCGCTGGCAGCTGCCGCCCATGACGAGCAGATCGCCGTGGCCGAGCTCGTAGCGCAGGGCGGGCCCGCCGCCACGCGGGCGCAGCAGCAACGGACGTGGATTGCCCAGCACCACGATCGCGACCATCGTGTCGACCCGCGCGCCCCGGCCGATGCGGTCACCGTGCCAGGCCACGCTGTCCTGCCCGTCGCGGTAGAGGCAGAGCCCGGCGGTGACGAACGGCTCCGCGAGCTCCTCGCGGTAGTGCTCCCCGAGAGCTCCGCGGGCCTGCGCGAGCACCGGATCGGGCAGGCCCGCTCCCTCGCCGTACCAGGCCAACAGGCGTGGCACGGCGACCACCCGGTCGTACATCGGGCGCCGCTCCGCCCGCCAGGGCACCTCGGCCTCCAACCGGGTGAACAGCAGGTCGGCACCCTCGACCCAGCCGCGGCGCACATCCACCCACGCGCCGTGGGACAACGGGTGCCGGCGCACGGCGGCCCCCAGCGGCCGCAGCGACACCTCCGTGGCGCCGTCAAGCAGCGAGGACTGGAACGGTGCGACTCCCACGAGAACCATCCTATCAAACACATGTTCGAAAATGATGGGCTGGTCGCCGTCCCCTCCGTGCCCGGCTCACACCGGCTGCGACGCCCCCGGTTCACCGGACGCCTCGATCGACACCTCGTCGGGAGCGGACAGGCTCAGCACCGCGTGCACCACCGCCGGCGAGGCCATCAGTTTCGCCTCGACCGCGCGCAGCCGGACCGCGACCCGCGACTCGCTCTCGTCCCCGACGATGTCGACGTCACCGACGACGGTGACCATCCGCGGTCCGACCACCTCGACCCGCAGCTTGGTGACCCGATCGACCTCGGGCAGCGCCAGCAGGGCCCGAATCGTCGCCGAACGCACCCGCGGGTCGGCCTCCTGGCCGATGAGGAACTGCCGGTTGCGTCCGATCAGCACGAGCGCGACCAGCCCCAGCAGCACCCCGACCAGGATCGATCCGATCGCGTCGAACGCCGCCTCACCGGTGATCTGGTGCAGCGCGAGCCCCAGTGCGGCGATCACGATGCCCACCAGCGCCGCGCAGTCCTCGGCGAACACGGCCCGCAGGGTCGGATCGGAGGTGTCCAGGACGTGTTCGATGAGGTCACGGTCCATCGACGCGGCCTCCTTGCGGGCCTGCCGGGCCGACTGCAGGAACGAGGTGCCCTCCAGCACGAACGACACCGCCAGCACGATGTAGCCGATCAGGTAGTCACCACCCTCGCCCTTCTCGGCGAACAGTTCCTGCACCCCGTGGGTGATCGACACCGCACCGCCCGCCACGAACAGGCCCATCGCCGCGAACAGCGACCAGATGTACGCCTCCCGGCCGAACCCGAGCGGATGGCCCGGCTCCGGTGGACGCCGCGACCGCCGCTGCGCCACCACCAGGAACACCTCGTTGCCAGTGTCGGCCCACGAGTGCGCCGCCTCGGCGACCATCGACGCCGACCCGGTGAGCAGTGCCGCCCCCGACTTCGCGATCGCGATCACCAGATTGGCCACGAAGGCGATCGCGACCGTCAGACCGCTCTCGCCGTGCTCGGCGCCGCCGTCCTGTTGCAGGGGGATGGCGCTGCGTGCCGCCGCGGGCAGCGCGCCCGGGTCGGCCACCGCCTCCGGTGCCAGCCCTGCGGCCCGGGCGACCCGCACGCTACGCTCCGACGGCGTCCCATCAGCGAGCCTCGCGATCTCCGGTCCTTCTGGCAGCGCGGGTTCTGGCGTTGGTGGCGTCGGTGCTGTCATACCCCAGAACATCGCCCGGACCCACCACCCGTTAAACCGTGATCCGCCCGTACTGGACGGCCGGTGTCCGGACGCCCCAGACTGCTGGGCGGCTGAGAGGAATCCCGCCATGAGCACCGTTCGGGACAAGGTCGTCGTCATCACCGGGGCGGCCGGCGGTATCGGCCGTGCGCTCGCCCTCGACGTCGCCCGCCGCGGCGGCCGGCTGGCCCTGTCCGACGTCGACGAGCGGGGCCTGGCCGACACCGCCGCGCTGGCCCGGGCCATCGGCGCCGAGGTGCACACCAGCCGGGTGGACGTCGCCGACCGCGCCGCCGTGCGGGCCCACGCCGGCGACGTCCACGCCCACTTCGGTCAGGTCCACCAGCTCTACAACAACGCCGGCATCGCCGGTGGCGGCGCCACCATCCTGGACGCCGACTGGGAGATCTACGACCGGGTGCTGGCGGTGAACCTGTGGGGCGTCCTGCACGGCACCCGCGCGTTCCTGCCGCATCTGGTCGCCTCCGGCGACGGTCACGTCATCAACATCTCCAGCCTCAACGGTCTGCTCGCCCAGCCCGAACTCGCCCCGTACTGCACGTCGAAGTTCGCCGTCCGCGGCTTCACCGAGACCCTGCGACTGGAGATGCTGCAGGCCGGCCATCAGGTGCGGGTCACCCTCGTGCACCCCGGCGGGGTCCGCACCAACATCGCCAGCGCCGCCCTGGCCGAGGCCCGCGGACGCGGCGAGCGGATCACCGACGAGTACGAGGCGCGCATCCGCTTCTACAACGACCACCTGCTGCGGCTGTCCCCCCGCCAGGCCGCCCAGGCCATCGTCCGCGGTGTCGAGGCCGACCATCCCCGAATCCTCATCGGCCTGGACGCGCGGATCGCCGACCTCACCGCCCGTGCCCTGCCCCGCGCCTACCCCGCCCTGGCCGGCCTCCTGTTCCAGCTGCTGCGATGCTGAACCGGCCCCGACCCCGGCGACGCCGAACCGGCCGCCGCGCACACCCCCCTGGGTCGTCGCGCGGTGGCACTCTGTACTAGTCTGCGGCAGATCCTCCGCTGCCACCGTCGCCTACCCGCCCGGAGCATGATGTCTGTCGACCGTCGTCCGGCCGGGCATGCGGGATCTTGAGCCGGGCGATCCGCGCGCAGTAGGCCCGTACATCCTGCGGGCGCGGCTCGGCGAGGGCGGTATGGGCCGGGTCTACCTGGCACACTCCGCCTCGGGGCGGTTGACCGCCGTCAAACTGATCCGGCCCGAACTCGCCGCCGACGACGTCTTCCGCGATCGTTTCCGCCGTGAGGTCGCCGCGGCGCGGCTGGTCTCCGGCGCGTTCACCGCCCCCGTCGTGGACGCCGACCCCGACAGCCCCACCCCGTGGCTGGCCACCCAGTACGTCCCCGGACCGTCGTTACACGAGGCCGTGGCGCACAGCGGCCCGTTCTCGGCGCGGGTGCTGCGCCGTCTGGGCGCCGGCCTGCTCGAGGCGCTCATCAACGTCCACCGCGCCGGCCTGGTCCACCGCGACCTCAAACCGAGCAACGTCCTGCTCGCCGCGGACGGCCCCCGCCTGATCGACTTCGGGATCGCCCGCGCCGCCGACCACACCGAACTGACCCGCTCCGGCGACATCGTCGGCACCGCCGCGTACATGTCGCCCGAGCAGGCCAGCGGCGACCCGGCGAGCCCCGCGAGCGACGTCTTCGCCTTCGGCGCCGTCCTGGTCTTCGCCGCGACCGCCCGCGGCCCGTTCGGCCGCGGCTCCCCCGCGAGTGTCCTGTACCGCGTCGTGCACGCCGACCCCGACCTCACCGGTGTCCCCCCTGACCTGCACGGCTTCGTCCAGTCCTGCCTGGCCAAGGACGCCGCCGACCGTCCCGCCCCCGAGTCCCTGCTCGCCTGGCTCGCCACCGACGTCCCCCTCGCCGGCCCCAGCTGGCCCGCCGGCGTCACCCGCCTGCTCGACCAGCGCGCCACCGCGGCCAACCCCGCCACCCAGACCGACCCCATCGCCCCGGCCAACCCCACCGCCGCGGCCAACACCGCCGCGACCGCAGGCGGCGGTGTTCGCCGGCCGCTGGCAGCTGTTCCTGATCGTGGGCCTGATCCTGGCCGTGACGAGTGTGGGTCTGGCCGCCTGGGCGGTGTCGGCCATCGCCACCGCCGCATCCGACGGCATGCGGCAGGCCCAGCGGAGCACCGTCGACGATCAGGCCGTGGCCAACCGGGTCGTCGGCGCCGGCATCGTGCTGATCGCCAGCCTGATCGCCATGCCGATGGCCTGGTGGCGGCTACGGTACGGGCTGCGCCGACCCGCGCTGTCGATCAGCCCGCACGGTATCCACGTCGAGGCCGGCGGCCACCAGGTCGACCTCGGCTGGCGCCACATCGCCCGCGCCGACGTGATCCCGCTCCGTGGCCGCCAGGTCCTCGCCGTCTGGCCCACCGTCCCCGGAACCACCTGGTCCCTCCAGGGACGCCGGGCCCGCCGACGCCCCCGCGGCCGCTACCGCTGCTTCTGGCGCGACCACACCCTCGGCTGCGATGTCATCATGGACGTCGCCCTGCTCCACGGCGCCCCCTCCCACGACATCTCCGCCGCCCTGGCCACCATCCCGCCGTCCTCGGCTCCGCCCTACCGCCCATAACTCCCCCGGCGCACCCCCGGGGACGGTTCCGCGGAACCGTTTCCGTGCTCTCTGCTGTCCTCGTCGCCGTGGGTGTGGCGCCACACGGGCGGGTTCGAGCGCACAGCGCGAGGTCACCTGTCAGCTGCTGTCGGCGCGCCAGTGGGCGACGAGCTGGGTGCGGTTGGTGCAGCCGAGTTTGGCCAGGATGTTGCGGACGTGGCTTTCCACCGTCCGTTCGCTGAGCACCAGCGTCTCGGCGATCTGCCGGTTCGACCGGGCCCGGACGACCAGGGAGGCCACCTCCCGTTCGCGGGCGGTGAGCACATCGTGCGGGTGGGCGCGACCACGGGCGGCGGCGAGCGAGAGCGCGGCGAGCAGCTGGTCGGCGCGGGCCCCGGGGCCGGGCATGTCGAGGCGGCGGGCTTCGGTGGCCGCGGCGGTCGCCACCGGGACGGCGGCGTCGGGGCGCCCGCGGCGGCGCAGCACGTCGGCGAGCGCGAGCCGGCCAAGCACGACGTAGGGGCGGGCACCCAGCGCACGGTCGGCGTCGATCGCCCGGCGCAGCGCCGCCTCCGCCGCGGGCAGGTCGCCGGCGTGCGCGAGGGCCCGTCCGTACGGGCCGTCCATGGCACCGACGAACAGCACCGTCGGGATGCCGTGCGCGCCGGGATAACGTGCCAGCGGTGCGAGCCGGCGGGCGAGCAGGCCGGCGGTGGCGGCGTCGCCGAACGCCTCGACCAGGTCGATCGCCTGCACCAGCACCCCGGCCCAGCGCACGTCGACGACCGGGTCGTCCAACTGCGGCCGCAGCCGCTCATAGCAGGCCCGAGCCTGCTGCGGATGCCCCGCCAGCAGCAGCGCGTTGGCGCGGAACGCGGTCATCAGGGTGTTGGACGGGGCGTCCTGGAGATCCTTCCACAGGTCCGCGGGCAGGTCCGCGGGATCGCCGCGCAGGCCCGCGAGGTGCTGCGCCCACGCGTGGCCAAGCCCGACCGACAGGGGGTCGCCGAAGGATCGGGCCAGCCGGCCGGCGGCGCCGTCGTGGGCCCGGCCGGCGGCGAACCGTCCCTCCAGGACCGCCCGGGCGGCCTGACCACGCAGCAGATGCCAGCGGGCCAGCGGCAGCCCGCCGCGTTCGGTCAGGCGGGCGATCGCCGTCATCGCCGTGTCCACCACGTCAAGCTGGCCAAGCTGGTAGGCGGCCCGCAGCCGCCACTGCTCGGCCAGCACCCCGGACAGCGACTGCCCGAGCGCCGCCGCCTGCCGCGCCGCGAGGTCGGCCAGGCGCAGCCGCTCGTGGACGTCGTCCGCCTCGGTCAGCAGCAGCTCGCTGGCCCGTGCGGCATCGAGCAACGCCTGGCCGCCGCCGCTGGCGGTGGCGGTGGCGGTGGCGAGGGTCATCGCCTCCCGGGCCAGGGGGCGGGCCTCGTCCGCGTCGCCGGCCTCGGCCCGGATGGTGGCCAGCTGGGAGAGCAGCTGCGCGCGGATGGACACGGGCTGGTCGGTGGTCAGGGCCTGGCGGCACAGGGCGGCGACGACATCCGCCGCCTCGGGGAAGGTGACCCAGCGGACCACCAGTGCCGCGGTGGCCACGCAGGCGGGCTGGGCGGCGGCGGCCTGCGCGCAGTGGCGCAACGCCTCGGTCAGGTTGCCGGCGAGGTAGTGCGCGCGGGCCAGCTCGAGCAGTGCCTCGGCCAGCACGCCCGGCTCGGCGCCGGCCAGCCGCGACGCCGCCACGGCGACGCTCAGATGTGCCACCGCGTCGTCGAAGGCGAGCGCCTGACGGGCCTGCGCGGCCGCGATCCGCGCCCAGTGGGCCGTCTGGTCGGGGCGTCCGGCGCGGCTCCAGTGCGCGGCGATGTCCGCGGCGACACCTGGCGGACACTCGCCGCCGGGCAGGCCGGCACGGGCCTCCAACGCCGTCGCGGCACGCTGGTGGATGGTGCGGCTGAGCGCGTCCCCGTCGTGTGCGGCCAGGGTCTCGGCGAGCAGGCCGTGCGCGAAGACGAACCGCCGAGGCGCACCATCGGCGCCGGCGTCAGCATCGGCATCGGCATCGATGTCAGCGATCATCAGGCCGGTGTGGTGGGCGGCGTCCACCGCGGCCGCGGCGGCGGGTTCGGCGACGGCCGCGGCGGCGGCGAGCAGGGGGACGTCCACCGGGCCGCGCAGCAGACCCGCTGCCCGCAGCACCGGACGCGCGTCGGCGGGCACCTGACCGAGCAGGACGTCGACAAGGTCACCGACCCGCACCGGCCGGCCGGCCCCGGTGGCGGCGACGTCGAGCAGCAGGGGCAGTCCGCCGCAGCGGCGGGCCACCTGACGGGCCAGGTCGGGGCCCGCCGACGGCGTACCGGTGGCCCGCAGGTACTCGCCGACGGCGACGTCGGGCAGCGGAGGCAGGTGGGTGACGTGCACCCGTGGCAGCCGCGGCAGTTCCCGGTACAGCCGTGACCATGCCGAGTCCCGCTCCGGCGGGTGGTCCCGGGCGGTGAGCACCAGCAGCAGGCGGGCACCGGCAGGGCGGCGAAGCGGACCGCGGCGAGGTTCGGGGGGTCGGTCGGGACGTGCGCCTGGCCGACGGCGTCGAGGGCGCGTCGCGGCTCGCTCAGGCCGGCGCCGCCAGCGCGGGCCAGGGCACGCAGCGCCTGCTGCCAGGGCCACAGCGGCGGTGTGCCGTGATCGGGCCGGCAGTAGCCACGGCCAACCGCCACCGGCTCCGGCTCCGGCACCGGCACCGGCATGGGCGCCGGCGTGGACGCCGTCGTCGATGCGCGCAGCAGTTCCTCGAGCAGGCGGGTCTTGCCGATGCCGGCGGGCCCGCTGATCAGCGCGACGCCGCCATGGCCGTGGGCCGCGTCGCGCAGCCGGGTGCGCAGCGCGGCGAGCTCCGCCTGCCGGCCAACGAAGGGGCGATCCGTGCCTGGCACGGTTCCATCATCGTCCGCGCGCGAACCAGTACCCACACCAGTACTGGCACTGAGGTCCGCGGTCGCGTGCGGCGGCATCGTCGAGTCCGTCACCATCTCAACCAGATCGCAGGGAGACTCCGATGGACATCGTCGTACATCCGATCAGCGGTGCGTCGCCGCCCCACAACGACGCCTGGGTCGACGCGGTGCTCGCCACCGTCCAGGGCAGCGCCGGCGCGCTGGTCAGCCGCGCGATGGGAATGCCCAGCCGGGAGACCGGCGTCCCCGGGCTGCTCATCACGATCTGGGACGGCGACGGCGCGGGCAGCACGGCGGCCGTCGAGGTCGGCGCGGGCCTGCGGATCGGGGTGGGCCGCCGCTACCGGATCACCGCCGGCGGCAGTGGGCTTGAGGTCGCGGGACCGCCGAGGTATGTGCAGTTCACCGAGTTCGCCGGGCCGCACGACCAGAGCTGGGTCGACGCGTTCACCGACAGTGGGCGCCGACGCATCTGGCCGGCGATGCGCCCGGTGCCGGGCATCGTCGCCTGTCTCACCGCGGTGGCGGCGGACGGAGCCGCGCTCGCGCTGCCACTCGCCGAGAGCGTCGAGTCCCTCGAGGAGGCGCTGCGCCGCACCATGGCGGCGAGCCTGCTGCCCGACGAGGACCCGGCGCTGCTCACCGGCCCCGACCACGTCGACACCCAGCGCCTCCTCCACGCCGAGATCCCCGCCGGCCTGCTGGGCGCGACGGGCTGATCCAGGCGGTCGCCCTTGGTGGGCATGGCCCCGCCCCGGTCGCGGAACGCGGTGGAAGCGACCGGGGCGAGCGAGGCGCGGGACCGAACGGGTGTCAGCCGTCAGGTCGGCTCAGGCGTCGGCGGCGCGGCGCAGGACGTTGCGGTCGGTGTGGATGACGGGTTCGGTGACCCGGCCGTGGGTGATGACGGTCTTCTCGTCGTAGCCCCAGCTGCCGTCCGGGTAGAGGGTGATCGCCACCTCGTAGAGGGTGGTGTTCGCCGCCTTGATCAGGTAGGGGTTGGACAGGATGCCGTAGCTGGTGGAGCCCTGCTCGGCGCGCATCGTGTAGCTGGTCGCGTCGACGGTGGTCTCGCCGCCGGCGATCAGGGTCTGGCCGCGGGGGACCATGAACGAGCGCATGACGTGGCCGAGCTCGGCGTCCCACAGCCAGTAGCCGACCTCGGTGTGGAAGGGGTTCTCCTCCTCCACCGCGGTGCGCCAGGCGGCCATGCGGTAGTCGAGGCCGTACAGGTGCTGGGAACCGTTGTCGACCGGGCCGAACGGCTTGAGGGAGATCTTCTCCCGGTACGGGGTGGTGATCATCGAACCTTCGACGTTACCGAAGGCGATGTCGATGCCCTGGTCGCCTTCCCATTCGCCGGCCAGGGCGGCAAGCGGGCCCCACTCGGAACCAACCAGACTGGTCAACGCCGAATCCTCCTCGTGACAGGTTGCTGTCGCTCAACGGTCGATACATAGGTACTACACGCAGATGTCGGGTAGGTGATCGGTGAAAAACCTCGCACCGGTGCCGGCGGCAGTCACCCGCCGCCGGCACCGGTGCGGCCCCGCCACGGCGGATGGGTCAGTCCGGCGTGGCGGGCGTGCGGGGCGCGGCGGCCTCACGCTCGTAGACGGCCCACCGTTCGCGGATGTCGCGCTGGGCCTGTTCCGCGAGCTGAACGGCCGCCTCGGGGGCGGCGGCGGCGAGCCGGGTGAACCGGGTCTCGGTGGCGGCGAAGTCGGCGAAGTCCATCGACGGCTTGCGCGAGTCCAGGGAGAACGGGATCTCCTCACGCGGGTCGACCCGGTAGAGCGGCCAGTACCCGGACTTCACCGCGGCCTTCTGGTGCGACAGACCGTCGGTCATGTCGATGCCGTGGGCGATGCAGTGCGAGTAGGCGACGATCAGCGACGGGCCGTCCCAGCTCGCGGCCTCGTTGAAGGCGCGCACCGTGTGCTTGTCGTTGGAGCCCAGCGCGACCTGCGCGACGTACACGTCGCCGTAGGCGGCGGCGAGCAGACCGAGGTCCTTCTTGCGGGTGCGCTTGCCGCCGCCGGCGAACTTCGCGACGGCGCCGCGCGGGGTCGACTTGGACGCCTGACCGCCGGTGTTCGAGTACACCTCGGTGTCCAGGACCAGGACGTTGATGTTGCGTCCGGAGGCGAGCACATGGTCGAGGCCACCGAAGCCGATGTCGTAGGCCCAGCCGTCACCACCGACGATCCAGACGGCCTTCTCGACGAGGTTGTCGACGAGCGGGTCGAGGCGACGGTCGTGCTCGGGGTGGGCGGCCAGGCGTCGGCGCAGCTCGGCGACCCGGGCGCGCTGGTGGGCGATGCCGGTGTCGGTGCTCTGGTCGGCGGCGAGCAGCTCGTCCACCAGGCTGTCGCCGACCAGGGGGGCGGCGATGCGCAGCAGGCGGCGGGCCTCGCGGGCACGGGCGTCCAGGGCCAAGCGCATGCCGAGGCCGAACTCGGCGTTGTCCTCGAACAGTGAGTTCGCCCAGGCGGGGCCGCGGCCGGCCGCGTCCGCCGTCCACGGGGTGGTCGGCAGGTTGCCGCCGAAGATGGACGAGCATCCGGTGGCGTTGGCGATCAGGATGCGGTCACCGAACAGCTGGCTCATCAGTTTGAGGTAGGGCGACTCGCCGCAGCCCGAGCAGGCACCGGAGAACTCGAACAGCGGCTGGCGCAGCTGGGAGCCGCGCACGTCGTCGCCGGGGACCAGGGTCGGGTCGAAGGCGGGCAGGGTCTCCAGGAACTCCCAGCCGACGCGTTCCTCGGCCATCCGCGGCGCGGCGTCGACCATGTCGAGGGCGCGGTGCTCCTTGTTGGTCCTGTCGACCGCGGGGCAGACCTTGGCGCACAGGCTGCACCCGGTGCAGTCGTCCGGGGAGACCTGGACGGTGACCCGCAGACCGGCGAGGTCCTTCTCCTTCGGGGTGCGGGTCTTGAAGGTGGCGGGGGCGTCGGCGAGCAGCGCCGGGTCGAACGCGGACATCCGGATCGCGGCGTGCGGGCAGACCAGCGCGCACTTGCCGCAGTTGATGCACAGGTCCGCGTCCCAGATGGGCAGTTCGTGGGCGATGCCGCGCTTCTCGTAGCGGGCGGTGCCGACGGGGAAGGTGCCATCGACCGGCAGGGCGCTGACCGGCAGCAGTTCGCCCTCGCCGGCCATGATGCGGGCGGTGACCTCCTTGACGAACACCGGGGCGTCCGGGGCGAGGACCCGGATGGCGGCGACGCTGCCGAGGCCACGTCCGGCGAGGGTGACCTCGGCGAGCGCGCCGAGGGAGGCGTCGACGGCGGCGTAGTTACGGGCCAGCACCTTCTCGCCGCGTTTGCCCTGGGCGATGCGGATCGCGTCCTTGACGGCGGCGACAGCGATCTCGGAGCCGCTGGTGTCGGCCGCGGCGGGCAGCAGCCCGGACAGGCTCAGGTAGCAGGTCTGCAGGACGGGGCTGACGATGCCGGGCAGGCCCGCGTCGCGTGAGACACGGTCGGCGTCGACGACGAACAGCCGCGCCCGCTTCTCGAGCAGGTGCCGCTGCGCGTTCGCCGGCAGGTGCTCCCACACCTCGTCCGGACCGTACGGGCTGTTGATCAGGACGGTGGCGCCGGGGGCGGCCACGGCCAGGACGTCGACCCGTTCGAGCAGGGAGAACTGGTGGCAGCCGACGTACTCGGCGTCGCGGATGAGCCAGGGGGCGTCAACCGGACGCGGGGACAGCCGCAGGTGCGAGACCGTCATCGAACCGGACTTCTTCGAGTCGAACACGAAGTAGGCCTGGCTGTGCAGCTCGGTGCGGCTGGCGACGATGTTGGCGCTGGCGCGGGTGGCACCGACGGTGCCGTCGCTGCCCAGACCGTAGAAGACGGCCCGGCGGACGTCCGGCGCCTCGGCGAACTCGGTGATGCTCGCGGGGTCCACGGGCAGCGACAGGCCGGTGAGGTCGTCGGTGATGCCGACGGTGAGTTCGCGGCGGGGACGGGCGGCGGCGAGTTCGGCGAACACGGCCGCGGCCATCGCCGGGGTGAACTCCTTGGACGCCAGGCCGTAGCGGCAGCCGATCACCCGCGGCATGCTCTCCGGGCGTTCGGCGAGGGCGGCGAGCACATCCAGGCGCAGGGGCTCGCCGGCGGCACCGGGCTCCTTGGTGCGGTCGAGCACGGCGATGGTCGTCGCGGTGGCGGGCAGGCAGGCCAGGAACGCGGCGATGTCGAACGGCCGGTAGAGGCGGACCTGGACGAAGCCGACCTTCTCGCCGCGGGCGATCAGGCGGACCACCGCGTCGCGCACCGCGGTACGACCCGAACCCATGATCACGATGACCCGGTCGGCCTCGGGGTGGCCGTGGTACTCGAAGATCCGGTAGCGGCGGCCGGTCTTCTCGGCGAACTGGTCCATCGCGCGCTGCACGATGCCGGGGACGGCCGTGTAGTAGGCGTTGGCGGCCTCGCGGGCCTGGAAGAACGTGTCCGGGTCCTGGGTGGTGCCGCGGATGACCGGGTGGTCCGGGGACAGCGCGCGGGCGCGGTGCGCCTCGATCTGCTCGGCGCTCAGCAGCGACAGCAGCGTCGCGTCGTCGATCTCGTCCACTTCGTTGAGCTCATGGGACGTGCGGAAACCGTCGAAGAAGTGCAGGAACGGGACGCGGGACTCCAGGGTCGCCGCGTGGGACACGGCGGCGAGGTCGTGGGCCTCCTGCGGGGAGGCCGAGGACAGCATGGCGAAGCCGGTCGACCGGGCGGCCATCACGTCACTGTGATCACCGAAGATGGACAGCGCGTGAGTGGCGATGGTGCGGGCGGCGACGTGCAGGACCATCGGCGTCAGCTCGCCGGCGATCTTGAACATGTTCGGCAGCATCAGCAGCAGTCCCTGCGAGGCTGTGAACGTCGTCGAGAGCGCACCGGCCTGCAACGCCCCGTGCACGGCGCCGGCGGCGCCACCCTCACTCTGCAGCTGCACCACTTCGGGCAGCGCGCCCCACAGGTTCGCCATTCCCTTGGCCGCCCAGGCGTCGGCGAGTTCTCCCATCGCCGACGCCGGGGTGATCGGGTAGATGGCGATCACCTCACTTGCCCGATAGGCCACCGATGTGGCGGCCTCGTTCCCATCGATCGTCTTCTGACCCATGCGTTCCAGGGTCGGTCGCCGACACCGTTGATCGCCCGGGACTTCCTTCCCCTGCGCCTGGCCCGAATGGCCCGTTATGTCGCATCTGTCAGCCTGCCCGGTCGTCCAGCCGGTCGCCCGGCCACGCGGACGGCGGGCACATCACCCCTGTTGGTGGACGTTCGGGCGGTGACCGGCCGGACGGGCTCGCGGATAGTGGAGGCTGGTCGCGACACAGGTCCACCAGCGACACAGGGCAGCAGCGATGGGGGGCGGCGGGGTGCGGGAGTTCGGGGCGATCCATCGGCATGGGCTGGTGCGGGTCGCGGCGGCGACGCCGGTGGTGTCGGTCGCCGATCCGGCGCGCAACGCCGCGGCGACGATCGCGCTGGCGCACCAGGCGGACGCCGACGGGGTGGACGTCGTCGTCTACCCCGAGCTTGGCCTGTCGTCGTACGCGGTCGGGGATCTGCACCTGCAGGACGCGCTGCTGGGCGAGGTGGAACGGGCCGTCGACACGGTGTGCGAGGCGAGTGCCGAGCTCGGGCCGTTGCTGCTGGTGGGGGCGCCACTGCGACGCGGCGGGCGGCTGTTCAACACGGCGCTGGTGATCTCGCGGGGGCGGCTGCTCGGGGTGGTGCCGAAGGTGTACCTGCCGAACTCGCGGGAGTACTACGAGAAGCGCTGGTTCGCCTCCGGCGCCGGCCAGGAGGGCCTCGAGATCACCGTGGCGGGGCGGATGGTGCCGTTCGGGCCGGATCTGGTCTTCGCCGCGCGGGACCTGAGCGACCTCGTGGTCGGGGTGGAGATCTGCGAGGACTACTGGGCGCCGGTGCCGCCGTCGTCGTACGCGGCGCTGGCGGGGGCGACGCTGCTGGCGAACCTGTCCGCGTCCAACATCGTGGTGGGCAAGGCGGCGGTGCGCGCGCAGCTGTCGGCGGCGCAGTCGACGCGGGCGATGGCGGCCTACGTCTACTCGGCGGCGGGGACCGGCGAGAGCACCACCGATCTTTCCTGGGACGGGCAGGGCACCATCCACGAACTCGGGGATCTGCTCGCCGAATCGGCGCGGTTCACCGACGGGCCGGGGCTCGTCGTCGCCGATGTGGACCTGGGCCGGGTCCGGTCGGAGCGGATGCGCACACCGACGTTCGCCGACGCGGCCCGCTACGCCGGGGAACCGGCGCGGCGTTTTCGCACCATCGGCTTCGACCATCACCCCCATGGACGGGATGTGGGGCTGCGCCGGCCGCAGCGGCGGTTTCCGTTCGTTCCGGACACCTCCGAACGCCTTGATCTCGACTGTTACGAGGCGTTCAACATTCAGGTGCACGGTCTGGCCCAGCGTTATCGCGCCGTCAGCGGTGGACGGGACGCCGTGGCCACCGCGGCCGTGGCCACCGGGCGGGGTCGCGCGCGGATGGTGATCGGGGTGTCGGGTGGGCTGGATTCGACCCATGCGCTGATCGTCGCGGCGAAGGCATGCGACCTGCTGGGCATCGCCCGCACGACGATTCTCGCGTACACGATGCCGGGTTTCGCCACCAGCGCCGGGACGAAGGCGAACGCGTGGGCGTTGATGCGGGCGCTCGGCGTCGAGGCGGCGGAGATCGACATTCGCCCGGCGGCCCGCCAGCTGCTCACCGACCTCGGGCATCCCGCCGCGGGCGATGCGGCGCAGTACGACATCACCTACGAGAACGTGCAGGCCGGGTTGCGCACCGACTATCTGTTCCGGCTCGCGAACCACCACGGCGGGTTCGTCGTCGGCACCGGGGATCTCAGCGAGCTGGCGCTGGGCTGGTGCACCTACGGGGTCGGCGACCAGATGAGTCACTACGCGGTGAACGCGGGCGTGCCGAAGACCCTGATCCAGTACCTCATACGCTGGACGGTCGGCTCCGGGCAGTTCGACGCGTCCACCGGCGCGCTGCTCACCGCGATCCTCGACACCGAGATCTCCCCCGAGCTCGTCCCCGCCGACGCCGAGACCGGTGCGATGCAGAGCACCCAGGACCGGATCGGCCCGTACGAACTGCACGACTTCTTTCTGTTTCACATTCTGCGGTACGGGCTGGTGCCGTCCAAGGTGCTGTTTCTGGCCTGGGCGGCGTGGCGGGACGCCGACGCGCCCGGCTGGCCGGCGGGATTTCCCGGCGACCAGCGGCACGCCTACGATCTGGCCACGATCGAACGGTGGCTGCGCGATTTCCTGGTGCGCTTCTTCGCCACGTCCCAGTTCAAGCGCTCCGCGCTGCCGGACGGGCCGAAGGTGAGTTTCGGCGGGTCGCTGTCGCCGCGCGGTGACTGGCGGGCGCCCTCGGATGCCAGCGCCGCCGCCTGGCTCGCCGAGCTTGACCGCGCCGGCCCAGAACAGTCCCGGTAGCACTCTTTCGGGTACCCCCAGGGCCGCGACATGGCGTTTTGCGCCCAGAACGCGGCGGCCCGCGCGCTTCGCCATGCCAGAGTGCCCCCGAAAGCAGTACAGCCAAAAGGCAGTACACGGATGATGGGGAGGCAGGCGCAGTGAGCAGACACCGCCAGCCCGTGACCGGGCGGCACCGGTCGCATCCCGCCCGCGCGACGCCGCGACGGCCCGGGCAGCACGCCCGACGGCCCACCCCGGCCTGGCAGCCGATGTCCGCGACGCGGCGGGCCCGCCGCGAGGCCGCCGTGGCCACCGGCGCGATCCTCACACTGCTGACCGCCGTTCTGCTCACCAGCAAACTCACCCCCCAGCTCGCGAGCGCCGCGGCGCAGCGTGGGCCGGGCTCCGGGTCGGCGGGCAAACAGGACGGTGGTCCCGCGACAGGCCTGGTCGCCCGCCCGTCCACCGGCGGCTACGGGGACGGCGACCAGCCCCTGCCACTGCTGATCGCCACGGCGGATGCCGGACCGATCGGCCAGGTCATCGCCCTGCCCACCACCATCTCGGCGCGTTTCACCACCGCCACCCATGGCCGTCCGCGTCCCGCCGACCCGCGGCCCCCCGCGGACACGACCTTGGACGGACCCGTGCCGGCGCTGCTCGCCCGGCCCGCCGCATCACCGCTGATCGAGCAGCGACCGCCCGCCACCTCGGCATCGGCGGCATCGGCATCGGCGGCATCGGCGGCATCGGCATCGGCGGCCGCCCCCGCGCCGGCCGCACCGGCATCGGCGACATCCGCGGCATCGGCCGCATCCGCGCCCGTTCCAGCCTCAGCGACGTCCGGACGATCCGCTGACGTGGGCGCGACGTCCAGCACCGGCTCCCCCGCCAGTGCCTCGCCGACGCCGAGCGCGACGCCCTCGCGAGCCACCTCGTCCACCCCGACGCGGACTCCGACCTCCGCACCACCGGCATCCGCACCAGCCACATCCGCACCGCCGGCGTCCAGTTCGCCGCCGGTCACCGCGGTGACACCGGAGCCATCGAGCCCAGCGCCGCAGCCCACCACGGCGCCGGCCACATCCGAGCCGACTCCGGTTACCGAGCCGAGCCCGGTTACCGAGCCAACAGCGGTTACCGAGCCGAGCTCGGAGACCGAGCCGACCCCCGTGCCCGAGCCGACCCCTGCGCCTGAGCCGACCCCGGACGCCACAGCGCAGCCCTCGAACACGCAGGCCGCCGCCGACGGCGCCGAGGCGACCACCGCCAGCACCAGCAGCACCGACTCCGCCACCGCCGCGCCGTGAACGGCAGGGCATCGCGGCGCTAGCCGGGCTGTAGCGCCAGGAGGTAGGTGCCGGGGTGGGTGGCGCCGGACTGGTCGAGCAGCGGGCCGCCGTCCCAGGTCAGGGTGCTGGGGGTGGTGGTGTCCGGTGGGGTGATGAGGATGCGGGTCGCCTCGAAGGCGCCGGGGACACCGGTGTCGGCGGGCAGGTAACGCAGGGTGGCGTGAGCGGTCCCGCCGGGGGCCAGGACGATCCGGGTGGGGCTGACCAGCGGGGAGCGCTCGAGGTCCCAGGCGGTGCCGTCCTGGGTGATCAGGCTCGCACCCGGATAGCCGCTGACGGCGCACCGCCGCGACGAGCGGTTGGTCAGCACCACGGAACGCTCCCGCTGATCACCCTCGAGCCGGGACACCGGACCCAGCGAGACCGTCAGATCGCTCGCCGCGCACCGACCCACGCCACCGTCCGCCGACGCCCCGCCCGCGGGCACCAGGGCGGCGGAGGACCTGGCAGCGGAGGACGCCGTCGCGGCGGTCTCGGACGCGCTGCCGCAGGCGGCCATGCCCAGGGTGGCGGCCAGCGCCGCGGCGGCGACGGGCAGACGGGGCGCGCGGCGGGGCCGCGCCTGGTTACCGGGAAGTCGACCTCGCACATTCGGACTGTAGGACCAGCGGGCGTCCCGGGCCATCGCGCTGCCCGTCGTAGCGGTGGCGCCCAGGGGCGAGACCTGGACATACTCGACACGCTGTGTTGTACGGCACAGTCAGCCGGTGTCATCCGACCGGCTGTGAGCCGACCCTGCACGAAATGACCGTCCACGAGCGACTGGAGTACCCATGGCCAAGGGCATCCTGCTGGTGCAGTCCCGTCCGATCAGTCCCGAGGCGGAGGCGGAGTACAACCGCTGGTACGACGAGGAGCACATCCCGGACGTTCTCAAGGTGCCCGGGATCGTCTCCGCCCGGCGTCTGCGCGCCCGCGACGCCGGACCGATCAGGGTGTCGGGCGAGGCGCAGCCGTACATCATCGTCTACGAGCTCGAGGCGGACGACCTGAACACCCCCATGGACGAGCTCGCCAAGCGGACCGCCGAAGGCAGCGTCACCCTCAGCGACACCATCGACCGCCCCTCGCTGACCACCGTCTACGAGCTGATCGACTAGCGACCCACCCCAGACGTCACCCCGCGTGACGGGCCCGAACCGAGCAGATCGGCCCGGGCGCTACGCGGGTCGCCGTGGGGGTATTCGTGTCCGAAATGCCCCCACGGCGACCCGCGTGGGTGGATCACGCGAAGCGGATCGCCGCGCAGTGTGACAGCGGCGCGGGTCGGCGGGGCGGGACAGCGGCACGGGTCGGTGGGGCGAGGCGGGTCGGTGGGGCGGGTCAGTGGGTGGTGGTGCGGCGGAACAGGTGGGTGGCGGCCGGCCAGGACAGGGCCAGCAGGCCGAGGGTCCAGGCGAGGGCGATCAGGGCCTCGTGCGCGGTGGACGCGCCGGTGGAGGTGTGGCCCATCCACAGGCCGCGCATGGTCTCGATGATCGGGGTGAAGGGCTGGTTCTCGGCGAAGCCGCGGAGCACGCTCGGCATGGTGTCGGTGGGGACGAAGGCCGTGCTCACATACGGCAGGAACATCAGGACGAAGGTGAACGAGTTCGCCGCCTCCGGGCCGCCGGCGAGCAGGCCGACCGCGGCGGCGAGCCAGGACAGCGCCAGGATGAACAGCACGATCAGCCC
This sequence comes from Candidatus Frankia nodulisporulans, assembly GCF_902806475.1. Lineage (GTDB taxonomy): Bacteria > Actinomycetota > Actinomycetes > Frankiales > Frankiaceae > Frankia > Frankia umida. Next base: position 19,712 of record NZ_CADCWS010000048.1, read on the forward strand.
GAGCGCGCCGGCCCAGCGCCACACCGACGTCGTCGGTCGCCAGCCGATGCCCAGGCCCACGCCGATGACCAGGGCGGTCGCGAGCAGGTTGCGGGTGAGGCTCGCCGCGACCTGGCCGAGCAGGATCGCCGACGCCCGGATCGGCATCGAGCGGAACCTGTCCACGATGCCACCGGCCAGATCGGTGGCCAGGGCCACCGCCGTCGTCCCGGCGCCGAACCCGGCGCACAGCACGATCAGCCCGGGCACCACGTAGTCGACGTACGGGCCGTGATCGCGCAGCGCACCGCCGAACACGTAGACGAACAGCAGCATCAGGATGATCGGCAGCATCAGCGCGGTGAAGAACGCCTCCGGGTCCCGCCAGGACCGTCGCAGGCAACGGCCGACCATGATCCGGGAATCGACGATGTCGTAGGTGAGGCTGCTCATCGGGCGAGCTCCGATCGGGTGGCGCTACGGGGAGCCGGGGTGGCCCCGGCGGTGTCAGCGGTGCCGGTGAGGGCGAGGAAGACGTCGTCGAGACTGGGGCGGTGGGTCGACACCCTGGGTGATCCGGCGGCGGTACTGCCGCCGGTGGCGACCAGCAGGTCGAGCAGGTCGCGCAGTCGGGCGCTGGAGCCGTCCGTGGGGATGTCGATGCGCAGCGCACCGTCGTCCGCCGCCTCGATCGTGAACCCGGTACCGCCGGCGCTCGGGGCGAGTGCGGCCAGGGCACTCTGGTAGGCGCGGGCGTCGGGGAAGCGCAGGCGGACGATCTCGGTGCCGAGGCTGGACTTGAGCTCGTCAGGGGTGCCGCGGGCGACGATGCGGCCGGCGGTGAGCATGCCGACGGTGTCGGCGAGCTGGTCGGCTTCCTCGAGGTACTGGGTGGTCAGCAGGATCGTGACGTCCTGGGCGGCGAGGTGGCGCACGGTACCCCAGAGCTGTTCACGGCTGCGCGGGTCGAGGCCGGTCGTCGGCTCGTCCAGGAACAGCAGCTCCGGGCGGCGGATCATGCTGGCGGCGAGGTCGAGGCGGCGGCGCATTCCGCCGGAGTAGGTCCTCACCCGGCGGTCCCGCGCGTCGGTCAGATCGAACTCGGCGAGCAGCTCGGCGGCGCGGGCCCGGGCGGCGCGCCGGCCCAGGTGCAGCAGACCGGCCATCATCTCCAGGTTCTCCCGGCCGGTCAGGACGTCGTCGACCGCGGCGTACTGGCCGGTGAGGCTGATCGCGCCCTTGACGCCGACCGGGTCGGTCAGCAGGTCGTGGCCGGCGACGGTGGCGCGCCCGGAGTCGGGACGCATCAGCGTGGCCAGGATCCGGACCAGCGTCGTCTTGCCCGCACCGTTCGGGCCGAGCAGGCCGAACACCGAACCCCGATCGAGGGCGAGGTCGACGCCGTCGAGCACCACCTGCGCGCCGAAGGACTTGCGGATCCCCTCCGCAATAACCGTGTATGACATACACTGCAATGTATATGATGTACACAGTAGCCGTCCAGCCGTATCCTCGCTGACGTGGACGGGACCCGTAGGCCCAGCGAGGCGCCCCCCGCGGCCCCTCGGCCGCTGCCGCCGGGGATCGACCTGCTGTGGGGGCGTCGCGCCCGGGGCGGACGTGGCCCGCGTCCGGGCCTGTCGGTGGACGCGATCGTCACCGCCGCCATCGAGCTTGCCGACGCCGAGGGGCTCGAGGCCGTGTCGATGGCGCGGGTCGCGAAGGCCCTCGGCTTCACGACGATGTCGCTCTACCGGTACGTGGCCAGCAAGGACGAACTGCTCACCCTGATGTGGAACGCCAGCGCCGTCGGCGTCGAGTCACTGACGTTGGACGGGGCGACCTGGCGGGAGAAGCTGCGCGCCTGGGCCCTGGTCCAACGGGACATGATCGACCGCCACGCCTGGATCACCCAGATGCCGATGGCCGCGCCGCCGCTCGCGCCGAACTCGATGACGTTCGTCGAGCTCGGCCTCGCCAGCCTCGACGACACCGGCCTGCCCGGCGCCGAGAAGCTCCGGATGATCGGCCTGCTCAGCTCCTACACCCTCAGCGAGGCCCGGATGGCCAACGACGCCGCCCGCGCCGCCGCAGCCGCCATGGCCGCCGCCGCGGAGACCGGTGAGACGCCGGCGGCGTCACCCGGGTGGACGTTCGAGACGCTGCTGCGCGAACTGGTGGACGAGCGGACCTACCCGCGGCTGCACGCGATCGCCTGGTCCGGCGAGATCGGCGACGACCCGAGCGGCTTCGACGAACGGGCGGAGTTCCTCCTCGGCGTCGACACCATCCTCGACGGCGTCGCCGCCCTCATCGACCGTTATCGCGGCGCCTCCGATGACGGCCAGGAAACAGCCTCAGCGCGGTGAGGCCAGCATTCTAGCATATTTCATCGCCTCCCGCGTGAGTTCTCGCAGCCTGGCAAGGCCTTTCTTGGTGGGCAGGTCAGGCTGCCAGGAATCGACCCTGTGCCACCCGTACTCGAGCACCGGGGCGTTTGGCAGTGCCATCGCCGCACCAGCGGCCTGGATCCGCATCACGTCATATCGAATAGCGTCACTGTTGAAATTACAGGAGATTGAGATGGTAGAAGAACCCGGGCTCACACCGCCCTTTGACCGGCGTAACTGGTCAGGTAGCGCTTTGATCGTGGGTTAG
>NZ_CADCWS010000049.1 GCF_902806475.1 Candidatus Frankia nodulisporulans
GAAAGCCCCCACCGGCGCAGCATGCGCCAACAGGGGCTTGCGTGGGCGAGGGGGGAGTTGAACCCCCACGTCCGTTAGGACACACGGACCTGAACCGTGCGCGTCTGCCATTCCGCCACTCGCCCGAGTGGAACTATCTCTTGTGCAGGTGACACGCTATCACGCCGGAGATGTCCTCTGCGTCGGGGGGTCGCGCCAGCCGGGCACGTGTCAGGCTGCGCAGCCGTGGGGCGCGGGCGCCCGGGGGCATACGATCTCACAGACCGGGAGAAGGGAGGTCGAGCATGGGCGTGCTACAACGCTTCGAACGGCGCCTGGGCGGCCTCGTCGAAGGTGCGTTCGCCAAGGTGTTCAAGGGCGGTGTCGAGCCGGTCGAGATCGCGAGCGCCCTGGCTCGGGAGACCGACGACCGCCGCGCGGTGAGCTCGAACCGGGTGCTGGTGCCCAACGAGTTCGCCGTGGAGCTGGCCAGTGGCGACTTCGCCCGACTCTCCCCGTATGACCGTGCACTGTGCGACGAGCTGGCCGAGATGGTGCGTGAGCATGCCGCCGAGCAGCGGTACACGTTCGTCGGGCCGGTGTCGGTGCGGCTGTCGGAGGCCTCCGATCTCGATGTCGGCGTGTTCCGCATCCGGAGCAGTGTGGCGGCGGCCGATCCGGGGGTGGTCGCCGGTCGCCGGTCGCGGCCGAGCGCTCCGGGCACACCCCATCTGCTGATCACGACGAAGGCGCCGGGTGGTTCCGGGGAGCGGGAGTACCCGCTGGACGCGGAGACCACGGTGATCGGCCGCAGCGTCGAGTGTGACATCCGGTTGAACGACACCGGGGTGTCGCGGCGCCACGGTGAGATCCGCCGGCTGCCGGACGGGCAGTTCCTGTACGTCGATGCCGGGTCGACGAACGGCAGTCTCGTGAACGGGCGGGCAGCCCGGCAGGTGAAGCTCGTCAACGGTGATCGTATCGAACTCGGTACCGCCACGATCGTGTTTCGCCGGCAGGACGGCCGGGCCGGGGCGGGGCGGGCGGCTGGTCGCGCCACTCCGCACCCCGATCGTGTCTCCGCCGAGCGGGCACCTGTGGACCGGGCACCCCTGGACCGAGCGCCCGGTGACCGATCGTCGTCCGAGCGGGGCGTGCTGCTGCCGAACCGGGCCGGGGCGACGCCACCGCCGGGGCGGGTGGGCACCCGACCGGGTTCGACGCCGGTGCCGGGGCGCCCGGCGCAGCGTCCCACCCCGCCGCCGGAGCGGCGACCCACCCCTGTCCCGGACGATCCGTACCAGGCCGGCTCCTCGCCACGCGGCGACCGCGGTGGCCGGGTGGATCCGGGCGACCGGGTGGATCCGTACGCGCGCGATCGGCACGAGGGCGGCCCGGCCTATCCGGATGATTCCTACGGCCCGGAGCGCCCCGGTCGGGCGGGAACCGGTGCGGACTACCGTGACCAGGAGTTCCGCGACCCGGGCCGGCGCGGTTATGATCAGCCGGACGATCCACGCGCACGGGAGCGTGGTCGCGGTCCGGGGTCGGCGCGCGAGGAGCGGGGCGGCTACGCCCGCGGCCCGCGCGATCGCCGCGACGATGTCGGGGGCTCGCAGGATCATCGCGACCCGCGGCATGCCCCTTCCCGGCGTCCCGGTGATCCGCCGGCCAGCGATCGGGAGCCCCTCGACTTGGAGCCGTTGGACGACGTGTACGACGCACAGACAGTCCTGCCCGGGCAGCTGGACGCCCCGCAGCGGGATCCCGGCGGGCGTGGCCGCTCCCGGTCGGATCGGGGCTGGTAGTCGCCGATGGACCCGACCGAGCCCAGTGAGCTGGTGCTGCTGATCGTCAAGATCGGCTTTCTTGCCCTGTTGTGGGGATTTGTCCTGGTGGCGGTGCGGGCCGTCCGGCTGGACATGTTCGGCCCGACGAAACGTCAGCAACGCCGCGAACCGCCACCGATCGCGCGCCCAGCGGCGCCTCGCAACCCCCCGCAACCAGCACACAAGCCGCGCACACCAAGCAAACTGGTCGTGACAAAGGGTCCCTTGGCAGGCACAACGATTCCGCTAGGATCGGTACCTGTCACCATCGGACGGGCACAGGACTCGACTCTGGTCCTCGAGGATGACTTCGCGTCAGGCCGGCATGCGAGACTCGTGCACCACGACGGGCAGTGGTTCGTCGAGGACCTGGGCTCGACCAATGGCACATTCCTCAACCGTACGAAGGTGACCAGTCCCATGCCGGTACCTCTCGGCGCGCCGGTCAGGATCGGGAAGACGGTCCTGGAGCTCCACCGGTGAGCCTCAGGCTGCACTTCGCCGTCCGCTCCGATGTCGGGCACGTACGGGAAGGAAACGAAGACTCCGCGTTCGCCGGGCAGCGTCTGCTGGCCGTCGCCGACGGGATGGGTGGCCATGCCGCCGGTGAGGTCGCGAGCTCCACCGTGATCTCACGGCTGGCCGATCTCGACGACGGCGTGCACAGCGACGATCTCGTCACCGAACTGAACGAGGCCGTCCGCGACGCGAACCGCCAGCTCCGGGAGATGTCGCTGGAGAACAGCGCGCTCGACGGGATGGGCACGACGGTGACAGCCGTGCTGTCCGCCGGGAACATGCTCGGCGTTCTGCACGTCGGTGACTCCCGCGCCTACCTGTTGCGCGACGGCATCCTCAGCCAGGTCACCCACGATCACACCCTGGTGCAGGATCTCGTCGACCAGGGCCGGATCACGCCGGAGCAGGCCAACACCCATCCGCAGCGCTCACTGCTGATGCGGGCGCTCGACGGCCGGGAGGTCGAACCGGACCTGTCGGTGCGTCAGGCCATCCCCGGCGACCGGTACCTGCTGTGCACCGACGGGCTGTCCGGTGTGGTCAGCGAGGAGACGATCCGCGAGACGCTGCTGCTGCCGTCCCCGCAGGATGCCGTCGACCAGCTGGTCAACCTGGCGCTCAAGGGCGGCGGGCCCGACAACATCACCGTCGTGGTCGCCGACATCGCCGAGGACCACGGTGGGGCGCTGTCCCATCCGCTGGTGGCCGGTGCGGCGGCGGAGAAGCGGGTCGTGCCGGGCGCCCAGTTGGCCCGCAGCGGCCCCGACCCGCGCAACGGCGACGCCGAGTCCGCGGCGGCGAAGGCGGCCAGGATCGGCCGGCCCGGGTTCCACCGCCGGGACCGGCAGCAGTCCGCCGGCAGCCGTTCCGACGGGGACGGCGACGACGCGGACGGGGAGGCGGAACCGGAACGCGAGGGTCGCCGCTCCGGCCGTCGGGTGCTGTTCGTCTCCACCGTGGTGTTCGTGATCGTGGTGGCCGGCGCGACCGCCGGCTGGAGCTATGTGCGCAGCCAGTACTACGTCGGCGTCGACGACGACAAGGTCGCGCTGTTCCAGGGGGTGAAGGGCGGCTTCGCCGGCATCCACTTCTCCTCGGTGCTCACCCACGGCCAGCCGCTGGCCGAGATCAGCGCCGCCGACCGCAGTGACCTGCGGGACGGTATCCCCGCGAACAGTCGCTCCGACGCCGAACAGATCATCGCCCGGCTGAGCAGCTCGCCGGAGGCGGCCTCGGCCGCCTCCGCGACGGTGGCGCCCTCGGTCAGCCCGAGCCCGTCGACGAGTACGAAGGTGCCGGCGGTGTTGCCGACGGCGCCGCCCGAAGCCTGTCGGGCCGCCCCCGTCCCCGCCGGATGTCCGACCCCTGCGACCACCGCGACTCCGTGAGCCCCATGCTCATGCCCCCAGGCCAACGATGACCCGCCCGCCGCTCCCGCTTCCCCCGCTGCGTCGACCACGGCCGGCGGACCTGACCGCCACCTTCGCCGGTCTGCCGTTGCCGCGTGACATCAACCTGCCGCCGTACCGCCGCCGTGAACTGACCCTGCTGATCTACGCCGGGGTGCTGGCGACGTCGGCGCTGGCGGCACTCACCCTCGCCGACGTCGGGCAGCTCTCCCTCGGGGTGCTGACCATCGGCCTGGGCTTCTTCTGCCTGTGGGCGATGGCCCACATCGCCGTCCGTCGTTTCGCGCCCGCCGCGGACCCGGTGCTGCTGCCCGTCGTCGTCGCCCTCAACGGCCTCGGGCTCGTGATGATCTACCGACTGGACCTGGCCCGCAGTGAGGCGGCCAAACAGGCCGGTCGGCACATCCCACCGAGCGCGGCGCAGGTGCAGCTGGTCTGGACGCTGCTCGCGATGATCGTGTTCGTGCTCGTGCTCGCCCTGGTGCGTGATCACCGCAAGCTCGCCAGGTACGCCTACACCGCGGGCCTAGCCGGCATCGTCGGCCTGATGCTGCCGATCGTGCCCGGCATCGGCACCAGCATCAACGGTGCCCGCCTGTGGCTGCGGGTCGGGCCGTTCTCGTTCCAGCCCAGCGAGGTCTCGAAGATCCTCATCCTGATCTTCTTCGCCGCGTACCTGGTGAACAAGCGGGACGTGCTCACCTACGGCTCGCCCACCGTGCTCGGCCTGAAGATCCCCCACGCCCGCACGCTGGGCCCGCTGCTGGTGGCGTGGCTGGCCAGCCTCGGCATCCTGGTCGTGCAGAACGACCTCGGCTCGTCCCTGCTGTTCTTCGGGATGTTCCTGGTGGTGCTCTATGTCGCCACCGAGCGGGTGTCCTGGATTCTGAGCGGCCTCGGCCTGTTCGTCGCCGGAGCGGTCCTGGCGTACCCGCTGTTCGGCCACGTCCAGATCCGGGTGGACGGCTGGCTGCACGCCTTCGACGGTGACAACCCGTCGAGCACGTCCTACCAGCTCGTGCAGGGGCTGTACGGGTTCGCCGCCGGTGGGATCAGCGGCACCGGCCTCGGCCAGGGCCATCCGCAGAAGGTGCCGTTCGCCAACACCGACTTCATCATGGCGAGCCTGGGCGAGGAGCTCGGGCTCACCGGGGTGATGGCCATCCTGACCATGTACGCGCTGCTGGTGCTGCGTGGGATGCGCGCGGCCCTCGGGGCGAAGGACGCGTTCGGCAAGCTGCTCGCGACCGGCCTGTCGTTCACCCTCGGCCTTCAGGTGTTCGTACAGGTCGGCGGGGTGATGCGGCTGATCCCGCTGACGGGACTCACCCTGCCGTTCGTCTCCTACGGTGGCTCGTCCATCGTGGCCAACGCGGCGATCATCGCTCTGCTGCTGCGGGTCAGTGACAGCGCGCGGCGCGCCCCGGAGCCGCCGTCCGAGGCGCCGTTGTTCGATCCCGGTGCCGTGTCCGAGAGCCCCACCCAGGTGGTGAAGACGACATGAACCGCCCAGCTCGCCGGGTCGCTGTCGTCTGCATGGTGCTGTTCGCCGCCCTGCTGGTGAACGCGAACTGGTTGCAGGTCGGCCAGGTGCACAGCCTCAAGACCGAACCGACGAACGGACGGCAGATCACCGAGCGCCTCGAGCGGGAGCGCGGTTCGATCCTGGCCGGCGACGTGGAGATCGCCCGGTCGGTGGCCTCCAACGACCAGTACAAGTACCAGCGGCAGTATCCGGCCGGCTCGCTCTACGCGGACGTCACCGGCTACTACACGCTGTTCACCGCCGCCGGCCTCGAACGCTCCCAGGACGTGTTCCTCTCCGGGGACGACGACCGGCTGCTCGCCAGCCGGGTGACCGGGCTGTTCACCAACCAGCAGCGCCGGGGCGGGACGGTGCTGACGTCCCTGGTGCCGGCGGTGCAGCAGGCCGCCGCGCAGGCGCTGGGCGACCGCCGGGGCGCCGTGGTCGCACTCGACCCGAAGACCGGCGCGGTGCTGGCGATGGTCACCAGCCCCACCTACGATCCGAGCCCGCTGGCCAGCCACACCGAGAAGACCGCCACCGACGCCTACGGCGTGCTCTCCGCGGACAAGGCACAGCCGCTGCTCAACCGGGCGACCCAGCAGACCTATCCGCCGGGGTCGACCTTCAAGCTCATCACCGCCGCCGCCGCCCTCGCCGCGGGCCGCCACCCGGACGACCGGATCGCCGCCCCGAACGAGCTGAAGCTGCCGCTGAGCACCGTCACGCTGCCGAACTTCGACGGTGAGACCTGTGGCGACGGCCAGACCGACACGCTCATCCACGCCCTGACGATCTCCTGCAACACCGCGTTCGGTCAGCTCGGGATCGACCTCGGCGACGACGCTCTGCGCAGCCAGGCGGAGGCGTTCGGCTTCAACACCACATTCCCCGACCTCCCCGTGTCGCAGGCACGTAGCGTCTTCCCCAGCGACCTGGACGGGGCGCAGACCGCACAGTCGGCGATCGGCCAGTACAACGTGCGGGTCACGCCCCTACAGATGGCGGAGGTGGTCGCGGCGATCGCCAACGGCGGCACCGAGATGAAGCCCTATCTGGTGTCCGAACTGCGCGGCCCGGACAAGCGGACGATCAGCCGGACCAGCCCCAAGGAACTCGGCAAGCCGATCAGCGGCGACGTCGCGGCGGAACTCACGACGATGATGGAGAGCGTGGTGACCGCCGGCACCGGCCGTAAGGCGCAGATCGACGGGGTCACCGTCGCCGGGAAGACCGGTACCGCCGAGCACGGCACCGACGTGGCGCCGCACGCCTGGTTCGTGGGTTTCGCACCGGCGGACAACCCCAAGGTCGCCGTCGCCGTCATTGTGGAGGACGGCGGGGGTGAGGTCGGCACCGGCGGTGCCATCGCCGCCCCCGTCGCGAAACAGGTCATGCAGGCCGCATTGGACAGACCATGAACAACTCGCCCGGCAACTCCTCCTCTCCCTCGCAGCCCTTCGCCGGTGCCGCGTCGCCGAACACCGTGCTGGACAACCGCTACCGCCTCGACGGTCGGATCGCCGCTGGCGGCATGGGCGAGGTGTGGCGCGGGCTCGACCAGACCCTCGGCCGGCCCGTCGCCGTCAAACTGCTGCGTCCGGAGTACGCCAGTGACGAGTCGTTCCTGGTCCGCTTCCGCGGCGAGGCGCGGCACGCCGCCCGGCTCTCCCACCCCGGGGTCGCCTCGGTCTACGACTACGGCGAGGTCGCCACCGCGGACGACTACCCCACCGCCTACCTGGTGATGGAGCTGGTCGAGGGCGAGCCGCTGTCCGCGATGCTGCACCGGGAGAAGCGCCTGTCGGCCGAACGGATGCTCGACATCCTCGGTCAGGCCGCCGACGCGTTGCAGGCCGCGCATGCCCTCGGGGTCGTCCACCGTGACGTCAAACCCGGCAACCTGCTGCTGCGCCCGGACGGCGTCGTGAAGGTCACCGACTTCGGTATCGCCCGCGCCGTCGACGCCGCCCCGCTGACCGCGACCGGCATCATGATGGGCACCGCCTACTACGTCTCGCCCGAGCAGGCCTCCGGCCGGCCGGTGACACCGGCCAGTGACGTCTACTCCCTCGGCGTCGTGGCCTACGAGTGCCTGGCCGGCCGTCGTCCCTTCGACGACCGCAACCCCATCGTCGTCGTCATGGCCCACCAGCAGGACACCCCCGCCCCGCTGCCCACCGACATCCCCTACCAGGTCCGGGCGCTGGTCGATTCGGCGATGGCCAAGGACCCGAGCCGGCGGCCCAGCTCCGCCGGGGCGTTCGCGCGCTCGGCGGCGGGTATCCGACGCAACCTGTGGCCACCCGAGAACGGCCGCTGGCCCAGCGGGCCCAGCTCCCCGGATCTGACCGCCCGCCATCCCAGCGGCCCGGGGCTGCCCCCGCCGGCCGCGGGGCGGGCGCACCGCCAGACCTCCCGCAGCCGCCCGCCGTCCTGGCTTCCGCAGGAGCCGGACGCCGCGGCCGGCCGCGGCGGCAGCGGACCCGGTCGGGGCGGTTCGGGTCCGGACCGCACCCAGGTCTCACCGGACCGCACCCAGCTGCAACCCGACGGTGATCTGCCCGCGACCGCGATGCACAGCCCGCCGACGCACGGCCCCGACACCGGTTACAACCCCGGTTCGGGCTACGGCGGACCGAACTCCGGCTACGGCCAGGACCCCGGGTACGGGCCGGATGCCCGCGGCAGGTACGGCGAAGGGTCGCGCTCCGGTGGCGAGCCGTCCGGCTATGGTTCGTCGACCGGCTACGGCGGTCCGGGCGGCGGCTACCCCGGCACCGGCGGCCCCGGGTACGGCGACGGTGGCGGTGGCGGTTATGGTGACACCCAGGACCCCGGCACCATCTACAAGCAGGGCCCATCCGGGTGGTCCGACCCGGCGCACGGGCGCGGCGGGGAGTCCGACTGGTCGGGCGGACGGGCCGAGCGGCGACGCGGCGCGAGCGCCGGCGCCGGGCGTTGGGCGCTACCCCTGCCACTCCTGATCATTCTGCTCGTCCTGACGGTCGCGATCACCGCGTTCGTCTCCAACCGGCTGTTCACCGGCAACGGTTCCGAGTCGAACTCGGCGGCAACCCCGGCGGGCGCTGTGTCCGCGCCACCGGTCGTGGCTGATCTCGTCGGTGAGGCAGGGGAGTCTTCGTGACCGATGCAACCCACACGTACCCACCCGGCGCGGCCCCGCAGCTCATCGGCGGTCGTTACGAACTCGGCGGTGGCATCGGCTACGGCGGGATGGCGGAGGTCTACCGCGGCCGGGACACCCGGCTCGGCCGCGAGGTCGCCATCAAGACGCTGCGCTCGGACCTGGCCCGGGACCCGACCTTCCTCGCCCGGTTCCAGCGCGAGGCGCAGTCGTCCGCGGCGCTGAACCATCCGGCGATCGTCTCGGTGTACGACACCGGCGAGGATGTCATCAACGGGACCCACATCCCGTACATCGTCATGGAGTTCATCGAGGGCCGGACGCTGCGCGACGCCCTCCAGGCCGAGGGCCGGTTCACCGAACGCCGGGCCATGGAGATCACCTCCGACGTCTGCGCCGCGCTGGACTACAGCCACCGGATGGGCATCATCCACCGGGACATCAAACCCGCGAACGTGATGCTCAGCCCGGACGGCGCGGTCAAGGTGATGGACTTCGGCATCGCCCGGGCCACCACCGCCACATCGTCCACGATGACCGCGACCGCGGCCGTCATCGGCACCGCGCAGTACCTCTCCCCCGAGCAGGCCCGCGGCGCGCGGGTCGACGCCCGCAGCGACGTCTACACCACCGGGGTGCTGCTCTACGAGCTGCTCACCGGGGCGCCGCCGTTTCGCGGCGACAACCCGGTCGCCGTCGCCTACCAGCACGTCCGCGAGGATCCCGACCCGCCGTCGGCGCATGACCGCGACATCTCCCCCGAGGCCGACGCGATCGTCCTCAAGGCGATGGAGAAGGACGCCGACGATCGCTACCTCACCGCGGGTGAGATGCGCGACGATCTGGAACGGGCCCTGGCCGGACGTCAGGTGCAGGCGATGATGGGAGCTGGTGGCGCCAGCGGAGCCGCCACCACCCTGGGGCCCGCGGCCAGCGGCACCGCCGTGCTGGGCCGTGGTGACCGCGCCGGCTACCCCACCCGCGACCGTTACGCCGACGACCGTTACGGCGACGACGCGACCTCCTTCGCCCCCGCCGCCGGCGCGTACCCGGACGCGCCGTACGACGACGGCCGCTTCGGCACCGGCCCGTTCGACCGGTACGACCTCACCGGTGCCCTGGACCGGCGCGCCGTGCCCGGCAGCCCACAGAAGTCACAGGCGTGGAAGTACATCCTCGCCGGCCTCGGCGTCGTCGTCGTGTTCGTCGCGGTGGTGCTGCTCGCCTCCACCTTCCTCGGCGGCGGCGGTGGCGGGTCGGGTGAGAAGATCGCCGTTCCGAAGGGTCTGCTCGGCCTGAACGAGCAGAGCGCGCGAGCCCGGTTGCAGAGCGCCGGCTTCCGCGGCACGGTGACCATCTCCTCGGTGGACGCGCCGGACAGAGCCGGCCAGGTCACCAAGGTCGACCCGACCGAGGGCACCCAGGTCGAGTCCAACGAGACGATCACCCTGTTCATCGGCAAGGCCGCGGGTGACGTCACCATCCCCGCCGACCTGGTCGGCAAGAGCCAGAGCGATGCCGTGGCACAGCTGCGCGCGCTCGGCCTGAATCCGACGGTCATGCCCTTCTACAACCAGACCTCGCAGAAGGTCGGCACGGTCGACAGCACCGACCCGGCGACCGGCGGCCCGGTCAAGCCCGGTTCGACCGTCACCGTCTACGTGGTCAGTTCCAGCGTCAACGTGCCGGACGTGCGCAACAGCACCTACGACAACGCCGCCGCCGAACTCGGCCGGTGGGGTCTGAAGGCCACCCAGCAGACCGTCGGCAACAACACCGTGGCGCCCGGCACCGTCGTGGCCCAGACGCCGTCCGGCGGCGCGGTGCCCCGCGGGTCGACCATTACCCTGTCGGTAGCCGCCCAGCTCGAGACCACCGCACCGCCGAGCCCCACCGCGACCCAGCCGACCGACCAGCTGCCGACCGTGAACCCCGGTGGCGGCCAGACCCAGACCCCCGGTACCGGTGGTCAGACCCCCTCGCCGAGCGCGACAGCCGCGCCTGGCGGCGGTGCGGGTGCCGCTGGTGCCGCCGCTCAGCCCGGTGCTACCGGCGGTGGCGGTGGCGGGGCGGCCGGGGGCGGTGCCCGCAACTGAGTCCCGTGTCCTGCCCTGCCCGCCCTGGGCAGGGCAGGAGGGGACGCCAAGCACGACCCTGAGCCTGGACGGAGGCCGCCCGATGCGGATCCTGGTCGTCGACAACTACGACTCGTTCGTGTTCAACCTGGTCCAGTACCTCGGCCAGTTGGAGACGGACTGCGTGGTGCTGCGCAACGACGAGGTCGACCCGGCGGACCTCGCCGGTCTCGGGTTCGACGGGGTGCTGCTGTCGCCCGGTCCGGGCACACCCGAGGCGGCCGGGGTGAGCATCCCCATGGTGCGCCAGTGCGCCGAGCGGGTCGTGCCGCTGCTCGGGGTGTGCCTCGGGCACCAGGCGATCGGTGTCGCGTTCGGCGCCACCGTGGACCGCGCCCCCGAGTTGCTGCACGGCAAGACCTCGCTGGTCCATCACGACCAGGCCGGGGTCCTCGCCGACCTGCCGACCCCGTTCGTCGCGACCCGCTACCACTCCCTGGCCGTCGACGAGCGAACGCTGCCGCCGGAGATCGAGGTCACCGCCCGAACCGAGAGCGGCGTGGTGATGGCCCTGCGGCACGTCAGCCTGCCGTTGGAGGGCGTGCAGTTCCACCCCGAGTCGGTGCTGACCCAGGGCGGCCATCTGATGCTCGCCCGCTGGTTGGAGCGCTGCGGTGACGACGGCGGCGCCGCCCGCCGGCTGGCTCCCGGCCTGTCCGACGAGGTCGAGACCCTGCGCGCCGCCGCCTTCAGCTAGAGCGCCGCTCAGGGCTGGGCCGCGGGCAGGGTGACATCCGTGCTCTGGCTGACCCGGTAGCCCAGGCGGTAGGCGTCCACGTACTGCCGGTAGACGATGATCTGCGGGTCGTCGCGCAGGCTGGTCCGCATCGCGGCGGTGTCACCGATGGCGGTAATCCGAAACGGGGGCGAGAACACCTCGCCGTCAAGCAGCAGTGTGTTGCCGACACAGCGCACCGCGGTCCGCGCGGTCACCCGGATACCCATGATCGACATGGCCTCGGCGCCACCATGCCACAGCGCGTTCACGACGGCCTGCACATCCTGTTGGTGCACGACCAGATCGTCCGGTCCGGGAGAGCGCACCCCCCGCGGATAGGGCCCGCGGCGGCTCTCCGCGGGCGCGTCATCAAGCTCGACGCTCACCGCCGGCCCGCGCACCGCCGCCAGACCGACCGCCCGGGCAAGGTCCAGGCGGGACCGGGTGGTTCCGGGCACCTCGGACGCCGAGGGCGCCGCCGTCGGCCTCGGCTGCGGCGGGACAGCCCGCGCGGACGCCATCGCGGTGGCGGGGGCTGTGGCGGCCTCGGTGGCTGCTCGGCGCGCCTCGTCGGCGATGACCTGCGCCGCCGCGCCAGGGCCAAGGCGAGCGTCGGCGAAAGCGTTCGCGTCGGCGGAGCGGCCGGGCTGCCTCGTCACACCCCCCAGCAGAACCCCCAGGGACAGCACGGACGCGATGACCACGGCTCGCCGAACGCGCCCGGCCGATGCTGTCGCCATTCGGCGCGCCCGGATCCCCGCCGCGGTGACCATGCGCTACCGAACCCCTCCAACGCTCGTCGGGACGCGGGTGGATTCCAACGATCACGCCGTTTTCCGATGCCGTCGCGGAAACGTCCTCGCGCCGCACGCTACGCGGGCAGGGGCATCGTGGATGCCCGGTTGGCACCACGCGCCGATCCAGTTCGGCAGGCTATCGGCGCCGACACAGATCCGCTGTCTACGCTGTTGCCCAACGTGGGATCGCCACTGCCCGCACGGGACGACGCGAAGGGCGATCGCGCGTCGTCCATGCCTGGCCAGTCGAGGAGTACCGCCGTGCCCGAGTCACGACGCCGCAAGCCGAAGAAGCAGCCACCGACCACCAGCGGAAACCAGACCCGGCGCAAGCCGCCGTCGCCACCGTGGTTCGGCGGACTGATCCTCGCCCTGTTCCTGCTTGGCATCGTCTACCTGCTCATCTACTACTTCTCCAACGGCGGTGTGCTGGGCATGGAGAGCCTGGGCGGCTGGAACATCCTCATCGGCTTCGGTTTCGTCGTCATCGGGCTGGCCGTGTCAACCCAGTGGCGCTGACGCCGCCACGCCGGTAGCCGGGACCCCGCCGCCGCAACGGGTTGTCACGCGGGCGGACGGGGTCGCTACCGGCCGACTCAGGGGCGTCCAGGGAAGAGCTGACGACTTGCACGGCTGTCATCTATCCACAACCGTTGTCCACAAGTGTGGATATCACCCTTGAGGGTGATATCGATGGATAGTGAAGGTATGAACACTAATCGTGATCTCATCGCGGGCGTCTCGCCCTACGAGGAGATCATCGGCTTCTCCCGCGCCGTGCGCGTCGGCGACCGGATCCTCGTCAGCGGCACCGGGCCCGTCTGGCCGGACGGCAGCGTGCCAGCAGATGCCGCGGCCCAGGCCCGACGGTGCTTTCAGCTGGTCGAGACGGCCCTGGCCCGGGCCGGCGCGGGCCTCGCGGACGTGGTGCGCACCCGGATGTACCTCACCTCCGGTGCACATGCCGATGCTGTGGGCAAGGTGCACCGGGACCTGTTCGCGGGCACCCGCCCGGCCGCCACGATGGTGATCGTCAGCGGACTTCTTGACGAACGTTGGGTTGTGGAAGTCGAAGCCGAGGCAATCCGTGGAGATTGCGAAACGTAGTTCCAGGGTACTGCGGCGTGATCAGCGGGCCAGGACGGCGGCCCGCAGGCGGGAGACCGTGTCCTCGGCGTGCTCGTCGCCGACGAGCAGGCGGCGGAACTCCGCCCCCGCACGCACCTCGACGACCACGGCGGGGCGGCCACGGTAGACGGCGGCGAAGTCCTTGCCGTCCCGGGAACGCCAGGTACCGAGCGCGATCACCCGCGGCAGACCCGTCCCGGGCAGACGCCACCCACGCAGTTCACCGAACGGCTCCGCCGACGTCCGCACGTCGAGCACCTCATCGAGCGCGACGGAGACGTCACCGCGCAGCGCGCCGAGCCGCTCCAGGCCACGCATCACGACCTCGACCCGCTTGTCCCTTACCTCCAGGCTGGCCATCCGTTCACGTTAGCCGTCCAGCCCCTCACCCTGAGGCGAAAGGCGACGACGCCCACTGTGCGAACGGGTCAGGGGACCGCGAACGGGTCAGGGGGACGGCGAACGCGGTCAGGTCGACGGCGGGTGGGTCAGGTGGACGGGGACGGGCGGGCGTAGGCCTCGGCGTCCTCGGCGCGGATCACGTACATCACCGCGTTGATGAGCGCGAGGTGGGTGAACGCCTGGGGGAAGTTGCCGAGGTGCCGGCCGCTGTGCGGATCGATCTCCTCGGCGTAGAGGTCCAGCGGACTCGCGAGGCTCAGCAGCCGTTCGCACAGCTGGCGGGCACGCGCCAGCTCGCCGATCTCCACCAGCGCGGAGACCAGCCAGAACGAGCAGATCAGGAAGGCTCCCTCCTCGCCGGCCACCCCGTCGTCGGTCTCCTCGGTGCGGTAGCGCAGCACCAGGCCGTCCTCGGAGAGCTCCTCGGCGATGGCGAGCACGGTGGCCTTCACCCGATCGTCCGCGGCGGGCAGGAAGCCGAGCAGCGGCATCAGCAGCAGGGACGCGTCCAGTGCCGTCGAGCCGTAGAACTGGGTGAACACGCCGCGATGGTCGACGCCCCGCGCACAGACATCGGCGTGGATCTCCTCGGCGATCGCCTTCCAGCGGGTCGCGGTCGAGAGGTCACCGCGCATCTGGGCGAGGCGGCGGCCGCGGTCGAGGGCGACCCAGCACATCATCTTCGAGGCCGTGAAGTGCTGTAGCGCGCCGCGGACCTCCCACATCCCACAGTCCGGTTCACGCCAGTGCGCGGCGGCGGCCTCGACCAGCCGTACCAGCACCGGCCACAGCCGCTCCGAGAGGTAGTCCCGGGACCGGGTGTGCAGATACACCGAGTCCAGCACGACCCCCCACACGTCATGCTGACGTTGCAGGGCGCCGGCGTTCCCGACCCGTACCGGGGAGGCGCCCTCGTAGCCGGACAGATGGCCGAGGATCTCCTCGTCGATGCGCGGCTCACCGCCGACCCGGTACATCACCTGGATCTCGTCGTCATGTTCGGCGACGTCGGCGATGAACGAGAAGAAGTCGTTGGCCTCGTAGTCCAGACCCAGGGTGTAGAGCCCCCACAGGGCGAAGGCCGAGTCGCGCAGCCAGCTGAACCGGTAGTCCCAGTTGCGTTCGCCGTGCGGGGTCTCCGGCAGGGACGTGGTGGACGCCGCGAGCAGCGCGCCGGTCGGCGCGTAGGTCAACCCCTTGAGCGCCAGCGCGCTGCGCTGCAGATGCCGCCGCCACGGATGGTCCGGGAACATCCCGTGGGAGAGCCACTGGCGCCAGAACTGCGTGGTGCGCTCCACCGCCTCGCATGCCTGCGCGTAGGTGCCCGGCAGCAGCGGATCCTCGGCCCGCCAGGTCAGCGCGACGAAGGCCGTGTCCCCCTCCCGCAGGGTCGTGCGGGCCAGCGCCCGGCGGCCGTCGAAGCCGAGTCGCAGATCGGTACGCAGTCGCAGGTTGACGCCGGTACCGGCGTGCCCGATGGCCCCGGACGAATAGTCCTCGGCCTCGTACTCCCACGACTCGGCGTGCCGGCCGTAGTCGAAGTTCGGTTCGCAGACCAGGCTCAGATCGACCGATCCGTGCTCGCAGCGGGCCAGCCGCAGCAGCACATGGTCGGCGTCCCAGTCGCTGGGGGTGCGCCGATGGGTATTGGATCGCCGATGGGTACGGTGCCAGGGCCCGACGACCAGGCAGTCGGTGACGATCAGCCAGCCGTTCGGGGTCTGCCAGGTCGTCTCGAGGATGTTCGTCCCCGGCAGGTAGCGTCGCCCGGCCGGGATCTGGGTTCGGTCCGGCCCGAACCGGAACCCGCCGGCCGAACGGTCCAGCACCGCGCCGAACACACTCGGCGCGTCCGGGCGCGGCACGCACATCCATTCGACGTTCCCGCTCGGCGCCACCAGGCAGGACGTCTCGCAGTCCGACAGAAACCCGTACTCGGCGATCGGCGGGAACGGGCTACCCCCACTACGCCGCACCGGAGCCTGTGCCACCTGAACCTCCTGCCACCCACGGCATCCATCCCACCTCGCCGCCCAGGATGAACACATAGCGTCATGGCGAGATTGCGAATAGTAGCCGATCGGGTGGGCGGCGCAAGGACCGCGTCACAGTGGCGGCCCCGGGTGTGGTTGCGTGGGGTCGTGACCCCGCCCGCCCCATCCGACCGGCCCGATCGTGTGGGCTCGGTGTCCTGGTCGCCGCCGCTGTGGCGGGTGGCGCTCTACGCCCTGGGCTGCACGCTTGCGGCGTTGGTCGCCGCGGTCGGCTCGCTCGCCGCCCGACTCGAGCAGCTCGACGGCGCCGGACGGCTGTTGCTGGGCGTGCTCGCCGCCGGCCTTGGCACCCTGGCCGTGCGGGACCTGCTGGCCCGGCCGACCCTGCTGATCGATGCCGGCGGCCTCACCCTCGTGGACGGCCTACGCCGCCGCCAGCTGCCCTGGGCCGCCGTGCTGTCGGTACGAGCCGGCACCGTCACCCACAACCGGCGGGCGGTGCACCTGCGCACCCTGGAGATCGAGACGATCGACGGGCCGATCCTGCTCACCCGCCGCCAGCTCGGCACCGACCCAGCCCCCGTCGCCGAGCGCGTCGAGCAGATCCGCCGCAGCTCCCCCTGACTCCCCCACCGCTACCGTCCGACCCCGCCCAGGGCGGCATCGCACGAGCACCCCCAGGTGCCCGAGCCGCCGGTCCGAGGTCAGGTTCAGGTGAGCGCGGCGGACCTGGCCAACGCCGCCAGGAGCAGAACCGCGAGGATGCCCAGCACACCACCGGCCTGTAGCCGGGCGTGGCGGGGCGGCACGTAGGCGTACAGAAGGCCGACCAGGATGCCGACGGCCAGGCCGCCCAGATGGCCCCACTTGTCGATACCGCTGAGGGTGAACGTGATCAGAAGGTTGATCCCGATGACCACGAGGATCTGGGTCGAGTCGATCCGCAGTCGCCGGGCGATCACGTAGTAGGCGGCGAAGAACGCGAAGATCGCGGTGGACGCTCCGACCGAGAAGGTGTTCCGGCCATCGAGCAGATAGCTCAGCGTGTTGCCGCCGACCGCGCCGACCACGAACAGCGCCAGGTAGCGGACCCGGCCGAGCAGCGCCTCCAGCTGGAAGCCCAGCAGGAACAGCGCGTACATGTTGAACAGGATGTGCAGCACGCTCGCGTGCAGGAACGACGCGGTCAGCAGCCGATAGTACTGGTCGTCGACCGCGATCTGGTTGCCGTTCATCGCGAAGCGCTCGGTGAAGCCGTTGTACCGGTCGCTGCCGCTCAGACCGGGCGCGCCCTGAAGGAAATAGGCGACAACGCAGGCCACGATGAGACTCTGGGTGACCAGGGCCTGCCGGGCCTGGCCCGCCCGCCCGCCGAGCACGGTGCGTGGGTCCCGCTGCGCGGGTCGTCCGGCGCCTCCGTTGTGGCCCGCGGACGACGAATCGCCCCGGCCCTCCTCGGGACAGTGGAACCCGACGGCGGCGGGGCGCATGCAGTCCGGGCAGATCGGCCGGCCGCAACGCTGGCAGCTGACGTACGTCTCCCGGTCGGTGTGCCGGTAGCAGCGCGGCGCCACCACCGGCTCGGACGTCCCACCCGAACCCGGACCGCCCCAGCCAGGACCGCCTGGGCTGTCCGGGCCGCCTGGTTGGGGGGGTGGGCCCACATCCGGCCGCCAGCCGGGGGGTGGCGATCCCCCGGGGCCACCTGGGCCTGGGGGTGACGCGCCGGAGCCTGGTGCGAACGGGTCCCGACCCGGCTCACTGGCCGACTCCGGCGGTGCGCCCATCGTTACAACCCCTGTGAGCCCGGACCGCCAGCCCGTCAGGCCTGTCGGCGATCGATGACGATCTCGGTGATGGAGATGTCCTTCTTCGGCCGGTCCTGCGCGCCGGTGGGCGCCTTGGCGATCGCGTCCACGATCTCGGTGCCGCGGACGACCTCGCCGAAGATGGTGTGCTTGCCGGTGAGCCACGCCGTCGGTGCCACCGTGACGAAGAACTGCGAGCCGTTCGTCCCCGGGCCCGAGTTCGCCATGGCGAGCAGGTAGGGCCGGGTGAAGGCGAGGTCGGGGTGGAACTCGTCGGCGAACTTGTAGCCCGGGCCGCCCCGACCGGAGCCCAGCGGGTCGCCGCCCTGGATCATGAAGTCCGGGATGACCCGGTGGAAGATCGTGCCGTTGTAGAGCGAGGTGCCCGCCTTGCGCTCGCCGGTCGACGGGTCGGTCCACTCCTGCTCGCCGGTGGCAAGGCCGACGAAGTTACGAACGGTCTTGGGAGCGTGGTCGGGGAATAGACGGATCTCGATGTCCCCCGCGGTCGTGCGCAGCGTCGCGTACAGCTCCTCGGCCATGAGGCTCTCTTCTCTTCAGGTCGGGTCTGTTCAGTTCGGGCCTGCTCGGGCCGGGTTCGGTGTCCGGTCGGTGCGGTGTCCGCTCAGACGACACCCTGGCCGGTCCCGATCGTATGCGCCCGGCGCGTCCACGTTGCGCGAGTCCACGCTCAGTAGCCATCCGGACGCGCCCGGGTAGGCCCACATCCGGGCACGTCTGACTCCACCGGACGCCCGTGGACGCACCCCCGGCAGGCCGGTCAGGACGGCGTGACACGCCTGGCAGGCAACTGCGCGTTGGAGAGGGCGGGTAGCGGGGTACGGCACACTGCACAGAGATCTTGACCCACCCCACCCACGGCCCACTGTGCACGGCAGACAGGGAAGGACGCCATGAGTACGACGCTGAAGGACCGTATCTCGCACGTCACCGACACCGCGCCGGTCAGCGGGATCTCGGACGCCGCACGCCACGCCGCCGACGCCGCGGGGACCGCCGCACACCGGGCGGCGAGCATCGCCGGTGACACGGCGGGCACCGCGGCCTCCGCCACCCGGGACGCCGGGGCCAGCGTCGCCCACCTCGTCTCCGACGCGTCCGGGTCCGCCGTCCGCGGTGGTGCCGCGGCGCAGCGGGCGGCCGGGCGTAGCGCGGGCAAGGCGGCCGGCAAAGCCGTCAAGGCCTCCGGCCGGGCCGGTCGCAAGGTCGAGAAGGCCCGCTCGCGGGCGGAACTCACCGCTGAGCGCGCCCGCGCGACCACGGAGATCCGCGCCGAGCGGCAGCGTTCCCACCGGGCCGTCGCGGCCGAGACCAAGGCTCGCCTCGAAGCCGACAAGGCCCAGCAGATCCTCGAGAAGCGTCTGGCGAAGGCCGAGACGAAGCTCGCCCGGGTGAGCCGCCACCGCCGCCGCGGCACACTGGCCATCCTCCTGCTCGGCGCTGGTGCCGCTGGCACCGTCGCCGCGCGCCGCTACCTGGCGCAGCGCGGCAGCGACGCGCTCGGCACCGAGCCCGAGCCCATCCCCACCCCGCTGTCCACCCCCGGCACATCCACCACGGGCGCCGCCACCACCGGCACATCCACCACGGGCGCCGCCACCACCGGAACGTCCACCACCGGGACGTCCGCCACCGGCAGCAGCCCGCTGGCCGCCGGCAGCTTCGACGATCGCCTGCGCGCCTCGTCCAACAGCCTCGAGGAAATGCCCGGCGTGGACACCACGCGCAGCGAGATCAGCCGTCCCGGCCCCCGCTGACCCCCACACCTTCGGTTGTCTGCTCACCCGCCGGGAACCGCTGGCTCGCTCAGCGGTCTCCCGGCGTGTCGGTGCTGGCGAACAACGGCAGTCGCCGCCGGTAGGCACCGGGAGCGGACGAGGGCACGGCCGGCTGGGCCGGTTCGGGCGGCTCGACCCGCTGGTAGGACTCGCCCAGCGGCGGACGTGGATCGGCCTCGCCCCGGTTGGGCCAGAACGCCATGGCCCGTTCGGCCTGGGCGGTGATCGTCAACGAGGGGTTCGCCCCGATGTTCGCCGTGACGGCGGCACCGTCGACCACGTGCAGACCCGGATGCCCGAACACCCGGTGGTAGGGATCGATCACGCCCTGGGTGGGGTCGGTGCCGATGACCGCACCGCCGAGGATGTGCGCGGTCAGGGGGACGTCCACGAGTTCACCGATGAAACCGCGCGGATGTCCGCCGATCCGGTCGGCGACCCGGCGGGCGGCGTCGTTGCCGGCCGGCAGCCAGGACGGGTTCGGCTCGCCGTGGCCCTGCCCGCTGGTCAGCCACCGTAGCCCGAGCGGGCCCTGGCGCAGACGCACCGTCAGCGAGTTGTTCTGCGCCTGCATGACCAGCACGATCATGGTCCGTTCGGACCAGCGCCACGGCAGCCCGGCCAGCGCCTGGTACGGATGGACGGCGATCTTCCGCAGCACCTTCAGCCAGCGCGGCCATCGGCCGCCCCCGTCCGTCATGGGCAGGCTGAACAGGGCCATCAGGTTGCTACCTCGCCCGTAGCGGACGGGTTCCACGTGGGTGTGGTCGTCCGGATAGAACGACGACGTGATCGCGACACCCTGGGTGACCCGACGGTCCGCGCGGTGCCGGCTCGCCCCGAGGATCGACTCGGAGTTCGTCCGGGTGAGCTCCCCCAGCCGATCCGACAGCCCCGGCAGGTCCCCCCGCTCACGCCCGACGTGCAGCAACCGCTGGGTGCCCAGGGTGCCGGCGGCGAACACCACCTGCTCCGTGACCAACGTCCGCCGCTGGCGTTGCTGGCGCCGCTGCCGCGGGCGCCGCCACCAGCCCGCCAGGCCGGTGTCTCGACCGGCCGCGGCACGCTGACGCGCGTCCCGGACGGGTGCCGTGACAATGTCGATCTCGTAGCCGCCGCCTGGCCGGGGACGCACCGCGGTCACCGTCGTGTCGGCGAGGATACGGGCGCCGGCCCGCTCGGCGAGCCACAGGTAGTTGTGGTCCAGGCTGTTCTTGGCACCGCGACGGCAGCCCGTCATGCACTCGCCGCACTCGACGCAGCCTGTCCGGCTCGGGCCGGCCCCACCGAAGTACGGGTCGGCCACGGTGACGCCCGGCTCCTGCTGCCCGTCCCGCCCGAAGAACACCCCCACGCGGGACGGCCCGCAGCTCGCACCGACGCCGAGCTCCTCGGCGACGCCGCGGAACACCTCGTCGGCGTAGGTCGTGGACGGGTTCGCCACCACCCCCAGCATCCGTTCGGCCTGGTCGTAGTGGGGCGCGAGTTCCGCCCGCCAGTCGGTGATGTCCCGCCACTGCGGATCGGTGTAGAACGCGTCGAGCGGCCGGTACAACGTGTTCGCGTAGACCACCGAGCCGCCGCCCACCGCCGTCCCGGACAGGACGAGCACCCGCCCCAGCCATGTGATCTTCTGAATCCCGCGGCAGCCGATCTGCGGCAGCCACAGGTATCGCCGCAGATCCCAGTTGGTGCGGGGCAGCGTCTCCGCCGTGAAGCGGCGCCCCGCCTCCACGACGAGGACCCGGTACCCCTTCTCCGCCAGCCGAAGTGCGCTGACGCTCCCCCCGAAACCGCTACCGATCACAACCACATCGATGCCGGACGTGCCCTCGCCGTCCGGCCCGGTCTCGTCGCTGGCTTCGGCGGGCCCGCCGACCCGGGGGTCAGGACGCCTTCGGAACGGACCGATCGCCATGCTCTCGCCACCTACCGCGCTCGCTGCCGGCCACCCCTGCCGTGCCGATCCGGACCACCACGGCGCACCGGTCGACCCGCGATGACGTCAACGATGCGCCGTCCGACTACGTTCCCCGACCGCGACGCCGACGCCGTAACGCTCGGCGACCCGAAAACTCGCGGCCGGGGAGGTCGGGCCCGGGGAGGCCAGCGCCTGGAAGGTCGCGGTACGTGAGGTCAGGCCGCGCTGCTGGGGTCGCGGCGTTCCAGCATGTGTGCGTCCCCCTGGTGGGCGGCGGCGGTACCGCTCAGGACGGCCTCGGTGCGGGCGGCGGCCTGGACGGCGGCCGCCTGGGCGCGTACCCGCGCCTCCAGGCCGATCTGAGCCGCTCGTTCGATCTCCTCGATCGGCGGGAGCGGGACCTCGACCGGCGCGGGATGCTCCGAGCGCACCGCGCTGGCGGGGGACGTGCC
The DNA here is from genome assembly GCF_902806475.1 of Candidatus Frankia nodulisporulans. GTDB lineage: Bacteria > Actinomycetota > Actinomycetes > Frankiales > Frankiaceae > Frankia > Frankia umida. The sequence goes on from NZ_CADCWS010000049.1 coordinate 21,564, forward strand.
GTGGGGCGCTCTGGTCCGCACGGCGCCGACGTTCGCGTACTTCGAGCTTGCGCCCCTAGGCGAACCGGTGCGCAGGGTGGCCGGGCTGATCGCCGCCGGCCTGGCGGTGGGCGTCCACGTGCCGTCGACACCCATGTCGGCGTAGGCCGATGGGCGCGCCTGATCCGCCTGCGCCGCCCGGGCGGCAGCGGCGGCCCGGAGCTTCTCGGCCCGCTGTTCGATGCAGGACCGGCACTCGCACTCCGCCGAGGAACGCGGCAGCCGGTCAAGTCGCCAGGACAGGTTGTCGATCTCGTCGCCGTCCCCGACCAGCACTCCGGTGCTGATGATGTGGACAAGGTGCAGCGCCAGCGTGACCGGGTCCCAGTTGTCCTCGTCGAAGATGACCTTCAGCTTGGCGAGGAGCGAGACGTAGTCCGACGTCGACCGCCGCATCGCGTTCGCCAGCACGTTGATCACCTGGGTGGCCGCGAGCGTCAGCGCCGTCGGCGATGGCGGCGGCAGCGGGATACTCGGCACCGACGGGTCGACCACCTCACCCTCCGCGGACCCGGCGGGCTCGGCACTCTCGGTCGACCCGGCAGGCGCGGTCGACCCGGCAGGCGCGGTCGACCCGGCAGGCGCGGTC
>NZ_CADCWS010000050.1 GCF_902806475.1 Candidatus Frankia nodulisporulans
GATCTGCTGACGACGACGCTGCGGCGGCTGCGTGGCCTCACCCCCGAGCTGACCCGGGGGCTGCTCGGCACCCTCGTCCTCGCGCTGGTCGCCACCGCGGGCAAGGTCGCCATTCCGGTGACGGTCCAACAGATCCTTGACCGGGGACTGGCCGACGACCAGGTCGACCTGACGGTGATCGGCGTGGCCGTCGGGGTGGCGGCGGTGGTGATCCTGACGACCGCACTGGCCAACTACCGGATGAACCGGCGGCTGTACCGGCTGTCCGAGACGACGCTCGCCACGCTGCGGGTCAGGGCGTTTCGCCACATCCACGACCTGTCGGTGCTCAGCCAGTCCGCGCAGCGTCGTGGCTCGTTGACCTCCCGGGTGACCAGCGACATCGACCAGATGTCGCAGTTCCTGCAGTTCGGTGGCGTGATGCTGCTGGTCTCGACCGGCCAGATGCTGATCGCGACCGTGCTGATGGTCGTCTACTCCTGGCAGCTGACCCTGCTGGTCTACGGCTTCTACCTTCCGCTTTTCCTGATCACCCGGCGCACCCAGCGACGCCTCGCCGGTCGCTACGCGCAGGTCCGTGAACGCATCGGTGAGCTGCTGGGTGCCGTCGCCGAGGCCGTTGTCGGAGCCTCGGTCGTGCGGGCCTACGGCGTGCAGGAACGCACCGCCCAGCGCATCGACACCTCGATCGACCGTCACCGCGGCGCCCAGTCCGCCGCCCAGAAGATGATCGCCGGCGTGTTCTCCCTGAGCGAGCTGGTCGCCGCCCTCGCCACGGCGGCGGCCGTCATCGTCGGGGTGCTGCTCGGCGTGGACGGCGCGCTCAGCACCGGTCGGCTGGTCGCCTTCCTGTTCCTGATGACCCTGTTCATCATGCCGATCCAGTCGATGACCGAGATCCTCAACGACGCGGCGAACGCCCTGGCCGGCCTGCGCCGGGTGCTTGACGTCCTCGACCTGCCCACCGACGTCCGCGACCCGGCGCTCACCGACGGCTCCGCTCCCCACCCCGTTGGTGCTCCACACCCCGCGGAGGCGACCATCATGATCCCCGCCGGTTCGCCGCCGTCCTCGGCGCGACCCGGCGGGCGGGAGCTTCCCGCGGGACCGCTGGGTGTGCGCTTCACCGGGGTCGGGTTCGCCTACCCGGACGGCCCGCCCGTGCTGCGCGACATCGACCTGGAGATCGCCGCGGGCAGCCGGATCGCCGTGGTCGGCGAGACCGGCTCCGGGAAGACCACCCTGGTCAAGCTGCTGACCCGGCTGATGGACCCGAGCTCGGGTGAGGTCCTGATCGGCGGGGTGCCCCTGGCCCAGGTGCGGTTCGCCTCGCTGCGCCGCCGGGTCCTGCTGGTGCCGCAGGAGGGGTTCCTGTTCGATCTGACGATCGCCGACAACGTGCGCTACGGCCGCCCGGGCGCCGACGACGCCGCGGTACACGCCGCCTTCGAGGCCCTTGGCCTCGGCGACTGGCTTGCCACCCACCCCGAGGGCCTCGCCACCCGGGTGGGTGAGAGCGGGTCGCGGCTGTCCGCGGGTGAACGTCAGCTGGTCGCGCTGGCTCGTGCCCGGCTGGCCGACCCCGACCTGCTCGTGCTCGACGAGGCCACGTCCGCGGTCGACCCCGAGACCGAGGTGCGCCTGGCCCAGGCCCTGGCCGAACTGATGCGGGAGCGGACCTCGGTGACCATCGCGCACCGGCTGTCCACCGCGGAGACCGCCGACGAGGTACTGGTCGTCGACGCCGGTCGGATCGCCCAGCGCGGCCGGCATCGTGATCTGGTCGCTGTGCCCGGGATCTACCAGCGCCTGCACCAGTCCTGGGTCGCCGGGGTCGGCTCGACCGGGCCCGCGCCCGCACGGCCACATCCACCGGCGCCGGCGTCGACCGCCCCCGACGAGCCGCGCCCCGCGTTCCTCGCCCCACGGACGCCGGCCCCGCGCCCGGGGCGCGGGGGAGCAGAATGAAGCGGTGACCGATCGTCCCTCCGCTCTCGACCCTGACATCGCCCGGCGCCTGCGCCGTGACGGCGCCGGCCTCTTCCCGGCCATCGCCCAGCAGTACGACACCGGGGAGGTGCTGATGCTCGGGTGGATGGACGACGAGGCGCTGCATCGGACGCTGACCACCGGGCGGGCCACGTACTGGAGCCGCAGCCGCGGCGAGTACTGGGTGAAGGGCGACACCTCAGGCCACCAGCAGTGGGTCCGCTCGGTCGCGCTCGACTGCGACGGCGACGCGCTGCTCGTGCGGGTGGACCAGGTGGGTCCGGCCTGCCATACCGGCACCCACACCTGCTTCGAGGCCGGCGGCCCGCTGCCCGCCCGGGTGGGCGACCGGGACGCCGGCCCGGCGGCCGAGGCCAGCCGATGACCACCGGACACATCGTTCCCGACCGCGCCGGCTTCCACGCGGCCGCGGCCCGCCACCAGGTGGTCGCGGTCACCCGCCGGCTGCTCGCCGACGGCGAGACCCCGGTTGGCATCTACCGCAAGCTCGCCGGCGGTCCGGGCACCTTCCTGCTGGAATCGGCCGAGCACGGCGGCGAATGGTCGCGCTACTCGTTCGTGGGAGTGCGGGCGGCGGCGACGCTCACCGAACGTGACGGCGAGGCGCTGTGGGTGGATGGCACGCCCCCGCCGGGGGTGCCCTGCGGTGGTGACCCGCTGGACATCCTGCGCGCGGTGGAACACGGTCTTCGTGCCGCCCACGAGGACGGCGCGCCGCCCCTGATGGGTGGGCTCGTCGGCTACCTCGGCTACGACATCGTCCGGCGGATCGAGCGGCTTCCCTCGCACGCCGTGGACGACCTGCGCCTGCCCGAACTGCGGATGCTGCTGGCCACCGATCTCGCCGTGCTCGACCACCGGGACGGCTCCTGCCTGCTCGTGGCCAACGCCTTCACCGCGCCCCCGGACCCCGATCCCGGCGAGCCCGGGGCCACCCCGCCGCACCCGGCCGGCCGTGCCGCCGACGGCCGACGTGACCCCGCCGAGCTCGACGCCCTCTACGACGACGCGGTGGCCCGCCTGGACACGATGACCAGCGACCTGGCCAAGTGGAGCGAGCCGACGGTGGCCACCACGACCGGTGCGCTGACCGGCATCGACGACTTCGTCTCCGCCACGCCGCCCGGTGCCTACCAGAGCGCGGTCGAGCGGGCCATCGAGGAGATCCGCGCCGGGGAGTGCTTCCAGATCGTCGTCTCGCAGCGCTTCGAACGGGCCACGACCGCCGACCCGCTGGACGTCTACCGGGTGCTGCGCACCACGAACCCGAGCCCGTACATGTACCTGCTGCGTTTCGGTGACCACGACGTCGTCGGGTCGTCGCCGGAGGCGCATGTGAAGGTCACCGGCCGGCGGGCCCTGCTGCATCCGATCGCCGGCTCCCGCCCGCGCGGGGCGACGCCCGAACAGGACGCCGAACTCGCCGCCGAGATGCTGGCCGATCCCAAGGAACGCGCCGAGCACGTGATGCTGGTCGACCTCGTGCGCAACGACCTCGGGCGGGTCTGCGTACCCGGCTCGGTGCGGGTCGTCGAGTTCGCGTCCGTCGAACGCTTCTCGCACATCATGCACATCGTCTCCACGGTGATCGGTGAGGTGGACGGGCAGCGCAGCGCCGTGGACGTGCTGAGGGCGACCTTCCCCGCCGGAACACTGTCCGGAGCGCCGAAGGTGCGCGCGATGGAGGTCATCGACGAGCTGGAACCGACCCGCCGCGGCGTCTACGGCGGAGTCGTCGGCTACCTGGACTTCGGCGGTGACCTGGACACCGCCATCGCCATCCGGACGGCGGTGATCCGTGACGGCGTCGCCTACGTGCAGGCCGGCGCCGGGATCGTCGCCGACTCCGATCCCGATGCCGAGGACCGCGAAAGCCGCACCAAGGCCGCGGCGGTCCTGCGGGCGATCGAGGTCGCCGAATCCCTGCGGCCGCCGGTATGACCTCCGCCCAGGACCCCGCGCCCGCCGACGGCGCGCTTTCGGCCGACCCACCGCCCTCGGGGCCCGGTTCGTCGCCGGCCACGGCCGAGGCCGCCCGGGCCGGTCGGCGCGAACGCGGCCTGGCCGTGCTTGGCTGCCTGCTCGGCGCGGGCCTGGTACTCGTGTGCGGGGCGGCCACCTGGGTGTCGGCCCGGGTCGGTGCGCCGCACGCCGAAAGCGACGGCGTCGCTGTGGCCGCGCCGCTGGCCACCCACTGGACCGGCTCGGCGCTCGCCCCGGCCGCGACCGCGCTCGCCCTGGTCGGGCTGGCCGCCGCCGTGGCCATCGTGGCGGCCCGCGGCATCGGGCGCACCATCGTCGGGCTGCTGGCCGTCGTGGCCGGGATCGGCGTCGTCTACGCGGCTCTGCGTGTCGGACTCGACCCGGCGCCAGTCCTGCGCCGCACCGACAGCGTGCGTCAGCTCTCCATCGGCGGATCGGCGGAGATCACCGGCCTGCACCGCTCGGTGGCACCCTGGCTGGCCGTGTTCGGCGGCCTGCTGCTCACCGTCGCCGGCGCGCTCGCCGCCGTGCGCGGGCGCCGATGGCCGGCGATGTCGGGCCGCTACCAGACTCGCGACGCCCGGCCGGTCGACGCCTGGGATGCGATCGAGCGGGGCCACGACCCCACCTGATCACCGGAACTCGCCGCGCCCGGCCTGCGGGCCGCACCGACGCGGGGGAGCGGTGAGCGAGGCAAGCAGATCCCGCTGCCGACGCAGATCGGCCTCCAGCAGGCAGACCAGCGCGTCCATCCGATCCAGGCAGCGGCGCAGCCGTTCGAGCGGTTCCTCCGGCTGACCGCCGACGGCCTCGCCGTCGGCCGGCGAGCTGGCGGGCGCGGCCAGGGGCCGGCCCGGCACCCGTGAGCCCGAGGGCGCCCACCCCGACAGTGGCGGGATCAGAATCTGGTGAGTCTCCACGCGTCCTCCCTCGGTTCCGAACGTGTGTTCGACTATACGGGATTGAAGAGGTGTTCGGCCACTGTGGCGAGCCGCCGGCGTGGCGCGCGGTCGTCGTCACGTCGCCGGGGCGGCCCGGTCGGGTGACCTCCGCGTCCGGCGCGGACCACCGGGAGGTGGGGGCGAGTGGTCGCGGCACGTAGCAAGGTGCGGGTGCCTCGGCCCTACCTCGGTGACCTGGCCTACCATCGGCGGCATGAGCGCGAAAGCCGCGAGCACGGGTCGATGAGCGTCCTCGACGACATTCTCGACGGGGTCCGGTCCGACCTTGCCGTGCGTGAGAAGCAGACCTCCCTCGACGACCTCAAACGGCGCGTCGAGCGCGTCCCCGACCCCCGGGACGCCCTGGCCGTCCTACGCGACTCACCGGTTTCGGTGATCGCCGAAGTGAAGCGCCGTTCGCCGTCCAAGGGCAGCCTGGCGGCGATCACCGACCCGGCCGCCCTGGCCGTCGACTACGAGGCGGGCGGTGCCGCGGCCATCAGCGTGCTCACCGAACAGCGCAGGTTCGGTGGCTCACTCGCGGATCTTGACGCCGTGCGCCGGGCGGTCGACGTCCCGTTGCTGCGCAAGGACTTCGTCGTCTCGCCCTACCAGGTGTTCGAGGCCCGTGCGCACGGGGCGGACATCGTCCTGCTCATCGTCGCCGCGCTCGACCAGCCCCGGCTGGTCGGCCTGCGCGAGCGCATCGAATCCCTCGGCATGACCGCCTTGGTCGAAGTGCATGACGAGGCCGAACTCGATCGCGCGCTGGAGGCCGATGCCCGCCTCCTCGGCGTCAACGCGCGCGATCTGCGCACCCTCGAGATCGATCGGGGCACCTTCGCCCGGCTGGCCCCGCGGATTCCGTCCGGGGTGCTGAAGGTCGCCGAGTCCGGTGTGCGCGGGCCGCACGACCTGCTCGCCTACGCGGCGGCGGGAGCCGACGCGGTGCTGGTCGGCGAGGCCGCGGTCACCGGTGATCCCCGTCAGACGGTGGCCGACCTGGTCGCCGCCGGCGCGCATCCGGCCGGGCGCGTCGGGCGCTGACTCTCGCACGTCGCGGACCGGCCCCCCGCGCCGAAGATCGGGACGCGAGTGCGGGGGAGTCGGGCGCCCCCCGCGTCGGCCCCCCGCGGCCGGTGGACGCGTTCTGTCGGAGCAGCCCGATACAGTCGGACCGTGTCCACGCGAACCGCTGTCCCAGCCGCCTCCGCCGATGCCGCGGGTGCGGCGCCGTCCCTTCTCACGGGTGTGCAGGCCGCGGCGGGCTGGCAGGCGTTTCCGGACGCCTCGGGTCACTTCGGCAAGTTCGGCGGGCGTTTCGTGCCCGAAGCGCTCATGGCGGCGCTTGACGGGCTGACCGAGGCCTACGCCCAGGCCCGGGTCGACGACGCGTTCATCGCCGAACTCGACGATCTGCTCGCGAGCTACGCGGGCCGGCCCACCCCCCTGACCGACGCGCGCCGGCTCACCGAGCACGTCGGCGGCGCCCGCATCCTGCTCAAGCGTGAGGACCTGGCCCACACCGGCTCACACAAGATCAACAATGTGCTGGGGCAGGTCCTGCTGACCAAGCGGATGGGCAAGTCCAGGGTCATCGCCGAGACGGGCGCCGGTCAGCACGGGGTCGCCACCGCCACGGCCTGCGCCCTGCTCGGCCTGGACTGCGTTGTCTACATGGGCGAGGAGGACACCCGCCGCCAAGCCCTCAACGTCGCCCGGATGCGCATGCTCGGCGCCGAGGTCGTGCCGGTCACCTCCGGCAGCCGCACCCTCAAGGACGCCATCAACGAGGCGCTGCGCGACTGGGTCGCCACCGTGGAGGACACCCACTACTGCATCGGTTCGGTGATGGGTCCCCACCCGTTCCCGATGCTGGTGCGTGATTTCCAGCGGGTGATCGGCGTCGAGGCCCGGGCCCAGGTTCTCGAGCGCACCGGCCGGTTGCCGAACGTGGTGGTCGCCTGCGTCGGCGGCGGCTCCAACGCGATGGGCATCTTCCATCCGTTCATTCCCGACACCGAGGTCGCCCTGATCGGCTGCGAGGCCGGCGGCGACGGTGTGGCGACCGGTCGGCACGCGGCGGCGATCGCCGGCGGCGCCCCCGGCGTCCTGCACGGCATGCGCACCTACCTGCTGCAGGACGAGTGGGGCCAGACCCAGGTCTCGCACTCGATCTCCGCGGGTCTGGACTATCCCGGTATCGGCCCCGAGCACGCCCTGCTGCACGAGACCGGCCGAGCGACCTACCGGGTGGTCGACGACACCGCCGCGATGGAGGCGCTCGCCCTCGTCGCCCGCACCGAGGGCATCCTGGTCGCGATCGAGAGCGCCCATGCCTTCGCGGCCGCGATCGAGGTGGCCCGTGAGCTGGGCCCGGAGGCGACCCTGCTGATCAACTGCTCCGGTCGGGGCGACAAGGATGTCGACACCGCCGCCCGCTGGTTCGGCCTGTTGGACGAGCCCGCCGACGCCGACCCCGCCGGCACCGCTGCCGCCGCGGGTACCGCGGAGGGTGGCGGGCAGCGATGACGGCGACGAGCGGCGGCCTGGCCACGCCGGATCAGCCATCGACGGCCCGCGGGCCCCAAGCGAACGGACGCACGATGCCCAGCCGGTTGGACGACCGCCTCGCCGCGGCACGGGCCGAGGGCCGTGCCGCCCTCGTCGGCTACCTGCCCGCCGGCTATCCCACGGTGGACGGCGCCATCGCGGCGATGCGGGCCATGGTCGCCGCCGGGGTGGATGTCGTCGAGGTCGGCCTGCCCTACTCCGACCCGACGATGGACGGGCCGGTCATCCAGCAGGCCGCCGACGCGGCCCTGCGCGGTGGTCTCACCACCCGGGACGTGCTGCGCACCGTCGAGGCGGTCGCCGACACCGGTGCTCCGACGCTGGTGATGACCTACTGGAATCCGATCGAGCAGCATGGCGTCGCCGCCTTCGCCGCCGACCTCGCGGCGGCGGGCGGTGCCGGAACGATCACCCCGGACCTGCCGCCCGAGGAGGCCGCCCCCTGGCTCGAGGCCGCCGCCGCGCACGGCCTGGACCCGGTGTTCGTGGTCGCCCCGAGCTCGTCGACCGAACGCCTGCGCCGCGTCGCGGACATCACCGGCGGTTTCGTCTACGCCGCCTCCCTGATGGGCGTCACCGGTGCACGCTCCCAGGTCGGCACCCAGGCCGAGGGTCTCGTCGCGCGGGTCCGCGCGGTCACGTCACTGCCGGTCGCCGTCGGCCTCGGGGTGGGCACCGCCGCCCAGGCCGCCCAGGTCGCGGCCTTCGCGGACGGCGTCATCGTCGGATCGGCGCTGGTCCGCGTGCTGCTCGACGCGCAGCGTCGTGGTGAGGGCCCCGAGGTCGCCCTCGCCGGCATCGGCGCCCTGGCCGCCGACCTCGCCCAGGGAGTGCGCGGCGCCCAGGCCAACGTCCCGGTCACCGCCTGATCCGCACACCCCGCACCACCGAACGGACAGCACCTCGGAACAGACAGCACCAGCGACGAGGGCGGCACCGCTGAAGAGGGCGGCAGGTGAGGCGGGCGTGGCTGGCGTCGGGTTGGGCGCGGTGTCGGGATAGCCTGGCGACCGTGGTGTTCGCCGCTATTCCCAGTCCGTCCCGTGGTGTGGTGCATCTGGGGCCGGTGCCGCTGCGCGCCTACGCCCTGATGATCATTATCGGGATCGTGGTCGCCGTCGTCGTCACTGGCCGTCGGTTGCGCGCCCGCGGCCTCGATCCCGAGATCGCGGGGGAGATCGCCTTCTGGGCGGTGCCCTTCGGGATCCTCGGCGCCCGGATCTACCATGTACTCAGCACGCCCGACCCGTACTTCGGCCACGACGGCAACCTCGGCGACGTGGTGAAGATCTGGAACGGTGGGCTCGGCATCTGGGGGGCGATCGCCGGCGGCGCGCTCGGCGCGTGGATCGCGGCGCGGCGCCTCGGGGTCAGCCTGGCCCTGTTCGCCGACGCCGCCGCGCCCGGGATCATCCTGGCGCAGGCCATCGGACGCTGGGGTAACTGGTTCAACCAGGAGCTGTACGGCCGTGCCACCGACCTGCCCTGGGCGGTGCGCATCGACGCGGCCCACCGGATCGATCCGACCGTGGCCACCTACCAGCCGACGTTCCTGTACGAGTTCCTGTGGAATCTGGTGGTCGCCGGCATCCTGCTGTTCGTCGACCGTCGGCACCGGCTCGGTCGTGGCCGGCTGTTCGCCCTGTACGTGGCGCTGTACACGTTCGGCCGGCTGTGGATCGAGATGCTGCGCATCGACACCGCCGACAGGATTCTCGGGCTGCGGGTCAACATCTGGACGTCCGCCCTGGTCTGCGTCGCCTCCATCGTCGCGTTCGCGCTGACCCGTCGGCCGGTCGACCTGGACGTCTCACCCGAGGAACAGCGCGAGCTCGGCCTGGTGCGCGAACGCGGCCGTCGAGGGGTCGAGCCCGAGCGAGCCGCTTCCAGCGACGCCGCGGCCCCCCGCCCCGGCGACGAGTCCGAGACCGGTGGCGAATTCGAGACCGGTGGCGAATTCGAGGCCGGCGGTGAGTCCGGGCGCAGCGGCGGGACCGGCCTCAGGGGCGAGACCGACACCGGGTCCGAGCCTGGCGGCGAGAGCGGCGGCGGGGGCGGGACCAGAGTCGAACGTGAGGCTGGTGTGGGCGCCGATGTCGGGGCGCAGGCTGGCCGGGTAACGCCCGGCAGGGGAGAATCGGCGGGGCACGCGCCGGTCGAGGCGCCGCCGCACTGAGCCGTACGGCCGCCGTCCACGGGCCTCGATCGAGGCCGGATCGCGCCGAAATTTCCCGAAAGGTGGTCGTCCACTACCGGCTGGTGCGCCGTTCGTGTCAGGTTGTGTGACGTTATACGGCTGTGACCTGCCGGACATATATGATCAAGGCGTGTCGGCTCGGCGCATGGCACACTCGAGAGCAGGCACACGGGTCGCTGGGCCAGCGCCGTCGTGCCGCAGTTCACCTTCGGACAGCGTCGTCCGCCTCACCTTCAGCCCCTGAAGACGGACAGGACTTCGCCGGATGCCGAGCGCGCAAGGTCTTTACGACCCCACTTTCGAACACGACGCCTGCGGGGTCGGCTTCGTAGTCGACGTGCACGGTCGTCGTAGCCATGAACTGGTTGACCAGGGCCTCACCGTCCTGCGCAACCTGGATCACCGCGGCGCGTCGGGTAGCGACCCGGATACCGGCGACGGGGCCGGCATTCTCGTCCAGGTCCCCGATCAGTTCCTGCGTGATGTGGTGGACTTCGCCCTGCCAGCGCCCGGCCGGTACGCGGTCGGCATCGCCTTCCTGCCCCAGGTGGCGGGGGAGCGCGACGACGCGGTGCGGGTGATCAGCCGGATCGTGCGCCAGGAGGGCCTGCGGGTACTGGGCTGGCGTGAGGTTCCCACGATCAGCCACATCGTCGGGCATGCGGCCCGCGAGGTGGAGCCCCGGATGCGCCAGCTGTTCGTGGCCCTGCCCGGCGATGCGCTGGGTGGCGTGGCGGGGGAGAAGGCCGAGGCGGCCTTCGACGTGGGTGAGCTGGAGCGCCGGGCGTTCTGCGCGCGCAAGCGCATCCGGCGCGAGACGGGCGTGTACGTCGCGTCGCTGTCGTCGCGCACGATCGTCTACAAGGGGATGCTGACCACCCACCAGCTTTCGGCGTACTTCCCGGATCTGGACGACCCGCGTTTCACCAGCGCCATCGCCCTGGTGCACAGCCGGTTCTCGACGAACACGTTCCCGAGCTGGCCGCTGGCCCATCCGTACCGGTTCGTCGCCCACAACGGCGAGATCAACACCGTTCGGGGCAACCGGAACTGGATGCGGGCCCGGGAGGCGCTGCTGGCCAGCGACCTGATCTCGGGGGACCTGGCGCGGCTGTTCCCGATCTGCGCGGACGGCGCGAGCGACTCGGCGAGTTTCGACGAGGTGCTCGAACTGCTCCACCTCGGCGGGCGCAGCCTGCCGCACGCGGTGCTGATGATGATCCCCGAGGCGTGGGAGAACCACGCCGAGATGGACCCGGCTCGTCGCGCGTTCTACGAGTTCCACTCGGCGCTGATGGAGCCATGGGACGGCCCGGCGGCGATCGCGTTCACCGACGGCACGGTGATCGGTGCGGTGCTCGACCGCAACGGGCTGCGTCCGGGGCGGTACTGGCAGACCGATGACGGGCTGGTCGTGATGGCCTCCGAGGTCGGTGTGCTCGACATCCCGCCGCACCGGGTGGTGCGCAAGGGGCGGCTCCAGCCGGGCCGGATGTTCCTCGTCGACACCGCGCAGGGGCGCATCATCGACGACGAGGAGATCAAGTCGGAGCTCGCCACCGCCGCGCCCTACGCGGAGTGGCTGCATGCCGGGCTCATCTCGCTCGACGATCTGCCCGAGCGTGAGATCGTCGTCTACGGGCACTCCTCGGTGCTGCGCCGCCAGCAGGTCTTCGGCTACACCGAGGAGGAGCTGCGCGTCCTGGTGGCGCCGATGGCCCGGGGCGGTGCCGAGCCGATCGGGTCGATGGGCACCGACACGCCGGTGGCCGTCCTGTCGTCGCGTCCCCGGTTGCTGTTCGACTACTTCACCCAGCTGTTCGCGCAGGTCACCAACCCGCCGTTGGACGCGATCCGGGAGGAGCTGGTCACCAGCCTCGGGCGGACCCTCGGCCCCGAGGGCAACCTGCTCGACCCGTCGCCGGCGTCCTGTCGGATGGTGCACCTGCCCTACCCGGTGATCAGCAGCGGCCAGCTCGCCAAGATCGTCGGCATCAACGACGACGGTGACATGCCGGGCTTCGCCTCGGTGACCGTCCGCGGGCTGTACGACGTCGACGGTGGTGGCGCGGCGCTCGCCGCCCGGCTGGACGAGATCTGCGCCGGGGTCAGCGAGGCCATCGCCGACGGGGCGCGCATCGTCGTGCTCTCCGACCGTGACTCCGACGAGCGCAAGGCGCCGATCCCGTCGCTGCTGCTCACCGCGGCGGTGCATCACCACCTGATCCGCGAGCGCACCCGGACGAAGGTCGGCCTGATCGTCGAGTGCGGTGACGCCCGCGAGGTGCACCACATCGCCCTGCTCACCGGGTACGGCGCGGCCGCGGTCAACCCGTACCTGGCGTTCGAGTCGGCCGACACGCTGATCGACGAGGGCGAGATCACCGGCGTGAGCCGCGCCGAGGCCGAGAAGAACCTGATCAAGGCGCTGGGCAAGGGTGTGCTGAAGGTGATGTCCAAGATGGGCATCTCCACCGTCGCGAGCTACACCGGTGCGCAGGTCTTCGAGGCGATCGGGCTCGCCCAGGAGTTCGTCGACTCCTACTTCGTCGGCACCCCGTCCCGGTTGGACGGCGTGGGCCTGGAGATCATCGCCGCCGAGGTCGCCGCTCGGCACAGCCGCGCCCACCCGCGGGTCGCCTCCGAGCTCGCGCACCGCGGGCTGGAGGTCGGCGGGGAGTACCAGTGGCGCCGCGAGGGCGAACTGCACCTGTTCAACCCGGAGACCGTCTTCCTGCTCCAGCACGCCACCCGCACCCGCCAGTTCGACGTCTTCCAGGAGTACACCAGCAAGATCGACGGGCTGTCCCGGGAGAACGCGACGCTGCGCGGCCTGTTCGACCTGCGGGCCGGGGTGCGCCCACCGGTGCCGATCGAGGAGGTCGAACCGGTCTCCGAGATCGTCAAGCGGTTCGCGACCGGTGCGATGTCCTACGGCTCGATCAGCGCCGAGGCGCACGAGACGCTCGCGATCGCGATGAACCGGCTCGGCGGCAAGTCGAACACCGGTGAGGGCGGCGAGGACGCCGAGCGTTTCGTCCCCGACGCCAACGGCGACCTGCGCCGCAGCGCCGTCAAGCAGGTCGCGTCCGGCCGGTTCGGGGTGACCAGCGAGTACCTGGCCAACGCCGACGACATCCAGATCAAGATGGCCCAGGGCGCGAAGCCGGGGGAGGGCGGGCAGCTGCCCGGCCACAAGGTCTACCCGTGGATCGCGAAGACCCGCCACTCCACCCCGGGTGTCGGTCTGATCTCCCCGCCGCCGCACCACGACATCTACTCGATCGAGGACCTCGCCCAGCTCATCCACGACCTGAAGAACGCGAACCCGAAGGCGCGGGTGCACGTGAAGCTGGTCGCCGAGGTCGGGGTCGGCACGGTCGCGGCCGGGGTGTCCAAGGCGCACGCCGACGTGGTGCTCGTCTCCGGGCACGACGGCGGCACCGGTGCCTCCCCGCTGACCTCGCTCAAGCACGCCGGGGCGCCGTGGGAGCTGGGGCTCGCCGAGACCCAGCAGACGCTGCTGCTCAACGGGCTGCGGGACCGGATCGTCGTGCAGGTCGACGGTCAGCTCAAGACCGGCCGCGACGTCATCGTCGGCGCGCTGCTGGGCGCCGAGGAGTTCGGTTTCGCCACCGCTCCGCTGGTCGTCGCCGGCTGCGTGATGATGCGCGTCTGTCACCTGGACACCTGCCCGGTCGGCGTGGCCACCCAGAACCCGCAGCTGCGGGCCCGGTTCACCGGCAAGCCCGAGTTCGTCGAGGCGTTCTTCACCTACATCGCCGAGGAGGTTCGCGCACATCTGGCGGCGCTGGGCTTCCGCACGTTGCAGGAGGCCGTCGGCCGGGTCGACCTGTTGGACGCCCGCGCGGCGATCGAGCACTGGAAGGCCTCGGGGCTCGACATCACCCCGCTGCTGCACAGCCCCGAGCGGCCCTTCGGTGGTTCGCTGCACTGCACGTCCAGCCAGGACCACGGGTTGGACAAGGCGCTGGACAACTCGCTGATCCAGCTGTGCGAGGGCGCCCTCGACGAGGGCCGGCCGGTGTGGCTGGAGATGCCGATCCGCAACGTCAACCGCACGGTCGGCACGATGCTCGGCTACGAGGTGACGAAGCGCTACGGCGGCGCCGGTCTGCCGGACGACACCATCCAGCTGCGGTTCACCGGCTCCGCCGGGCAGAGCTTCGGCGCGTTCGCCCCGCGTGGGATGACCCTGACCCTCGAGGGCGACGCGAACGACTACACGGGCAAGGGCCTCTCCGGCGGCAAGATCTTCGTCTTCCCGCCGAAGGAGTCGCCGCTGCGTGCCGAGGAGAACATCGTCGCCGGTAACGTGCTGCTCTACGGCGCCACCGCCGGGGAGGCGTTCTTCCGCGGCATCGTCGGGGAGCGTTTCTGCGTGCGCAACTCCGGTGCCACCGCCGTCGTCGAGGGCGTCGGTGACCACGGCTGCGAGTACATGACCGGCGGCACCGTGCTCGTCCTCGGGCAGATCGGACGCAACTTCGCCGCCGGGATGAGCGGCGGCGTCGCCTACCTGCACGACCCGGTGGACGAGCGGATCAACCGGGAGATGGTCGGCGTCGAGGACCTCGACGCCGGGGACGAGGCGACCGTACGTGACCTGCTGGTGCGTCACCGCCGGGAGACCGGTTCCACCGTGGCCGCCCGGCTGTACGCCGACTGGGAGAACGTCCGCGGATCGTTTCGCAAGGTGATGCCGCGCGACTACAAGCGGGTGCTCACCGCGATCCGTCGTGCGCAGGAGCAGGGCCTGGTCGCCGAAGAGGAGATCATGGCGGCCGGCCGTGGCTGAGCGCCGCCACGCCCCACACGCCCCCCGGAACACCCGGAACACCCGGCACCGCCTACTGACCGGACAGGAGTGACATGGCCGACCCGACCGGCTTTCTCAAGCACCGCCGGGAGCTGCCGACACGCCGCCCGGTCGATGTGCGCATCCAGGACTGGCGCGAGGTCTACCAGACGTTCCCGGAGGAGCACCTGCGCGAGCAGGCGGGCCGCTGCATGGACTGCGGCATCCCGTTCTGTCACAACGGCTGTCCGCTGGGGAACATCATCCCCGAGTGGAACGACCTGACCCGCCGGGGCGACTGGCCGGACGCGAGCGAGCGGCTGCACGCCACGAACAACTTCCCCGAGTTCACCGGACGGCTGTGCCCGGCGCCGTGCGAGGCGGCCTGCGTGCTCGGTATCGGCGACGACCCGGTGACGATCAAGCAGGTCGAGGTCAGCATCATCGACCGGGCCTGGGCGGACGGCACCGTCGTACCGGTGCCGCCGTCGGTGCGCACCGGGCGCCGGGTCGCCGTCGTCGGCTCGGGGCCCGCCGGACTCGCCGCCGCCCAGCAGCTCACCCGGGCCGGGCATGACGTCGTCGTCTACGAGCGGGCCGACCGCGTCGGCGGTCTGCTGCGCTACGGCATCCCCGAGTTCAAGATGGAGAAGGCGGTCCTGGACCGCCGGCTCGCCCAGATGGAAGCAGAAGGCACCTCGTTCGTCACCTCCTGCGATGTCGGTGTGGACATCACGGCCGACGAGCTGCGCTCGTCCTACGAGGCGGTGGTGCTCGCCGGCGGGTCGACGATCGGCCGGGATCTGCCCGTGCCCGGTCGGGAGTTCGCCGGCATCCACCTGGCGATGGAGTTCCTGGAGCCGGCGAACCGGGTCGTGCTCGGCGATCTGGCCGAGCCGCCGATCACCGCGGCGGGCAAGCGAGTGGTCATCATCGGCGGCGGTGACACCGGAGCCGACTGCCTGGGCACCTCGCACCGCCAGGGCGCGGCGTCCGTCCACCAGCTGGAGATCATGCCGCGGCCGCCGGAGCTGCGCGCACCGGCGAACCCGTGGCCGTCCTTCCCGATCCTCTACCGGGTCTCGAGCGCGCACGAGGAGGGCGGCGAGCGGGTGTTCGCCGTGTCCACCGAGTGCTTCCTCGGCGACGACACGGGCAACGTGCGGGCGCTGCGCATGCACGAGGTGCGTCTCACCGCGGGACGGTTCGAGAAGGTCGAGGGCACCGACGTCGAGCTGCCCTGCGAGCTGGTGCTGCTGGCGATGGGCTTCACCGGCCCGCAGCCCACCGGTCTGCTGGCCGACCTCGGCGTCGACCTCGACGCCCGGGGCAACGTGGCGCGCGACGCCGGTTGGGAGACGTCCGTGCCCGGGGTGTTCGTCGCCGGTGACATGGGCCGGGGCCAGTCCCTGATCGTCTGGGCGATCTCCGAGGGACGCTCCGCCGCCGCGGCGGTCGACCGTCGGCTGATGGGCCGCACCGACCTGCCGGACCCGATCACACCCACCCGCCGCTGAACCAGGTCGAACGGGTGGTCAGACACCAGCGTGGAGTGAGCCACGGTCGCGCGTCGCGTGACAAACGGGTGTGAGCTGGCTTGCTCCTCGCGGCGTCTGTCGTGCTTGACCAGGATTAGCAGGAGTCATCGGTAGGGGGTGTCAGCCCTGGTGGCGGTACCGTCCATGGGCATGAGGCTCGTGCTGCTGGGACCCCCCGGCTCCGGCAAGGGAACGCAGGGCGCGCGGATCAGCGCCCGCCATGGCATCCCGACGATCTCCACCGGCCAGCTGTTCGACCGGCAGATCTCCGCGGGCACTCCGCTGGGGCGCCGGGCCGAGCGGTATGTCCGCGCCGGTGAGCTCGTCCCCGACGAGATCGTGCTGGACATGGTCGCCGACCGCCTCGCCGTCAGCGTCGACTGCGCCGAGGGTTTCCTGTTCGACGGCTTTCCGCGCACCTACCCGCAGGCCGAGGCGCTGGACCGGATGCTCGCCGCCAGCTGCGGCCCGTTGGACGCGGTCATCGACCTCCAGGTGGACGTGGACGAGGTGCTGGCCCGCATCCGGCGCCGGGCCCACACCGAGGACCGGCTCGACGACACCGAGGACACCGCGCGGCGTCGGATGGCGGTCTTCGCCGCGGAGACCGCCCCGCTGCGCCGCTACTACGAGCAGGCCGGCGTGCTGCACACCATCGACGGCACGGGCGAACCCGACGATGTGGCCACCCGCATCCACCGGACCCTGGCCGCCGTCGCCCATCCGCAGCTGCACTTGGGCTCGGGCTCGGGCGGCTGACCGGCCCCCGGGTGCGGGGTACCCCGGTGGGATCGGGCCCGGGTGTCAGCGCGATATCCTGACGGCGGTGGGCGGCGAGACAGACGAGGGCGAGCCGGCGAAGCGCCGTCGCACGCGCCGAGGTCGCCTCGCGTACCTGGCGCTGGTGCTGGTGGTCGCGGCCGGCGCCGTGCCGCTGGTGCTCATCCTCACCGCCAGCCGGACGGTGCTCAACACGGCCTTCTACTCCCAGTCGCTGAACCGGGCGGACGCCTACGATCGGCTCTACACCGAGGTGCTGCCCGACCCGGCGGTGGGCGCCCTGCTCGCGGGTCTGCCGATCGACGGCTCGCTGATCACCGCGAACCTGCGCACCGTCCTGCCACCGGCCACCGTCGAGGCGATGACCGACGAGCAGATCACCCGGGTGGTCGACTACCTGCGCGGTCAGGCGAACGACGTGGAGCTCGCCGTCGACCTCGCGCCGATCTTCGACAACGTCTCGGGTCTGGCCAACCGCTACATCGCCGGTGAACTCGGGTCCGGCACCACCTACCGGGTGACGTCCGTGGCGGACTTCACCGAGGACGTGCTCAGCGCGATCAACGACATCGCCGCCGGACGTCCCCCCACCTCGCTGCCCACGATCGAACTGACCGCCCAGGACACCGACCGGGTCCTGCCACTGGTGCTCGACCGGTTCGCCCCGGACACCCGCGCCCGCCTCGAACCGCGGCTACGCGCCCAGCTGCGCGCGGGTGACGTCGCCGGCGCCCTGGCCCTGCTCGGCCCGCAGCTGTTCCAGGGCGATGAGCTGGCCACCGCACGGCTGCGTGAGTCGCTGCACGGATCGACCCTCGACCTCGGCGTGCGCCTGTCCGACCTGCGTGACCAGCCGGCGATCAGCGCGATCGAGAAGCTGCATGACGTCACCGCGGCGCTGGGCTGGCTGTCGGTGGGCCTCGCGCTGCTGATCGCCGGGGCGCCGGTCGGCATCGTCGTGCTGGCCGGACGCCAGAGGGTCTCCCGGGTGCGCGCCGGTGCCGGCGCGGTGGTCGCCGCCGGGGTCGCCCTCGGTCTCGCCGGCCTCGCGCTGCGCCTGGCGCTGCCCAACCCGCTGCGACCGCTGGCCGGTCCGCACTCGCCGTTGCCGGCCGGCGCCAGCGCCGTGCTGGTGGACTTCTCCGAGCAGGCCTACCGGACGGTGGAGAGCGACTACCTGCGGGTGGTCGGCTGGTCGCTGGTGCTGGGCCTGGTCGTCGGCGGCGGGTCGCTGCTGGTGTCGCTGTCGGCCCGCTGGAGCGCGACCGGACGGCGCCGTCGCCTGGCCACCGCGCTGGTGCTCGCCGTCCCGGTGATGGTGAGTGTGACCTGGACGGCCTTCCCGGGCGCGGCGGCGGAGTCCCACCGGCTGTGCGAATCCAGCCCGTCGCTGTGCGAGCGGCGCTACGACCAGGTCGCCTACCTCGCCACCCACAACGCGATGGCCAACAGCGAGGACCGCTTCCTCGGCCCGTCCCAGGACCCGACCCTCGTCCACCAGCTGGATCTGGGTGTGCGCACCCTGCTGCTCGACGTCCATCACTGGACGCCCGCCGAGCAGGTCGCCGCCTACCTCGCGACCCTGGCACCCACGACCCGGGCCGCACTCGAACCGCTGACCCGGGGGGCCGTCTCGCAGCGTCCCGGCGTGTGGCTGTGCCACGACGTGTGCCAGCTCGGCGCGTTGGACCTCACCGCCACACTCGGTCAGCTCCGCGACTGGATGAACCGCAACCCCACCGAGGTGGTCACGCTGATCATCCAGGACAACGAGGTGCCGGCCAGCGAGATCGCCGGTGCGGTGGCCTCGGCGGGCCTCGCCGCGATGGTCGCGACGCCGCCGGAGGATCCCCATGGTCGCTGGCCCACGCTGGGCGCGATGGTCGACTCGGGTCGTCGCCTGGTGGTGTTCACCGAACAGCAGGACCTGCCCGGCACGTTCCTGCGTGGCTTCTACCGCTATGCCACCGACACGCCGTTCGACGCGAAGAAGCCCGCTGACCTGGCCGACTGCCCGCGTAACCGTGGCAGCGCCGGCGCGGACCTGCTCCTGATGAACAACTGGATCACCGCCGCGGCGCCGAGCCGGCACGCCGCGCTGACCGCCAACGCCGCACCGGCGCTGACCCGGCGGGCCCAGCGCTGTCGCACCGAACAGGGCCGGACGCCGACCTACATCGCCGTCGACTTCTCGACGATCGGATCGGCCCAGGCCGCCGTCGACACACTCAACGGCGTGCCGACCGCCGCCGGCTCTCCCCCCGGTCGGTGACGGGGACCCGAACGTGGGCGGTCCGCGCACGGCGGTTCGGGGGCTCACGGGGATCGTGACCGGGGCACTGTGCGTTCACCCTGCTGAAGCCGCCTGTCGTCGGCGTCGTGCCGACGACTCCAGCCCTCCGGACGCCCGCCGTCCGGAGACACTCGTGCAAGGGAGCCGAGGTGCCCATCTGGAACCAGCTTCGCCAGTCGGCCCAGTCAATGCAGGGCCAGCTGAACGCGAAGAAGAACGACCTGAAAAGCGGCGCCTTCCGCGACGCCAGCATGGCGATCTGCGCGCTGGTCGCCGCCGCTGACGGCACGATCGATCCGGCCGAACGCCAGCGCGTCGCCTCCCTGATCATCTCCAACGACGTCCTGAACAACTTCCCCGCGGACGACCTGCAGCGCCGCTTCAACGACTACGTCGCCAAGCTGCAGGCCGACTTCGAGTTCGGCAAGGTGTCGGTGCTGCAGGACATCGGCAGGACCAAGAAGAAGCCGGCCGAGGCCCGGGCGGTCATCCAGATCGGCATCGTCATCGGCGGCGCCGACGGCACGTTCGACAAGACCGAGCAGGCCGTGGTGCGGGAGGCCTGCTTCGCTGTCGGGATCAACCCGGAGGAGTTCGACCTGTAACCGAACCGGCGTCGAGGGCGCCTGACAAGCGGGTCCGCCGGGTCGGGGCCCGCGCCGACCACGTCACATCCGCTTCCATGGTCGTCCGCCCGAGTTGGATGCTCGGCCCGTGCCTGCCCGTGGGCGGCGGGTGGACGAGGCGGCCGGGAGGCGGATCGGATGGGACCAGGTGATGCCCTGCTCGCCGCGGGAGCGGGGCTGCTCGCGGGTGCCGTCAACGCCATCGCCGGTGGCGGCACCCTCATCGCCTTCCCGGCGCTGCTGGCCACCGGGCTGCCGGCGCTGACCGCGAACATCACCTGCTCGGTCGGTCTGGTCACCGGCTACGCCGGCGGGGCTGTGGGCTATCGGCGCGAACTCGCCGATCAGGTCGACCGGCTGCGGGCCCTCGGGCCGCCCGCGCTGCTCGGCGGCCTCATCGGGGCGGTGATCCTGTTGGCCACCCCGTCCTCGAGTTTCCGCGCCGTGGTGCCCTACCTGGTGCTGGCCTCCTGCCTGTTGCTGGCCGCGCAGACCCGACTGGCCGCCGTGGTGGCCCGCCGCCGCGCCCACACGGTCACCCCAGTGACCACCCCGGTCACCACCCCGGCTGTCCCCGCGGCCGGTGCGCGGCCGCCGGCGGCGCGGACGGTCACCTGGCCGACCCGTTTCGGGGTGCTGATCGCCGGGGTGTACGGGTCGTACTTCGGGGCCGGGCTCGGCGTCCTGTTGCTCGGTGTGCTGGGCATCCTGCTGACCGACGATCTCCAGCGCACCAACGGCCTCAAAACCCTGCTCGCATTCGGTGTGAACGCCGTCGGGGTGGTCGTGTTCCTCATCACAGCCAAGGTGGCCTGGGGTTACGCCGGGATTCTCGTGGTCGCCTCGCTGGCCGGCGGTCTGATCGGCGCCCGAATCGCACGCCGGATGCATCCGGCGCTGTTGCGTGCCGCGGTCATCACGCTTGGCGTGGTCGTCGCGATCGTTCTTCTCGTCCGCGGCTGATCGCCACGGTCAACCCTCACGTCGCTGTCAGGATCATGCGATGCGACCCACCCGGCCGAGGGCTAATCGGTGGCCACGCATAATCTGTACACGCAGTGTTCCTGAAGAACGCTGACGTAACGGCAGTTCTGTGGGCTCGGCGCAACATTATCGCCTCGTTGTGCGTCTGTCAGCACGTTGCTGTCCGGCGCAGGCCCACGGACGGATATCGGTTCTGTCGCGTCAGGGGTGACGCGGTATCGCGGCGCGGCAATGTGGATCGGCCTGGTGGTCGTACCCGCATGGCCGTACCGCCGGGAGGGGTTTCGTGGTCCACGAGGAGCCGGGCAACGGCGATCGGTCGGCCTTGGACGCTCTGAACTCCGCGGACGGCCACCGCGACGGCGAGGCCCTGGACGCTCGAGACGTTCTGGCCGACCGCGGCGCCGGGGCGGCCCCGAGCGGCGTTGGTCGTCGTAGGAGCACCGTGAGAGCGGACACCGCCTGGGGTGATCGCCTTCTCACGCTGTGTGTTGCCGCTGGTCTGGTGGCGCTGTTCGCCGTGCCGCGGACCTGGGCGCGCGCCACCCTGTCCGACCGGGGCGCGCATCTGTTGGTGGCGACCCGGTCCGGCTGGGATCTGGCGCCCACCGGGGCGCTGGTCGGGGCCGCCGCCGTGCTCGCGATCGTGCTCAGCCTGCTGGCGGGCTGGACCGGCCGGCGCGGGCTGACCATCGCGGTGCTGGCCTGCGGGCTGGCGATCGTCGCGCTGGCCCTGGGTCGGTTGGACGCGGCGACACCGCTGGAGCACACGATCGGCCGGCTACGGATCGGCACCTTCCAGACCGACGAACCGGTCACCCACAGTGGTCCGGCAGTGTGGCTGTGGGTCGCGGTGACGTGCGGAGTCGTGATGGCCGGCGCCGCGGCGAGCAGCCTGGCGCTCGGTCGGCGGCGACCACCCGTGAACCCCGCCGGGGGTCCAGGGGAAGGGAGTCAGCACCGTGGCGTATGACTACGCGTCGTTCTCGACGCTCGCCGGGCCCCTGCGGGAGCCGCCGGCCCAGGGCGTCTACCACGTCGCCTACCGCAAGATCATGGTGGGACGGCACCTCTACCAGGTCCTTCCGCAGCTGATCGCGACGGTG
>NZ_CADCWS010000051.1 GCF_902806475.1 Candidatus Frankia nodulisporulans
CACTGAGCCGAGGAGTGGTCATGAGAGCCGTGCCGCGGGGGTCGATACCGGTGCGGGCAGCGAGGGCGTTGATCTGCCTGGCGGCCTGATGCTGGGTCCAGCCGTGCGCGACGCGGTGGGCTGCTCGCGGACGCAGTTTGTAGCGTCGGGCGAACTCGATCGCGATCTCGTCGTGGGACATCCCGACCGCGCGCATCCGCGTTCGTAGTTCGTCCTGCTCTGCCCGCCGACTGGGCATGTTCATGACGACGCGCCACATCCTTTCTGGCACCGGCTGGCCAACCGGGAGTCAACCAGCGACACGGAGAGCGAACTGATCATTGCACCGGTGCCGGGTCCGCCACGTCCCGACATGTCGAGAGGTGAGCCTGCGGCATGCCGGCAGTACGTGGTGGATCGGCATACGTCCAGTCAGGGGGAGTGCTTTCCACGGGTGTGAGCAACGGACTTCTTCTCGATCCCGAGGGTGACCGGCACCAGCGACCGGTCGCTCCCACAGCACCGAAGATCCTTCGGGCCTGGGTGGCTCCGAGCTGACGTATCCCTACGATGCCTGGAGCGCGGAGGTTGCGTCACTCCCCTTGCCGCGAAAGTGTCTCTCGGCCCTGGAAAGGTGCCTGACCTGCGAGAACGCCCGTGCAGGCGGGCATTTGTTCGCCGCGAACATGCTGAGCTGTTCGGCGGGTCCGAACGGGATCGATCGCAGGAGACGGACGTATGCGCCCGATAGGGGCGGCCGCGGTCGAGGCTTTCCGGTCCGCCACCGGCCATCGCCACCGCCGTGGCTGTGGGCTTCTGCGCGGCTCGCCGCCGCGGAGGCGGATCGAACTGTCGGAGGGCGGTGGGATGATCCTGCGATGGCACAGATGGAGCTCGCCGGCATGCCCCGCAGGCTGTTCGCCTGCACGCCGTCGCGGCTGGCCGCGTTCGAGGACTGCCCTCGCCGGTACCGGATGATCTACCTGGACAGGCCCCGGCCGCCGCGGGGGCCGGCCTGGGCGCACACGTCGTTCGGGGTGAGCCTGCACAACGCGCTGCGCCGGTGGTGGGAGGAGCCGTTCGAGCAGCGCACGCCGGTGCGGGCGGCGCAGCTCGTCCGGTTGCTGTGGGTCGCTGACGGGTTCCGCGACGGCGAGCAGTCGGTGGCGTGGCGGGAGCGGGCCGCGGAGATGGCCGCCGGCTACGTCACGGGGCTAGACCCGGCGGCCGAGCCGCGGGGAGTCGAGCGTTCGGTGGCCGCCCGCACCGAGGGGCTGGCGTTCTCCGGCCGGGTCGACCGGCTTGATGATCGGAATGGCGAGCTCGTCATCGTCGACTACAAGACGGGCCGCCGGCCGTCCACGGAGGCCGACGCGCGCAGCTCCCCGGCGCTCGCGCTCTACGCCATGGCCGCCGGGCGGATGCTGCGCCGCCCGTGCCGGCGGGTGGAGCTGCACCATGTGCCGAGCGGCCGGGTCGCCGTCGCGGAGCACACCGAGGAGTCGATCACCCGGCATGTGCACCGGGCCGAGTCGGTGGCCGCCGACGCGGTCGCGGCCACCGAGGCGCTGCGGTCCGGCGGCGATGCCGAGCGTGCCTTCCCGCCGCGGACCAGCGGGCTGTGCTCCTGGTGTGACTTCCGTGCGCGATGCCCGGAGGGTCAGGCGGCCGCCCCCGACCGTCAGTCCTGGGATGCCCTCGGCGAGGTGGATCCCGGGAGCGCGGCCGGTGCCGGTGCCAGCGCCGGCGATCTGGCCGCCAGCGGTGGGCGGGAGGCCACGGACGTCTGAGCGGGCCGGCGCAGCGCGCGGAAACGGTTCCGCGGAACACCTGGGGGCGGGGCAGGCTGGGACGGCGGGTGATGTGGCGGTTCCGCGGAACACTCGGTGGGGTACGGGGCGTCCGGTGGGCGGATGGGATGCCACGATGGGCCGATGGCCGAGCAGACCACCGCATCCGCGTCGCCGCGGGCGCCCGCGAACCAGCCGCGGATCTCCGCGAAGGCGATGACCTTCACCGAATCCGTCATCCGGGAGATGACCCGGCTCGCGCTTGTGCACGGCGCGGTGAACCTGGCGCAGGGATTCCCCGACTTCTCCTGCCCGCAGGAGCTCAAGGACGCGGCCAAGGCCGCCATCGACGCGGACGTCAACCAGTACGCGATCACCTGGGGAGCGGCGGAGTTCCGTGCCGAGATCGCGGCGAAGGTCGCCCGCACCTATCCGGGCTGGACGGTCGACCCGGAGCGGGAGATCTGTGTGACCTGCGGCTCCACCGAGGCGATGATCGCCACGATGCTGGCGTTGGTCGACCCCGGCGACGAGGTCATCATGTTCGACCCGTACTACGAGAACTACGGTCCGGACACGATTCTCTCCGGCGCGGTCCCGAAGCTCGTCCGCCTGCACGCCCCGGACTGGTCCATCGACCCGGCCGAACTACGCGCCGCGTTCAGCGACCGGACCCGCGCGATCATCCTCAACACCCCGCACAACCCGACCGGCAAGGTGCTGCGCCGCGAGGAGCTCGAACTCGTCGCCGAACTCTGCCAGCGTCACGACACCCTCGTGTTCACCGACGAGATCTACGAACACATCCAGTACCTCGGCCCCGGCGGCCACATCCCCCCGGCGACCATCCCGGGCCTCGAGGACCGCACCGTCACGATCAACGCGCTGTCCAAGACGTACGCCGTCACCGGCTGGCGGGTCGGCTGGACGATCGCCCCGCCCGCCTACACCTCGGCGATCCGCAAGGTGCACGACTTCCTCACCGTCGGCGCCGCCGCGCCGCTACAGGCCGGCGGGGTCGCGGCCATGCGGCTACCCGCCGAGTACTACACCGGCCTCGCCGAGCAGTACCGCGCCCGCCGGGACCTGCTGTGCGCGTCGCTGACCGCGACCGGCTTCACCTTCCGTCCACCGGACGGCGCCTACTACGTGATGTGCGACACCCACGCCCTCGACCCCGCCGGTGACGACGTCGCCCTCACCCGCCGAATGATCACTGAGATCGGTGTCGCCGCGGTGCCCGGCTCGTCGTTCTTCGCCAACCCCGCGGACGGCCGGCACATCATCCGCTTCGGCTATCCCAAGCGCCACGAGACCCTGCGGGCCGCCGCCGACCGCCTGACCGGACTGGCCCAACTGATCGGCTGATCCGCCGACCGGCTGCCTACTGGCTGGGTGTGAGCCAGGCGGACGGTGTGGGCAGCGGGTAGCCGGCGGTGGCGGCGCGGGCGTGACCGGCCTGCAGCTCCCGGTCGAGGTCGGCCAGGGTCGAACGGGCACCGCGGCGCCACGGACGTCCCCGCACCGCGGTGGCCGCCATCCCCGGTAGCCCCCCGGCTCCCGGGCGCGTGCCAACCCCCGACCTCGCTCCCGCTCCCGCGCCTGAGCCTGCTCCCAGGCCGTGGCCGTGGCCTGGGTCCGCGTCTGGGCCCGCGGGGAGGTTGGCGGGCAGGGCATAGCGCCCGCGTAGGTATTCGCCGATCCAGCGACCCCGCGCGGCGCCGAGTTCCACCGGTCCGCCGATGTGGAACACCCAGGCCGCCCGGGGGTCGAACACGTCACCGAAGCGCTGGACCACCCCCGGCTGAGAAGAGGCCCCCGAGGGCGCGGCCGGTCCGGCCGGTGCGGTGGGCAGGAGATGCTCGGTGTGATCGTTCAACACGACCGCGTCGAAGGTTCCCAGCGGAGCCCCGGCGTCCGGCCGCGTCACCTCGGCGGGCACGGACGGCTCATGATCCGCGGGTGTGCCGTGGATCTCGAAGGGTGGCGCGGTGGGCGTCGCGGCGGACAGCCGCAGGGTCGCGGGAACGAGCGCCACGAGTCGGTCGGCGCAGCCGTAGGCGGCCAGGGCGGCGACATCGTCCGGCGAGATCGGTTCGGGTGCGAAGACGGCGATCTCCAGACCGCCGTCGACGAGCGCCACGGCGGCGGCGGCGGTGGCGGCGTCGAGGCCAAGGACGGCAATCCGCGGAAGTCCTGTCACGTCCGCGCACTCTAATGGCGTCCGGCCCGACCGAGTCGGCCGCCACATGCGGGACCCCCCGCCCCACCCGGCGGCGAGGAGGTGCCGGGCGCCGCGGGCTGCCACCTTGGTGGCGGAGATCTGTGGCATTTGCCGGTGGGGCGGGCCGGTCGCGGCGAGAGCGCGCGGGGGCGTGCCGGGGGTGTCGCCGCCGGTGGCGCGGGTGGTGGGTGGGGCGTCCGGCGAGAACTCACAGCGGCTAGATGTTGTGACCACCCGATTACCCGTACACACTGATCGGCGTGGCCCATGTACTCGCGGTGGCAAACCAGAAAGGCGGCGTAGCCAAGACCACTTCGGTGGCCAGCCTTGGTGCCGCACTGACCGAGCTGGGCCGCCGCGTCCTGCTGGTCGATCTTGATCCGCAGGCCTGTCTGACGTTCTCACTCGGCCTTGATCCCGACACGATCGAGCTGTCGGTGCACGATGTGCTGCTGGGCCGGTTGTCCGCGGGCATCGTCGTGTCCACCACCGCGGACGGGACCGACCTGTTGCCGGCGACCATCGAGCTCGCGGGCAGCGAGGCGGTGCTGCTCTCGCGCACGGGGCGTGAGCACGCGCTGCGGCTCGCCCTCGCGGACCTGCTCGACGACTACGACGTCATCCTGATCGACTGTCCGCCGTCCCTGGGCGTGCTGACGATCAACGGGCTGACCGCCGCGGACGAGGTCATCGTGCCGTTGCAGTGCGAGACGCTGTCGCATCGCGGCGTGGGGCAGCTGCTGGACACGGTTCAGGACGTGCGGCGGCTGACGAACGCGGGGCTGCGGGTGCGCGGAGTCCTGCCGACCCTGTTCGACGCGCGTACCGCGCACAGCCGGGCCGTCCTCGCGGATGTGGTCGCGCGCTACCACGTGGATGTGCTGTCGCCGCCGATCTCCCGGTCGGTGCGCTTCGCCGAGGCCCCGGGAACGGGACGATCGATCCTGGCGACCGCCGGCCGGTCCAAGGGCGCCGACGCCTACCGCCGACATGCCCGCGCGATCGCCGGGCTGGCCGCGGCAGACGAGATTCCCGCTCGTCGATCACCACCGCCCGCCGGCCGGACGAGGGAACGCACCGCGCTCATCCCGCCCACGGTCACCCCGGGCACGACGACACCGCCCGCTGGGGCGTCAGCCGCCGGGACACCGGCCGCGATGAAGCCGACGGTAGCGGTGGCCGTGCCGATCACCGCGCAGGGACGCCGCTGATGGGCGCTGCTCGCGACAAGCCGGCCCCCACCCGCCGGCGGACGCCTCGGCCGGCGCCTGCGCCCGCGCCGATCCGCGACGATGCGGTGGTGCGGCCAGGGGCCGCTGCGGGGTTCGATCGGCTGCGCCACCGCGAGTACCGGGCGCCGGGGCCAGCCGTACTCGAGGCGGGTCCGGCGGGTGCGGCGGGCTCGACGGCGTCGGCCGGTGCTACGGGGTCGGCGCCGGGGGAGACCTCGGCGCGGCCGCCGGCGGTGCCATCCGGTCCGTCGGTGGGACGGGACGCGCATGGCAAGCGGGTTCTGTACAGCGGGGCGCGGCCGTCGCCGGCGCCGTCCGCGGGTCTGCGGCTCGAGTGCTCCCGGTGCGGCGGGACCAGGCTGCTCGGAACCTGGCAGTCGCTGCGGGTGCTGACACCGAGCGTGCATCTGCCGGTGATGCGGGCGCGGCACTTCTCGCTGGTGCGCTGCCCGAACTGCCACCGGGTGAGCTGGGTCCGCCTGGGCCTGCATCTTCGCGCTGTGGGCTGAGCTGTGGGGTGAGCGCCGTGCGGCAACCGGTTACCCGCGTTGGCCCACGGAAAGCGAGTGGGCTCAGACGGCGGGAGCGACGTGGGGCATGGCCGCTCGCGACGAGGCGGGTGTCCGGCTGCGGTGCTGGCTGACGGGTGCTGCTCCGGGAGCTCCGGGTGGGAGCTCCACAGAATCAGCGGCGGGACGGTCCCGGGTCAGGCGGACTCGGCGCGCGGGGTGCTGTCGTCGGCGGTGTCGGCGACCTCGGTGAGGTCGCCGAGCAGGGCGCCACCGGCGGATCTGCTGCGGGTGCCGCGACGACGGCGCCGACGACGGGTCGACTCGTCGGCCGAACCGGACTCGCCGGCCAGTGCCGACACCACCTGCGCGCCGTCGGTGTCGAGCGCGTCATCGGTGCCGACGATGCCCGCGGAGACGCGGGTGGTCACCATCGGTGCGGCGCTCTCGACCAGCAGTTCGCCGGTGACCGATGGGCCTGTGACCTCGATGCGCGGGTCGTCGAGGCCGGCGTCGCCATCGCCGGCGATGGCCAGACCGGTGGCCGCCGCCGCGCCGCCACCGCGGGTGCGCCGACGGGTGCGGGCACGGGTGGCCGCCGGACGCTCCTCGGCCGCGGCTGGTGCGGTGGAGCGCCCGGTGCGCGAGGAGGACGAACCGCGTCGACCGCCACCGCGCCGCGAGGACGCCTCACCGAGGTCCTCGATGTCCTCCGCGTCCAGCCCGGCGCGGGTGCGCGCGGCGTGCGGGAGGTTGCCGGTGACCCCGGTGGGGATGCCGAGCGCCTCGAACAGGTGCGGGGAGGTCGAGTAGGTCTCGACCGGGCCCTCGAAGGGCAGACCGAGAGCCTTGTTGACCAACGTCCAGCGGGGCAGATCGTCCCAGTCGACGAAGGTGACGGCGACGCCGCTCTCCCCGGCCCGGCCGGTGCGGCCGATGCGGTGCAGGTAGACGTTCTCGTCCTCGGGGCACTGGTAGTTCACGACGTGGGTGACACCGCTGATGTCGATACCGCGAGCGGCGACATCGGTGGCGACGAGCACGTCGACCTTGCCGGCCCGGAAGGCACGCAGGGCCTGCTCACGCTGGCCCTGGCCGAGGTCGCCGTGGACGGCGGCGGCGGCGAAGCCACGCTTGTCGAGTTCCTCCGCGACCTTGTCGGCGGTGCGCCGGGTGCGGACGAACACCATCGCGAGGCCCCGGCCACCGGCCTGGAGGACACGCGCCAGCACTTCCATCTTGTCCAGCGCGTGGGCGCGGAAGACGTGCTGGTGTGTGCTGGGCACGGTGCGGGCCTCGTCGGGCTGCTCGGCGCGCACGTGCACGGGACGAGCCATGAACCGACGAGCCAGCGAGATCACCGGGCCGGGCATGGTGGCCGAGAACAGCATGGTCTGGCGGCTGGTGGGCAGCTGGGCCATGATGCGCTCGACGTCGGGCAGGAAGCCGAGGTCGAGCATCTCGTCGGCCTCGTCGAGCACGAGTGCCCGCACGGCGGCGAGGTCGAGGACCCGCTGGCGGGCCAGGTCGAGCAGGCGACCGGGGGTGCCGACGACGATGTCGACTCCGGCGCGCAGCGCGGTGAGCTGCGGTTCGTAGGCGCGGCCACCGTAGACGGCCAGCACGCGCAGGCCACGGCCCGCACCCGCCCGGGTGACATCCTCGGTGACCTGGACGCACAGCTCACGGGTGGGGACGACGACCAGGGCCTGCGGCCGGCCGTCGGCACCCTCGTTGGGAGCCAGCGCCGTCTGCACGAGGGGGATACCGAACGCGAGGGTCTTGCCGGTGCCGGTGCGGGCCTGACCGATGATGTCGTTGCCGCCGAGCGCGATCGGGAGCGTCAGCTCCTGGATCGGGAAGGCGTGCACGATGCCGGCCTTGGTCAGCGCCGCGACCGTCTCGGTGCGAACGCCCAGGTCGGCGAAGGTCGGGCGGACCACGGCGGGAGAAACTACCGCGGCGATCTCGGTAGACGAAGGGGATGTAGATAGATCATCTGAAGGTACTTCTGCTGTGACGGACAGCGGGACGCTCCTGGTCTTCTCTGAGCGGTGTCTGCGCTGAACCCGCTCGCGCTGAACCCGCTCGCGTTGAGCCGCGAGGCGCCCGCGGCCCGAAGTCCGTGTGCCCGGTGCCATGGACGGCAGCTCTGGGTGCACAGGTGACGAGGCGACGCCTACTACGCGACTACTGAGGCACATAACGGCCTCTAGCTGTCTCTAGCATAGCCGCTTCCTGGCCCGAGCGGGAGTTCCTTCGCCGACGATTGCCGTTGACGACCTCAGGGGTGCCAGAATCCGAGCGTGATGCAGACATCGTTCCCGCCGGCCGACGCGTCGGCTTCGGGTACCGCGGACCAGCCCGACCAGGCGACTGTCGATCTGCTGGGCCTGCTCGCATATGGCGAACTGACCGCTTTCGAGCGGATGGCGACCGATGCCCGAATGTCGCCGACCCTCGGCGACAAGATGGCCCTGGCCACGATGGCGGCGGCTGAGTTCTCCCACTTTCGGGCCATCTGTGACGAACTCGACCGGCTCGGTGTGGGTCCCGAGGACGCGATGGCCCCGTTCATCGGCCCGTTGACCGACTTCCACAACTCGACCGCGCCGGCCGACTGGTTGGAGAGCCTGGTCAAGGCGTACGTGGGCGACAACATCGCGGCCGACTTCTACCGGGAGATCGCGACCCGCCTGCCCGGGTCGTCCCGCGAGATCGTGCTGCGGGTCCTGGCCGACACCGGGCACGCCGCCTTCGCCGTCGAACGGGTCCGTGCCGCGATCGAGGTGAACCCGACGGTGGCCGGTCGGTTGGCGCTGTGGGCACGCCGGCTCGTCGGCGAGGCCCTCACCCAGGCACAGCGGGTCGGGGTGGACCGCGACGCCCTCACCGGCCTGCTGGTCGGCGTGGGCGATCTGGACGCGCTGGCGGCCATCTTCAACCGCATCATGTCGGCTCACAGCCGCCGCATGTCGGCGCTTGGCCTCTCGGCCTGAACGACATGAGCCTCTCCGCCTGACGACATGACGAGGGGCGGTGGCCGACGATTTCTCCGTTCGCCCACCGCCCCCTGCTCGTGGCCCGGACGGCCTGCGCCGCCGGACGTCGAGCCGCTCGCCGCCGAGCCCTCAGCCGCCGAAGCCGACCCGACGGGGCGAGGTGGCCGCGATCTCCACGTATGCCAGCGCGTCGATCGGGACCAGCACTTGGCGCCCCTTGTCGTCGGAGAGGGTCAGCACACCACTGCCAGCCTTGACCGCCTCGCTGACCTGCGCGGCCACGGCCTCCGCGGTCAGCTCGCTTTCCACCACCAGCTCCCGGCCGACCTGCCGTACGCCGATCTTGACCTCCACCGATGACCTCCGCCTTCGTCGGACCTTCGTGGGACCTGCGCGGAGCCGCGCGGGACCCGCGCGGTGGCGGACATCCGCCACCGAGGTTGGATCACGGCCCACACTATGGCTTCCGGGACTTCTCTACCGGCGTGGGTCCGGCGTGTTCGCTCCCGGCACATGCCGGGCGGGGTGCTAGGGCTGTTCCTGACGGGGGTAGCCGCCGATGCCACGCCAGGCGAGTTCGACCATCGCCTCGATGGCCCGCTCCTTGGGGACGGTCCCACCGCGCACGAGCCACCAGCGCGACGCCGTCTCCGCCATCCCGATCAGGCCGACGGCGAGCAGGTCAGCCTCGGCGGGATCGAGCCCGGTGTCCGCGACGATGGTCGCCGCGATCGAGTGGACGCACCGGGCGAACGCCGTCTCGATGCGCTGACGCACCGCCGGCTCGCTGCGCAGATCGGATTCCAGCACGAGCTGGTGTGCCCCGGACGAGTCATTGACGAAGTCGAAGTACGCCCGCACCGAACGGGCGATGCGCACGTGGTTGTCGGTGGTGGAGCCCAGCGCCTCCTCGACCGCGTTGACCAGCTGGGTCGTGTGCTCGTCGAGTAGTGCCAGGTAGAGCTCGAGCTTGCCCGGGAAGTGCTGGTAGAGCACGGGTTTGCTGACCCCGGCCCGCTCGGCGATCTCGTCCATCGCCGCCGCGTGGTAACCCTGGGCGACGAAGACCTCGCGGGCGGCGCCGAGCAGTTGGAAGCGGCGGGCGGTCCGGGGCAGCCGGGGAGTTCGGCCCGTACGGGTGCCGGGCGAGGCTGGCTCGGCGGTCACCGGCACTCCTTCGGGTCCAGGTCGGCTGCGGCCGACGACGAGTCGCCGGCTCACTTTCGCACAGCGGGCCGGCCCGGTACGGCTCGGCCGGATTACCCACCTTGACGACCTACCCGTCGGCGGGGGCCCGAACGGGCTGACCACCCGCGCGGACACCACCGCCCACCGTGCTCAGAGCCGTCCGCGTTCGGGGTCGTTCGGGGTCGTTCGGGGTCGTTCGGGGTCGTCAGCGGTAGTCGTCCTCGTCGGTCTCGACGACGACGCTCTGCTCGACCCGGTCGAACTCGTCGACCTCGCCGGCAGCGCCGACCTCGCTGGCGAGCACCGTCGAGCCCGCTTCGCGCGGACGGACCTCCCGAGCCTGCTCGACGGCGTCGGCGTCGGGTGTCTCCAGCGGCAGGTGGCCGGCGGGGACGCTCTCGGGGGGGAGGCTTGCCAGGGTGCGGCCGGAGCCGGGTAGTTCGGTGGATGCTCCCATGGGACGTCCTCCTGAGCTCGTCGATGCGGCATCCGCGGGGTGGGGTGCCGACGCCGGGCGGTCCTGGACCCACATCGGGCCCGGACCGCGATGTGCCCGGTGTGCGTGCCTCTCACGCGGGATCCACGCATCCGGGTGTGCGGGGGTCATGAGGCGTCACCGAGCGGCGGGGCGAACAGATCGCCGAGGTCGTCGACGCGTCGCGGCACGTCGTCCGCGGTGAAGGTCAGATCCCGCAGTCGTCATCACGGACTCCCAGAGATCGCCCCAGGACGGGCATCCCCCGGACGTGCCATGCCGCCACCTGATAACTGTGGACGTTTGTTCGATCTGGCTTACGCGTGGGCGTCCCGTGGGTCACCATGGTGGGTAGTCGACGTGAGGGGCGAACATGCGTTCGATCTGGAAGGGTGTCATCTCCTTCGGTCTGGTGTCGATCCCCGTGCGGCTGTACTCCGCCACACAGGAGCGGGACATCGCGTTCCACCAGGTCCGCCGATCGGATGGCTCCCGCATCCGCTACCGCCGGGTCGCCGAGGCCGACGGCGACGAGGTCTCCTACGCCAACGTGGCCAAGGGCTTCGAGCTGCCGGACGGTCAGACCGTCGTACTCACCGACGACGACTTCGCCAACCTGCCGCTGTCCACCTCCAAGGCCATCGACGTGCTGGAGTTCGTGCCGCTGGAGCAGGTCGACCCGATCTACTTCGCCAGGAGCTACTACGTCGAGCCGGACCGGACCGGCGCGAAACCCTACGTGCTGCTGCGCGACGCCCTGGCCAGATCCGGCCGGGTCGCGCTGGTCAAGATAGCTCTGCGTCAGCGTGAGCAGCTCGCGACGCTCCGGGTACGCGACGGAGTCTTCGTCCTGGCGACGATGCTCTGGCCGGACGAGGTCCGCGAACCGGACTTCCCGATCCTGTCGGACGAGGTCGCCGTACGTCCGCAGGAGCTCGCCATGGCCGGCTCGCTCATCGACACCCTCGCCGCCGACTTCGATCCCACCCGCTTCACCGACCACTACCGCGAGGCCCTGCGGTCCGTCATCGAGGCCAAGGCCGCCGGCCGTGAGATCGTCGCGCCACCCGAGATCGAGCCCAGCGAGCCCACCGGCGACCTGATGGCAGCCCTGCGCGCCAGCATCGCCGCCGCCCGCGGCGGCGACCAGCCCGACGCCGACACCCCCGCCCCGCCCGCGTCGTCATCCGAGCCCGAGCCGTCCCCTATGGCCGAGTCGTCTCCTGGAAGCGAGCCGTCTCCGGTAGCCGAATCGTCCCCGGTGGTCGCGTCATCCCCGGTGGAACCAGGCAAGCCGGAGCGGTCTCGACGCTCCAGCGCCGGGGCGGGGTCGTCCCGTGCGACCTCAGGTACCTCCCGCGCGGTCCCCTCGGAAGTCGACTGTCAGGACCACACCCGGCAAGTCGGCCGCGCCGAAGGCCGCTGCGGCCGACGACGCGCCGCGCACCGCACGGACCGCCCACAGCTCCACATGATCGCCGATGGTGGCTCGGTGTGACCTCAGTGGCGGAAGGCGTCCTTGGCCTTCTCGCCGGCCTGGCGTAGGTCGGCGGAGGCGCGTTCGCCGCGGCCTTCGCTCTCGGTGCGGCGGTCACCGGCGGCTCGTCCGGTGGCCTGCTTGCCCCGTCCGCGAAGCTCGTCCACCTTGTTACGGATCTTGTCGGTGAAGGACACGGCCCTCAGCTCCTCATCGTCGATGCGTTGTTGCGGTGGGTCACCGAGGGTCTACCCGCGCGCCCGCCGGGAACACCCACCAGGTCGCACCGGTTCCGCCCACGACCGTCACACCCACGACCGTCACACCCCGCTGGCGTCACACCCCGCGACCAGCCTCGAACCGGAATCCGTCCACACGGGTCGTGGCGGTCGGCGGATTCGTGACCAGGTCGCGTGCCCCTGTGGAATCGTCGAAGAACGTGGCATCGTCGAGAACGACTGCGAACGCAAGGAGCTAGCGTGTCCCTTCCGCCTCTGGTCGAGCCTGCCGAGGGCCTGACCGTCGACGAGGTCCGCCGGTACTCCAGGCATCTGATCATTCCGGATGTCGCCATGGATGGCCAGAAGCGGCTGAAGAATGCCAAGGTCCTGGCCGTGGGCGCTGGTGGGCTTGGCTCGCCGACGCTGATGTACCTGGCCGCGGCCGGCGTCGGCACGCTCGGCATCGTCGAGTTCGACACCGTCGACGAGTCGAACCTGCAGCGTCAGATCATCCACGGGCAGTCCGACGTCGGCCGGTCCAAGGCGGAGTCGGCACGGGACTCCGTGCTCAACATCAACCCGCTGGTCAACGTGGTGCTGCACGAGACCCGGCTGGACACCTCCAATGTGATGGAGATCTTTAGCCAGTACGACCTGATCGTCGACGGCACCGACAACTTCGCCACCCGGTACCTGGTCAACGACGCGGCCGTGCTGCTGGGCAAGCCGTACGTGTGGGGTTCGATCTACCGGTTCGACGGGCAGGCCAGCGTCTTCTGGGCCGAACACGGTCCGTGCTACCGCTGCCTCTACCCGGAGCCGCCGCCGCCGGGGATGGTCCCCTCCTGCGCGGAGGGGGGCGTGCTCGGGGTGCTGTGCGCCTCGATCGCGTCGATCCAGACCACCGAGGCCATCAAGGTGCTCACCGGCATCGGTGATCCGCTGGTCGGGCGACTGATGGTCTACGACGCACTGGAGATGACCTACCGCTCGATCAAGGTCCGTAAGGACCCGGAGTGCCCGCTGTGCGGGAAGAACCCGTCGATCACCGAGCTCATCGACTACGAGGCGTTCTGCGGTGTGGTGTCCGAGGAGGCGCAGCTCGCCGCGTCCGGGTCGACGATCCTCGCGTCCGAGCTCAAGACCTGGCTGGACGCGGGTGAGCCGATCGAGCTGATCGACGTCCGTGAGCCCGCCGAATGGGAGATCGTGCGCATCCCCGGCGCCCGGCTGATCCCCAAGGCCGAGCTGCCCGCCCACCTCGCCGAACTGCCGCAGGACCGGCGGGTCGTCGTCTACTGCAAGTCCGGTGTGCGCTCCGCCGACGCGTTGGCGACCCTCAAGGGGGCCGGCTTCACCTCGGCCGTGCACGTCCAGGGCGGCGTGACCGCGTGGGCCACCCAGGTGGACAAGACCCTTCCCGTCTACTGAGCGTCGTGAGGGAGCCGGGGAGGTCGACAGTCACCGGCGGGGGACGGGCGCGGGGGAGTCGCGCCTCCCCGCCGGCGAGTGTGTCGGCGGGGCTCGGTACCCGGATTCGGCTCGGGGACGCCGAGCCCAGTCCGCACGCCCGCGAGGTGCTCGACACCATCGCCCGGATTCCGCCGGGCAAGGTGATGACCTACGGTGACGTCGCCGAGTTCGTCGGGGCCGGCACGGGCCGGACCGTCGGCGCCGTGCTTCGCCGTTACGCCGAGGACGACCTGCCCTGGCACCGGGTCATCCTCTCCACCGGTGAACCGAACCCGTCGAACCCGGCCGAGGCGCTGCGCCGCCTGATCGCCGATGCCACACCGCTGGCGCCGTCCGGCGAACGCGTCCACTTGGCCGCCGCCCGCTGGGACGGCACCCCGGCCACCTGGCCCGCCTCGTCCGGACCGACCTCGTTCGCGGACCTAGCGGGCGGTGAGGCCGCCGTCGGCCAGGTAGACGCTGCCGGTGACCAGGGATGCCCGGTCGGACAGCAGGAAGGCGACCACCTCGGCGACCTCCTCGGGGGTGCCGAGGCGGTTGATCGGGGTGAGCAGCGCGGCGCCGCGCTGGGGTCGGCCGTTCACGTGGATGAGGGCGGTGTCGACGAAACCGGGGGCGACCGCGTTCACCCGGATGTCGCGGGTGGCGTACTCGAGGGCGGCGGTCTTGGTGAGGCCGACGACGCCGTGCTTGGCCGCGACGTACGGGGCCGATCCCGCGAAGCCGACAGTGCCGAACACCGAGGCCATGTTGACGATGGACCCGCCGGTGCCGCCGTGCAGCATCGCGGTGATCTCGGCGCGCATGCAGTAGAAGACGCCGGAGAGGTTGACGTCCAGGACACGCTGCCAGTCCTCGGCCAGGGTGGTGCCGACCGGTTCGCGTCCGGCGGTGATACCGGCGTTGTTCACGCTGAGGTCGAGGCGTCCGAAGGTGCCGACGGCGGTCTGCACGGCCTGTTCCACCGCGTCGGGATCGGTGACGTCGGCCTCGACGGCCACGGCCTCGCCGCCGTCCCGTTCGATCTGCGCGGCCACCTCTTTGACCTGGTCGGGGCGCAGATCGGTGAGGACGACCCGGGCCCCGGCCGCGGCCAGCCGACGGGCACAGGCGGCGCCGATCCCGGAGGCCGCCCCCGTGACGAGCGCCACCTTGCCCTCGCAGTCGTGTGTCGGTGCGCATGGGCTCATGGCTGACGAGAGTGACACGTCCGGTCGCGTGCGCGTGTGATCTGGCCCGGTCGGGCGACCCCAAAGCGGGGGTCGGATGCGCGATGGTCGGGTCGCCGGTGGGCGCCATCGCCACCCTGTCGGACGGACATAGGGGGCCATGATCCTGGATTGACGGACCGGTGGGGATGCCTGCCGGTCGGTGTGTCGGTGGCGCGTGGTGTGCTGTCCCGGTGAGCCTGCTGTCCGCCTCGGCCCCCGCCGCGCCGCGCACCGGCCACCGGTTGGTCGCCGCGCCGGTGCCCGTCGCCACACCGTTGCAGCTGGACGGGTCACAGCGCCAGGTGGTCGAGCATCCGGGCGGCCCCCTGCTCGTGCTGGCCGGGCCGGGCACGGGCAAGACGGCGACGCTGGTCGAGGCCGTCGCCGCCCGCATCGCCGCCGGTGCCGACCCCCAGTCCATCCTGGTGCTCACGTTCAGCCGGCGAGCCGCCGGCGAGCTGCGCGAACGCATCACCGCCCGCCTGGGCGCCGCTGGTGGGGGCGGGCGGGGGCCGGGGGCGTGGACGTTTCACGCCTGGTGCCTCGCGGTGCTGCGGGCCCATGACCGGCCGGCGCCGCACGGCGGGTTCCGGCTGCTGTCCGGCCCGGAGCAGGACAGTCGGCTCCGCGAGCTCATCGACGGCACCCGGGAGGACGGTTATCCCCGCTGGCCGGAGTCGCTGGCCCAGGCGCTGGGAACCCGCGGGTTCACCGAGGAGGTGCGGGCGCTGCTGGCCCGGGCACGGGAGGTGGGTCTTGAGCCCGAGCAGCTGGCGCAGCTGGCCGGGCGTACCGCTCGGCCGGAGTGGTCGGCGCTGGCCGAGTTCTACGAGATCTACCTCGATGTCTTCGGCTTCGAGGGGGCGCTGGACTACGCCGATCTGGTGCACCGCGCCGTGCTGGTCGCCGAGGGGCCGGCGGGGGAGGAGCTGCGGGCCCGCTACCAGCATGTCTTCGTCGACGAGTACCAGGACACCGACCCCGCGCAGGAACGGCTGCTGCGCGCCCTGGCCGGCGGCGGAGGAAACCTGATCGCGTTCGGTGATCCCGATCAGTCGATCTACGCCTTCCGGGGCGCCGAGGTGTCGGGGCTGCTGGAGTTCCCCCGGCGGTTCCGCTCGGTGGGCGGCCTGGACGCGCCGATCGTCGCGTTGCGTCGGTGCCGGCGGATGGCCCCGGCGCCGCTGCTGGCCAGCCGGCACGTCGCCCGCCGTCTGCCGGCGACCCGGCTGCCCGCACAGGCGTTGCGCGCCCACCGCGACCTCACCGGACGGGACGATCTCGGCGCCGGCCAGGTCGAGGTGCGTGCCTACGTGTCGGCCAGCGCGGAGGCCGGGGCGGTCGCCGACATGCTGCGCCGTGAACATCTCGAACGCGCCACCCCCTGGGCGCGGATGGCCGTGCTGGTGCGCACCGCCGAGCGGATCGGGCGGCTGCGCCGCGCCCTGGTCGCCGCCGGCGTCCCCGTCACCGTCGACGGAGACGATCTTCCCGTCGCGCAGGAGTCCGCGGCGGCGTTGCTGCTGTTGGCGTTGCGCTGCGCCGACGACCCGGGTGGGGCGCTGACCGTCGAGGCGGCCCGCGCGCTGCTGACATCCCCGCTGGGCGGGGCGGATCCGGCCGGTCTGCGTGAGCTTGGCCGGGCGCTGCGGGCCTTCGACCGCGACGCGGGGGCCACCGCGCCGGGCGCCTCCGACGAGCTGGTCCGCGCGGCCGTCGCCGATCCGGACCGGCTGCTCGTGCGCGTGCCCGACGAGGTCGCCGCGCCCGCCCGCCGGGTCGGCGCGCTGCTTGTGGCCGGGCGCCGCGTGCTGCGCGCACCCGGCGGGTCACCCGAGGAGGCGCTGTGGGCGTTGTGGTCGGCCAGCGGTTGGCAGCCGCGCCTGGTCGCCGCGTCGGCGGCGGGCGGGGCGGCGGGTCGCACCGCCGACCGTGATCTGGACGCGGTGGTCGCCCTGTTCGACGCGGTCGCCCGGCTGGCCGCCCGGCGCGGGCCGGGGCTGGGAGTCGCGTCCCTGCTCGGCGAACTCGGCCGCCAGCAGTTCGCCGCCGAATCCATCGCCCCGGTCGGGGAGGACGTCCGCCGCCGCGGGGTGCGGCTGCTCACCGCGCACCGTTCCAAGGGCCTCGAATGGGATGTGGTCGCCGTCTGCGGTGTGCAGGACGGTGCCTGGCCGGACCTGCGGCAACGCGGTTCGCTGCTCGGCGTCGAGGAGCTCGACGCGCCGGCCCGAGGCGGCCTGCGCCCCCCGCTGACCCGGGCGGACCTGCTCGCGGACGAGCGGCGGCTGTTCTACGTGGCGCTCACCCGGGCCCGGCGACGCCTGCTGATCACCGCGGTCGACAGTCCCGATGACGACGGCAGCCGGCCCAGCCGGTTCCTCGAGGAGATCGGCGTGCCCGTGGTCGCCGTGCCGGGCCGCCCGCCGCGGCCGTTGACACTGGTCGGTCTGGTCGCGACCCTGCGCCGGCTGGCCACCGAACCCGGGGCGAGTCCCGCGATGCGCACCGCGGCGCGCCGCCGGCTGGCCGCGCTCGCCGCCGCCGGTGACGACGAGGGCCGTCCGCTGGCGCCCGCCGCCCATCCGCGCACCTGGTGGGGGCTGCTCGAGGTCACCACGTCCGAGGTGCCGGTGGTCGCGCCGGAACTGCCGGTGCGCCTGTCCGGGTCGTCGCTGGCCGGGCTGCGGGACTGCTCCCTGCGCTGGTTCCTCGAGCATGAGGCGCACGCGGTCACCGTCGCCTCGACCGCGCAGGGCTTCGGCCGGGTGGTGCACGCCCTCGCCGAGGAGGTCACCACCGGCCGCACCGCCGCGGACCTCGCCGCCCTGGACGTCCGGCTCGACACCGTCTGGCGGCATCTGGCCTACGAGGCCCGCTGGCGCGGCGAGCAGGAACGCACCGCCGCCCGGGAGGCCCTCGCCCGCTTCCTCACCTGGCACGCGGCCGAACGGGGCCGCCGGGTCGTCGATGCCGAGGTCCGCTTCACCTGCCAGCTCACCGTCGCCGGCCGTCAGGTGTGGCTGCGCGGCTTCATCGACCGGCTCGAACTCGACGACGCCGGCCGGGTGCACGTCATCGACTTCAAGACCGGCCGCACCCCGGTGACCGCCGCCGAACTCGCCAGCCACCCCCAGCTCGGCAGCTACCAGCTCGCGGTCCGTTCCGGCGCCCTCGACGACGCCGTCCGCACCGCCGTATCGGAGCGCACGGCCGTATCGGAGCGCACCGCCGCGTCGGGTGCCTCTGGGCTGGACCCGGTCGCGGCGCGGCCGGTGGTGGAGCCGGGTGGGGCGGAGCTCGTGCACCTGCGGCTGGACGCGGGTGGTGACACCGCGGCCGCGGACCCCGAGCAGGAACCGCCCGGGCCGCCGAAGGTACAGGCCCAGGCGCCGCTGCCCGCCGACGGCCCGACCTGGATGGACGAGGTCGTCGCCGACGCGGTGCGCACCATCGACGCCGAGACGTTCCGTCCCGCGCCCGGCGGCCACTGCACCACCTGCACGTTCCAGGCGAGCTGCCCCGCCCGTCCGGAGGGACGGCAGGTCATCTCATGAGTGTGCTGGGTACCGACGGGCGGCCGTCCCGTCAGCCGTTTCTGCCCGGCTTCGGCGCCGAGCCCGACGATCTTCGTGACGGGACGCGCACCGGCCCGCGCCTCGAACCGGACGATCTGCGCACCCTGCTGGACGTCCCGTTCACCGACGAGCAGATCGCCGCCGCGACCGCACCGCTGGCACCGGGAGTGATCGTCGCCGGTGCCGGCTCCGGGAAGACCTCGGTGATGGCCGCCCGGGTGGTCTGGCTGGTCGCGACCGGGCAGGTGCGCGCCGATCAGGTGCTGGGCCTGACCTTCACCACCAAGGCCGCCGCGGAACTCGCCGCCCGGGTGCGCCTGGCACTGCGCCGCGCCGGCGCCGCCGACGGCAGCGACTGGGCGACCAGCGCGGGCCCGGGCGGCCCGGACAGCGCTGGTGGCGCTGGTGGCGCGGGGGATGAGCAGGACGGCGAGCCGACCGTGGCGACCTACCACGCGTTCGCCGGGCGGCTCGTCGTCGACAACGCGCTGCGGCTGGGGCTGGAACCGGACGTCCGGCTGCTCTCGGGCGCGGCGCGGTACCAGCTCGCCGCCCGGGTGGCCCGCGCCCACGACGGTTCGGTGCGGGCGTTGACCCGTTCGCTCGCCGCCGTCGTCGGTGAGATCGTCGCCCTCGACGGTGAGATGAGCGAGCATCTGCTCGACCCGGTGGCGCTCACCGCCTTCGACACCGCGCTGCTCGTCGAGGTCAGCGCCGCCCTGGCCGCCGCCCAGCGGCGGCCGAGGACCAAGGGTGTGCAGGACCTGCTGCGCAGGTTCGCCCACACCTCGCGTGGACGGCGCGAACTCGCCGCGCTGGTCGCCGAATACCGCGCGGCGCGCCGCGACCGTGGCGTGCTCGACTTCGGCGATCAGGTCACCTACGCGGCCCACATCGCCGAGTCGATGCCGCAGGCCGGGCAGGCCGAGCGGGCCAAGGCCGCGGTGGTCCTGCTCGACGAGTACCAGGACACCTCCGTCGCCCAGCGCCGGATGCTCACCGGACTGTTCGGCGGCGGCCATCCCGTCACCGCCGTCGGCGACCCCTGCCAGGCCATCTACGGCTGGCGCGGAGCATCGGTGGCGAACCTCGACCATTTCCCCACCCATTTCCCGCAGGCGGACGGCACCCCGTCGACCGTCTACGAACTGTCGGTCAACCAGCGCAGCGGCGGCCGGCTGCTCGAACTCGCCAACGCCATCGCCGAACCCCTGCGCGCCCGGCACCGGGTCGTCGAACTGCGCCCACGCGCCGACGTCGCCGACCGCGGCCAGACGGTCGTCGCCCTGCACACCACCTGGGCCGCCGAGGTGGCCTGGATCGCCGGCCGCGTCCGGGCCGTCGTCGATGCCGGCACCGCCGCCCGGGAGATCGCCGTGCTCGTCCGGGCCCGCGGTGACATCCCGCCGCTGCTCACCGCGATGCAGGCCGTCGGTCTGCCGGTCGAGGTGGTCGGCCTGACCGGCCTGCTCACCGTCCCGGAGGTCGCCGAGATCGTGGCGGTGCTGGAGGTCCTGGACGCCCCCACGGCGAACACCGCGCTGGTCCGCCTGCTCACCGGCCCGCGGGTCCGCCTCGGCGCCCGCGACCTCGCCGCCCTCGGCCGAAGGGCACGCGAGGCCGTCCGCCTCGACCAGCCCCCCGGCTTACCCGGCCCCGCCGGCTCACCCGACTCACCCACGTCCGAGAGCCGTACGTCCGAGAGCCGTACGTCCGAGAGCCGTACGTCCGAGAGCCGTACGTCCGAGAGCCGTACGTCCGAGAGCCGTACGTCCGAGAGCCGTACGTCCGAGAGCCGTACGTCCGAGAGCCGCACGGCCGAGGGGCGGGTGACCGAACCGCCGGGCGGCGAGGACGCGCTGCGGGCGGCGGTGGCGGATGTCGATCCCTCCGACGTGGTGGCGCTGTCCGATGTGCTGGCCGACCCCGGGGCGGAGATGTCCGCCGAGGGCGCCGCCCGGGTGGGCCGTCTGGGCGCCGAGATCGCGGCGTTGCGCGGCCATCTCGGCGAGGGACTGCTCGACCTGCTGCACCGCGTCATCGCCACGATCGGCCTGGACGTGGAGCTCACCGCGACCGACGCCGCCGTGCGCGCCCGCCGCGAGGAGAACGTCGCCGCGTTCCTCGACATCGCCGCCGACTTCACCGATCCCGACGGGACCACGTCCCTGCACGCGTTCCTCGGCTTTCTGCACGCCGCCCGGGAGCACGAGCGCGGCCTGGACGTCACGGGTCCCTCCGGCGCGGACGCGGTCGTCCTGATGACCATGCACCGGTCCAAGGGGCTGGAGTGGGAGGTGGTCGTCGTCCCGAACCTGAGCGCCGGCGTCTTCCCCGACATCACCGTCCGCGACCAGTGGACGACCTCGACCGGGGTGCTCCCGGTGCCGCTGCGCGGCGACGCCGACGACCTGCCGGCGGTGACCGTGTCCGACCAGAAGTCCGACCACGACGCGTACGCCGTCGAGGCCCGGGCCTACGCCGAACGGGAGGAACGCCGCCTCGCCTACGTGGCGGTCACCCGGGCGAGGTCTTTGCTGTTCGCCAGCGGCCACTGGTGGGGCCCAAGCCAGAAGCGACCGCGCGGCGCGTCCGTCTTCCTCGAGGAACTCGCCGCGCATGCCGGCTCCGGCGGTGGACGCGTCGACGTCTGGGCCCCCCGCCCCGCCGAACGTGTCAACCCGGCGCTGGACACCCCACCCGAGTTCGCCTGGCCCGTCCCCTACGACCCCGAGCCGTACGCCCGCCGCCTCGAAGCCGCCCGCGAGGTCCTCACCCACCTGGACACCGCCCTGCACCCCTCCGGCTCCCTCGCCGCCCCCGGCGTCGATCCGGATGGTCTGACCGCGGGGGAGCGGGCGCTGTTGGGGGAGCTGGACCGGGAGGCACGGCTGCTGCTCGCCGAGGAACGCGCCAGTCGGCGCCCGCGGCTGGACGTCCCGTTGCCGGCGACCCTGACCGCGTCCGAGATCGTGCGGATGCACGCGGACCCGGCCGCGTTCGCCCGGGAACTGGTCCGGCCGCTGCCACGCCAGCCGGTCGCCGCCGCCCGCCGCGGCAGCCGGTTCCACACCTGGGTCGAGGAACTGTTCGACCACCGCGCCCTGATCGGAGCCGACGACCTCCCCGGTGCCGCGGACGCCGAGCTCACCGACGACGACCTGCGCGATCTCAAGGACGCCTTCCTGCGTACCCCCTACGGCACGCGGCGTCCCCACGCGATCGAGGAGGCCTTCGAACTCCCCCTGGCCGGACGGATCATCCGTGGCCGCATCGACGCCGTCTACTCCCTCGGCGGTGGACGTTGGGAGGTCATCGACTGGAAGACCGGCCAGTCACCCGCCGACGACCTGCAACTGGCCGTCTACCGTCTGGCCTGGGCCCGCCTTCGCGGCATACCACTGGACGCCGTCGACGCCGCTTTCCTCTACGTC
>NZ_CADCWS010000052.1 GCF_902806475.1 Candidatus Frankia nodulisporulans
CCACAGCGGAGCACGCGGCAACGAGTAACCACGCCGACCGTGGACTATCGGGCCCGGCCCCGCGCCATCACCAGCCGGCGGACCCCGGACGACCCCGCGGCGGCACCGTCGCGACATCACGGTGGTGTCGCGACGACACAGCGGCGTCACGGCGGCGGAGCCGCGACGACACGGCGGCGGAGCCGCGACGACACGGCGGCGGAGGCGCGACGGCGGGTGGCGGCACGGCGGCATCCGGCGGGGGCCAGGATAGGCGTATGGCGACACCCGTCCACCCCGATCCGCACCCGCCCGGCGGAGCACCGGCGCACGAGATCGACGCCGAGTTCCTCGCGCTCCCGCGGGCCGCGCTCACCGATGCGGCCCTGCAGACCGCGCGGGATCTGGGCGTCACGCACGCGGACATCCGCATCGAACGGCTGCGGGAGTCGGCGTTGTCCTTCCGCGACGCCTCCCTGGAAAGCCGACACG
The DNA here is from genome assembly GCF_902806475.1 of Candidatus Frankia nodulisporulans. GTDB lineage: Bacteria > Actinomycetota > Actinomycetes > Frankiales > Frankiaceae > Frankia > Frankia umida. Next base: position 472 of record NZ_CADCWS010000052.1, read on the forward strand.
AGGGCGCCACCGTCGGGCTCGCCGTACGGGTCGTGCACCAGGGCGCCTGGGGCTTCGCCGCCGGGGTCGACCTCACCACCGACGAGGCGGTGCGGCTGGCCCGCGAGGCCGTCGCCATGGCGAAGGTCGCGGCGCCGTTGAACTCCGAGCCGGTGGAACTCGCAGAGGAGCCGGTGCACCAGCGGGCGAGCTGGGTGTCGGCCTACGCGGCGGACCCGTTCGCCATCGACCCGGGCGAGCGGGTGGAGCGGGTCGGCGGGCTGTGCCGCACGCTGTACGGCGCGTCCGACGTGGACCATGTCGAGGGTCAGTTCGAGGCGGTGCTGGAGAACAAGTACTACGCCGATCTCGCCGGTACCGACACGACCCAGCAGCGGGTGCGGGTGCTGTGCCAGATCGAGGCCATCCGGGTCGATCCGGGGGGCGGATTCGAGTCGATGCGCACCATCGCCCCGCCGGTCGGTCGAGGCTGGGAGTGGATGGTCTCGGGGCCCGCGGCCGGCTGCTGGGACTGGGACGGTGAGATCGAGATCATCCCGGGGCTGCTCGCCGAGAAGGCGAAGGCGTCCTCGGTGGAGCCGGGACGCTACGACCTGGTGATCGATCCGTCGAACCTGTGGCTGACGATCCACGAGTCGGTCGGCCATGCCACCGAACTCGACCGGGCGCTGGGCTACGAGGCGGCCTACGCCGGCACCTCCTTCGCCACCCTCGACCAGCTCGGGACGCTGCGCTACGGCTCGCCGGCGATGACCGTCACCGGTGACCGCACCACCCCGCATGGTCTGGCCACCATCGGCTACGACGACGAGGGGGTGGCGACCCGGCGTTTCGACATCGTCCGGGCCGGCACGCTGGTCGGCTACCAGCTCGACCGGGCGATGGCCGCCCGCAACGCCGCGGCGCTGGGCACCGCGGCGTCCAACGGATGCTCCTTCGCCGACTCCGCCGGGCATGTGCCGCTGCAGCGGATGGCGAACGTGTCGCTGCTGCCGGCGCCCGGCGGGCCGAGCACCGAGGAACTGATCGGTCAGGTCCAGCGCGGCATCTACGTCGTCGGCGACAAGAGCTGGTCGATCGACATGCAGCGGTACAACTTCCAGTTCACCGGCCAGCGCTTCTACGAGATCCGGGACGGGCGGATCGTCGGCCAGCTGCGCGATGTGGCCTACCAGGCGACGACGACCGACTTCTGGGGGTCGCTCGAGGCTGTCGGTGGCCCGCAGACCTACCTGCTCGGGGGGGCGTTCAACTGCGGCAAGGGTCAGCCGGGTCAGGTCGCGGCGGTCAGCCACGGCTGCCCGTCCGCGCTGTTTCGCGGGGTCAACGTCCTCAACACCCGGCGGGAGGCCGGCCGATGAGTCACCCACCCATCCTGGCGGCGCGGGCGGCCCATGAGGTCGTCGAGCAGGCGCTGGCGCTGTCCCGGGCCGATGCCTGCGTGGTCATCGCCACCGAGTCGAGCGCGGTGAACCTGCGCTGGGCGAACAACACGCTGACCACCAACGGGGCGAGCCGCGACCGGTCGATCACGGTGATCAGCGTCGTCGGGCGTTCCTTCGGCGTCCGTTCCGCCTCGACCCCCAGCGATCCGGACGGGCTCGCCGACCTGGTCCGGGCCGCCGAGCAGGCCGCCCACGCGGCCGCCGACGCCGAGGACTACGCCGACCTGCTCTCCCCCGCGAGCACCGCCGCGGCCCCGGCCGCGGACACGTTCACCGAGCCCGCCACCCGCACCGACACCGCCGTGTTCGCCACCTTCGCCCGCGACTTGGCCGAGGCGTTCGGCCGCACCCGCGCGGCCGGCCAGCGCCTGTTCGGTTTCGCCGAGCACCAGATCACGACCACCTGGCTCGGCACGTCCACCGGTCTGCGGCTGCGTCACAGCGAGCCGACCGGCAGCGTCGAGTGGAACGCCAAGAGCACGGTGGCCGGTGGATCGGTCTGGCACGGCCAGTCGACCCGCGACTTCACCGACGTGGACGTCGCCGCCACCCACGCCCAGCTCACGTCCCGGCTGGCCTGGTGCGAACGTCCGGTGGAGCTGCCCGCCGGACGCTACGAGACGTTGCTGCCGCCGTCGGCGGTGGGCGACCTGATGGTGGGGCTGTACTGGGCGGCGGCTGGACGGGACGCGGCCGAGGGTCGCACCGTGTTCAGCCGGGCCGGCGGCGGGACGAGGCTCGGCGAGTCGATCGGGCCGGCCGGGCTGCGGCTGTCCAGCGATCCGGCGGACCCGGAGCTTGCCACCACCCCGTTCGTGACCGCCACCTCGTCGTCGGCGATGTCGAGTGTGTTCGACAACGGGCTCGCCCTCGGCGCCACCGACTGGATTCGCGATGGCGCGCTCGCCGCGCTCGTCCAGACCCGGGCGTCCGCCCGGCTCGCCGACGGCCCGGCCACGCCGCTGATCGAGAACCTGACCCTGGACGGCGGGGGCACCGCGTCACTCGAGGAGATGATCGCCTCGACCCGCCGCGGCCTGTTGCTGACCAGCCTGTGGTACATCCGCGAGGTCGATCCCGAACTGCTGCTGCAGACCGGTCTCACCCGCGACGGCGTCTACCTGGTGGAGAACGGCGAGGTCACCGGGGCGGTGAACAACTTCCGGTTCAACGAGTCACCGGTGGACCTGTTGGGTCGCACCGCCGAGATCGGTGCGACCACCCGCACCCTGCCCCGGGAATGGGCGGACTGGTTCACCCTGACCCGGATGCCGCCGGTGCGGGTGTCGGACTTCAACATGAGCTCGGTCAGCCCGGCCAACTGACCTGACGCCGCGCGGCGCCGCGGGCCGTGGGCCGCTCAGAGGTAGGCGCCGCGGCCGAACGACTCGCCGCCGCCCTGCTCCTGCTGGGGCTGGGCTCCGGCCGGGAGTCCGGCCCCGCTGGGCAGCGCCCGGCGCCGCAGTTCCGCCAGCTGGGCCCGGTCGGCCACCTGTTGGGCCACGAGCATCCCGTGGAACAGACCCTCCAACCAGCCGACCAGCTGTGCCTGCGCGATCCGCAGCTCCGCGTCGGACGGGACGACGTCGTCCTCGAACGGCGACAGCAGCCGTTCGAGTTCGGCCCGCGGCGCCGGCGCCAGTGCCTCGGAGAGCTCACGGATCGAGCTGCGGTGGATCTCGCGCAGCCGCACCCGGCTGGCGCCGTCGAGCGGAGCGACCCGCACCTCCTCCAACAACTGCTTGATCATCGTCCCGATGCGCATCACCTTGTCGGGCTGCGAGACCAGCTCGGACACGACGTTGGTGTCCGCCGCCGCACCCGCCTCGGCCAGTTCCTGCGCGGTGGTCGCGGGTTCGCCGCGGCGGCCCGCCGCCGACGGCACGGCCTCGTGCAACGCTCCGTCGGGCCCTACCACCACGACGCGGGGTTCCGGTTGATCCGTCATGGCACCTATCCTGCCCGCTGCGGCGCACCACCGAGCAGCGGTCCCACGCCGGAGGTGACAGCCCCACCGCGCGACGGCGCCACCGTCAGAACGACAGCACCGTCAGGACGTCGGCATCGTCAGGATGACCTTGCCGACGTGGCCCAGGTCGGCCAGGAGCTGATGGGCCTCGACCACCTCGGCCAGCGGCAGCACCCGGTCGATCACCGGCCGGATCCCGCCGCTCTCCACCGCCGGCCAGACCTCGGCGCGCACCGCGGCGACGATGGCCGCCTTCTCCCCTGCCGGCCGGGCCCGCAGGGAGGCGGCGTGCACCGCGGCCCGCTTGCCGAGCAGCACCGACAGGTTGAGCTCCCCCTTCACCCCGCCCTGGAGGCCGATGACGACCAGACGCCCGCCGGTCGCCAGCAACGCCACGTTGCGGGGCAGGTAGGCGGCGCCCATGTTGTCGAGGATCACGTCCGCGCCATGCCCGTCGGTGGCCGCGCGGATGACCTCGACGAAGTCCTCGTCCCGGTAGGACACCGCGAGGTGCGCCCCGAGGGCGCGGACCCGTTCGAGCTTCGCGGGACTCCCGGCGGTCGTGGCGACCACGCAGGCGGGACGCAGCGCGCGCACGGCCTGAATGGCGAACGTGCCGATGCCGGACGCCCCACCGTGCACGCAGAACACCTCACCGTCGCGCAGCCCGGCGACGCCGAACACCGTCGAGTGCACGGTGGCGGCGACCTCGGGCAGGCCGGCCGCCTCCACCAGGCTCACCCCGGCGGGCACCGGCAGCACCTGACCGGCGGGCACGGTGACCCGGGTGGCGTACCCGCCACCGCTGAGCAGCGCGCAGACCTCGTCGCCGACCTCGAGACCGACCACCTCCGGTCCCACGGCCGCGACACGCCCCGAGCACTCCAGCCCGAGGATCTGCGACGCTCCGGGCGGCGGCGCGTAGAACCCCTGCCGTTGCAGCAGATCAGCCCGGTTGACGGCGGTGGCGACGACGTCGAGGGTGACCTCGCCCGGCCCCGGCGGTGGCGGATCGGCCACCGTCTGGACGGACATGACCTCGGGGCCGCCGAAGGTGGACATCGTCACCGCACGCATGCACCCACGCTACGACGCCACCCGGCCACACGCGCCCATCCGGACCTCGCGGCCCCAGCCCGCCCACCAGCGGCGCTCGTCCGTCCTACCAGCGGTCCCAGTGCAGGACGGACTCGAGCGGTTCGCGGGCGGCGGGCCGGAAGTCGGTGCCGAGGGTGTGGGCGACGGGCAGCAGCACACCCTGGCTGATGCCCGCCGGGATGCCCAGCAGCCGCGCCACCTCGTCGGCGTAGGCGAGGTGCAGGGTCGTCCAGGCACTGCCAAGGCCACGTGCGCGCAGAGCAAGCGCGAAGCTCCACGCGGCCGGCAGCAGCGACCCCCAGAACGCCGGCTGCGACGCCGCCGGTACCTGGGCCACGTCACCGGCCAGGCAGCCCAGTACGAGGACAGGCACCCGGTGCATGTTCTCGGCGAGGTAACGCGCGGAGTCGCCGACCCGGTCCTGTACCGCCCGACGCTGCGGGCTGTGGCCATCGTCGTGCGCGCCGCCCCCATCGAGATACGGGAGGGCCGATCGCCGATAGAGCTCCCCGATCCCCGCGCGAAGCTCCGGGTCGGTCACGACAATCCAGTGCCATCCCTGGGCGTTCGAGCCGGACGGTGCCTGGAGAGCGATCCGCAGGCAGTCACGGATGATCTCCGGGTCCACCGGACGGTCGAAGTCCAGCCGTTTACGCACACTGCGCGTGGTCGTCAGAAGCTCGTCCGGGGTCAGTGCAGAGGTCACTACCGGTCCTCGATGGATGCGGAGCCCCCAGCCGATCCGGGCGGCTCCTAGACGGGTTCGGGCTCGGGCTCCGCGGGCGCGTCCGGTGCCGGTTCGGTGAACGGCGAGGGCTCATGGGGCGCTGGCGGCAGGTCAGGAGTATCCGGCAACAGCGGGCCCGGATCATCGGGAATCGGCAGATCCGGATCGAGCGGCGGCGGCGGGGAGTCCGGCCGGTGGGGGTGGACACCGGCCACCACCGTTCGGCGTGTGGCCGGCGGACAGGTCGGCAGAAGCAGGCTGGACATAGCACCCGCTGTACCCGGGGTGCGGGGCAGCGGAAACATCGACCCAGCATCGCATGGCGTCGCCGGTTCATCACCCTCACCGAACGGTCCCGCCACGGATGGCATCGCGCCGCCCACCCGTCCGGGTAGCGACAACCCGGTACGACACACCCAACGGGCTACCCCAGAACAATGACAACCATGCATTCACAACAATTCGCGGTGTTTCGGCGAGAAGTCGGCCCGATACCGACCCCCCTCCCCCGCCGACCGCCGCCCCGCCGCACTCACATGCCTTCCGACCTGCGCTTTTCCGTTCACCGCCCGCAACGGGACGGACGACATCCGGGTTGCATCCCGCGTGAGGTGTTCTGCTCGTATCGCCGTATTAACGAAAGAGGCGTCGAAGCACCCCGGAGCACCACACCTACGAGTGGGTCGGACCGCTAGCGTCAGACCCGCATCACCGTCGACGAAGGTCCCTCTGCAACCTGCAACGGACGACCACAGCATCGGCTGACTGACCGGCTTGGGATGCGCCGGCCAGGCCCAGCCCGGGGAGCGTGCCAGTGGAAGCGGTCGCGGCCGACGACGACGACCCTGGAGACCAGGCGGAGTTCCGGGCCTTCTTCGAGCGCCACCACCGTGAACTGAGCCGGTTCGCGTATCTGCTCAGCGGCGACCACGACGCGGCCGACGACATCACCGCCGACGCCCTCACCGCCGCCTGGACCCGTTGGGACCGGGTCCGCGCGGCCGAGCTTCCACTGGCCTACGTCCGGCGGATCGTCGCGAACCTGGCGGCGGACCGGGTCCGTAGGGCCGTGCGCGAACGCCGCGGTCTTCTCGCTCTTGGTGAACAGGCCGAGGGTTACACCCCCGAGCCGGACGTACCCGCAGTCGTGGACCTGCGCAGCGCTCTGATGTCGTTGCCGCCCGGTAAGCGGGCGTGCGTGGTGCTGCGCTATGCCTTCGACCTGTCCGAGGCCGAGACCGCCCGAACACTGGGCGTCTCTGTCGGGACGGTGAAGAGCCAGACCGCCCGCGGAGTCGCCGACCTGGAACGGCTGCTCCGGGGCAGCCCCGTCGGACCGGCCCCGTCGCCCGGCCTGGAGATCAGGTCGGCGGACGCGCCCAGCCGGGCCTCCGGGCGTGGCTCGGCGCCGCGCGGATCCGGTGATCACGTCCCGCCGCGGGCGGGCGGCGGGCGCGGCGGGTCGCTGCGTCCCGGTCGCCGTCGCCCGGGATCGTCCGGTTCCCATTCCGGCTCCGGCTCCGGCCCGTCAGCCTGCGCCGATGATCGAGGGGATCTGATGCCGGACCGGCATGCCGGCCCCGCGCGCCCGGTTCGCCTCGAGCCGGTGTCGCACTCCGCGCCGCACCTGCCCGCCCGGTCCGGAGCGGCCACGCGGACCAACGATCCACCACCGAACGGACAACATCTCCTTCGGGTCGACCTGCCGGACAAGGACGACCACCCCACCGAACGCATTCGTCGACGGCTGCGCCCCGAGGCCCGTAACTGGCCCGGCTGGCGGGTGGGCGAGGCGTAAATGGCCATGGATGGTGAGCGCGGCACACGCGGCACGCGCGGGGAGCCAGGCGGTCCCTGGCGGACTGATCTCGGCACCCTGCTGAACGCCGAGATGGAGCGGCATCAGCCGGACTCCGACCGCATCCGAGCGCGGATCGCGGCCTCACTCGGAGCCGCCTTCCCGCCCGGTCCGGCCCCCACCGCCGCACCCCTGGCCCTCGTGGACGGCCTCACCTCGCCCTTCACGCCCTACGGCGAACTGGAGCACGACCCACCCGTCGAGACCACCGCACCAGTGGCGGCCACGGCGCCCACCACGAGCGCGCTGCCGGCGACCGCCACCGCGGGCACAGGGTCAGCCGCGGGCACGGGGTCAGGTATGGATGCGGCGCCGGACACGAGCGCGGTGCCGGGTTCGGGGGGACGTCCGATCCGTGGGGCGCACGGGTCCCGCATCCGGGCCGGCCGCGGCGGGTCACGCCGGCCGGGCCGACGTCACGGCCGGATTCTGGTCGGCGCCGCCGTCGCCGGCGTCAGCATGGTTCTGGTCGCGCTGCTCGCCGTCATCAGCGGTATTCCGGGTACCGGCTCGCCGAATCCGCCGGTGACGACGGTGACCGGCGCACCGCATCCCATCGGATCGCCGTGGGCGACGACCGCCACCACCGAGCCGACCAGCGCGACGACCCCGCAGGCCCAGGACGGCCGGACACCGCCCCCGGCCAGCGCCCCGCCACCAGCCCAGACCGCACCGCAGAACGGCCAGAACGGCCAGAACGGCCCGGCGGGCAGCGCCGCGAGTGGATCGTCCGATCTCCCCGCGGCGGACACGACTCCCGTCACGCAGGGGCGTTACACGAGCCAGACCGTCCCCTTCCCGGCCGGCAGCCAGGTGCGGCTGCCCACCGACGCCACGGACTGGGTGCTTTTCGGCGACGGCTGGAACGGCGTCCGCACCCGTGCGGCGCTGCCCGTCCCCCGGCTGCTCGCGTTCGCCTCGGGAAGCGCGACCCAGAAGTCGACCTCCGGGTTCACCTGGTTCGGTGGCTTCCCGAACCTGATCGGCAGCGACGACAACGAGCGCCTCGCCGTCCAGGGCAGGGCGACGCTGAGCACCGTCGTCCTGCAGTCCCGCCAGCTACAGATCTACCTGGGCGCGTCCACCGGCGCGGTGCAGATCACGATCACCTCGCTGGCGGGAACCCACACCTTCACCGTGGACCTGCCCTCACGACAGGTGGACGGCTCATCCGACGCGATGATCACATTGACGCTGCCGGGCGCCATCGGCACGACCACCATCACCGTCACCGGCGTGGACGGCGCGGCCTGGACCCTCGCCGCCGCCGTCCTGCGCTGAGGCCACACGGAAGTTGAAAAATCTGAAAATATCTGGCCCGGAGCGACAACCTTCCGACCCCGTTCGGACGACAGAGTAAGTGAACGTCCATCCGGTCCCCGCGCCAGGAGGCCCGGCCGGCGTTCCGGCCGCCTCGTCCGACTAACCCCCCCCAGCCGGGTGGCAGGCCGTAGCACGGCACCTGGGCTGGCCGGTCTGGCCAGGATCGGCCAGCCCGCTCACCGCGCCACCGCGCGGACCCCGCCCGAATGTCCCAGTGCGCAGGCACCCGCGGGTGGGCACCACCACGATCGCGACGGTGTGGCGATGTCGAGGGGTAGCGTCGAGTCCGTGCGTCGGCTGTTTTTTGCACCCTCATGGATCGCGCGGCATCTGCTCGCGCTGGCTCTGGTCGCCTTGTTCATCCGGATGGGAATCTGGCAGTTCACCAAGGGCGAGTCCGCCCAGGGAACGATGCAGAACCTCTTCTACGGCGTCGAGTGGCCGATCTTCGCCGTCTTCGTCGTCTACTGGTGGTTTCGGATGATCAAAGAGGCGTTGTCGCCGCCGGACCTCGAGGGTCCGCAGTGGGGCGTCGGCGGCCGGATCGCCCCGGAGACACCACACCAGCTCGGCGCGGGCGGCCCCCGGATGCTGACCGCGGGCGGGTCGCTCGTCCCCGATGACGAGGACGAGGAGGTCGCCGCCTACAACCGCTACCTCGCCGCCCTGTACAACCGGGATGCGCAACAGGACGCGCTGCGGGCGATCACCGCGAGCCAGCCCACGAAGCAGCTCGACCCCGCGGCGCGAACCACCACCCCCCCCCCCCGCAGATCAACGGAGCCCGCGGATGACGACCAGCCTCTCCCCCTCCCGACCCGCCGCGAGTTCGACGCCGGCCGCCATCCGTGGCGCCCTGCTGCGCTACCGGGTGATCGCCTATGTGGTCGGTGTGGGCCTGATCCTGCTGGTCTGTGTCGGTATGCCCCTGAAGTACGGTGCCGACATCAGTACGGTCGTGGCGATCGTCGGGCCGGTGCACGGCGTCCTGTACGTCGTCTACCTCGCCTGCACCTACGACCTGGCCACCCGCTGCCGGCTCCCGCTGGGGCGCGCGGTCCTCGTCATGCTCGCCGGGACGATTCCGTTCCTGTCCTTCGTCGCCGAACGCAAGGTCACCACCTTCGTCCGCCGGCAGCACCTGGCGACCGACCGAACCTGACCACAGCCGCGACCATCCCCGCTCAGCGGCGGGGATCTCAGCGGCAGGATACGGAGTCGCGCACCGGTCGGGCCAGTCCGGACGCCTGCCCGCGGGCTGTCGGGGGCACCGGTCGGCGCAGCACCGGCACCGCGATCGTGAGCACCTCGCCCTGACCGAGCCACCGCGGCCGCCGAAGACCATCGTGGGGTCGCACCGCCGCCCGGACCTGCTCCAGCTCTGTCCCGAAGGCGTAGACCCGACCGTCCGTCCAGACGATCATCTGGGATCTCGCGCCGGCCGGGCGCGCCAGGACCAGCCGTGACCTGGACGTTTCCCATGCGACCGTGACCGGGGGGTTCGCCGTGCCCCGCAACGCCGTCCGCTGACCGCCCGTGTCCCGCGGTCCGCTCCGGCGCAGGACGCGCAGGACGGGGGACCGCGGCGTGCGGTCGGCGATCAGGAGCAGGCCCGCGTCGTCGACGGCCAACGGCGGCGTCGGGTCGGCATCCGACTCGGCGGCCGTGACCGCACCGAAGACCCCGTCCAGATGCACTCCGCGGGCGGCTGGCAAGCCCCGAGCCGAGCTGGCGAGCATCGCTGTCAGGGCCGCCCGCCGCACGTTCACCCCGTCCAGCCGGACCAACCCGCAGACCGTCATCGAGCCCTCCGTCGCTGTGCCCGGCCGCGGTGCCGGCGCCATCCGGCAGCGCGGCCGGACGCACCGAGCATCGACGGTCACCGGTTGCTTCCGCGCCGGAACGTAACAGGTCTGCGACCAGACGGCCCGGCACCAGCGCGCATGGAACTGACCTGGCCAGTTCCATGCGGTGCGACCGTCAGCCGATGGCCACCCGGTCGGGCTCGTCGACGCGCCGGGTCCGCCGCGCCGCGATGACCGGATGGGCCGGACAGTCGACGAGATGGTCGTCGAAGCCCTCCACCGTCGGCCAGGACTGATGGCACGAACCACAGTGCGTCGTGGCCGAGTCGGTCCACCGCGCATCGCATCCCGCACAACTGGCCGTGATGGGTGTGCGCAGACCGGCCTCGGGCTGGCGACGACGGGGCATCTGGATCGGCAGCGCCGGCGGCCGGCTGGCCGGATCCAGATCAGAGTGAAGGGTCACGGAAACCGCGCGAGGGCGCCGGGGCGAGGCGACGGCGGCCGGGATCGCGCGAGGGGACGACGACCGACGGGGAGGCACCCGGTCATCCTGTCGCAGACCAGCACAAGCGTCACGCAACCAGGTGTCGAGTCTTCGGGGTGTTTGGCCAGCGCATCGGGCTCGGGGGCCGCCATGCCGGGGCCAATCCCCCCACTCCGGGCATTGTGCGCAACCTTTGTGGTGCAACCCTTGCCCCGCCCACCCCAGGCCACTCAGAACACCATTCCCACAACCAGCAAACACGATGACACCTGATGCCGAACGAGCGAACGACCATAAGCGGCAGAACTGGCTACCGTTGTCCACATGACGAGCACCGTCGGCGACGACCGGCCGCGGGCGGCACCGCGCGGGGGTACCGCGGCGGGGGTGGGCGCACTGCTGCGGCAGTGGCGCCAGCAGCGTCGGCTTAGTCAGCTCGAGCTAGCACTTCGGGCGGACAGCTCGGCCCGACACATCAGTTTCGTCGAAACCGGCAAGGCCCTGCCGAGCCGGGCGATGGTCCTGCGCCTGGCCGACCACCTCGAGGTGCCGGTGCGCGACCGCAACGCCCTGTTGCTCGCGGCCGGCTACGCCCCGGCGTTCACCGAAACCCCCTGACCGACCCGGCCATGGCCGCCGTGCGCGCCGGCCTGGTCGAGTTCCTCGCCGCCTGCGAACCCAACCCCGCCCTCGTCCTGCACGGCCCCTTCGACATCGTGATGACCAACCGCCCCACCCAGACCCTGCTCACCGGCGTGGCGCCCGACCTGCTCCGCCCGCCCGTCAACCTGATGCGCCTGGCCCTGCACCCGCGAGGCCTCGCCCCGCGGATCGTCAACCTCCCGCAGTGGCGCGAGCACCTGCTGAACACGCTCCGCCGCAGCATGATCGCGGGTGGCCCGTCCGCCCTGCACGCGCTGTACGAGGAGGTGTCCGGCTATCCGGTCCCCGTCCCCGTCGCCGTCGCCTCTCCCGGTCCTGACCCCGACTCATGGCGCGAGGCCGGGACCAGAGCGAACGGAACAGGCCCGCCGGCTCCGCCGGGCAGCCACTCCGCGCCGGCGCTGGCGCTGCCGCTGTGTCTCCGCGTCGACGACCGGGTCCTCACGTTCCTGTCGACGATGACGACCTTCAACGCCCCGACCGACGTCACCGTCTCGGAACTGGCGATCGAACTCTTCCTGCCCGCGGACGCGACCACCACCCGGACGATCACCGAGCTCGTCGCCCGCACCGACGACAGCACCCCCGGATCACAGCCAAGATCATGAGATGCCGAGGGTTGTTCGGAGATATCGACCTCCGCACGCCTACCAACCCTCGGCACGGGGCCGCATAACCCTCGGCATCGCGCAGGATCGTGTCCGCGCCCTGTCCGCGGACAGCCGGCGAGGGCCGGTAAGGGCCGGTGGAGCGGAGGGCGTGGGATTCGAACCCACGATGAGGATCACTCCCCATAGCGGTTTTCAAGACCGCCGCCATCGGCCACTAGGCGAGCCCTCCTGGCCGTCCCATCTTATGTCGCCGCGATGTCAGCGATCATTCCCGGGGCAGGTCCCCGATCAGTGCTCGGGGACGGGAGTGGGGCGGGGCCAGACGTAGTCGTACTCGCGCTCGCAGGTCAGGTTGAAGCGGCTGAGGACGTCCGCGAGCAGACGTAGGTCGCCGCCGGGCCATTCGGTGAGGATCTTCGCGAGGGCGCCGAGAACGAAGTCGCGATCGGCGTGCAGGCGCTGTCCACCCTCGGGGGTGATGGCCAGCTTGCGGGCTATGCCGCCGTCCGGGTCGGGGATGCGGTCGACGAGGCCGGCCTGCACCATGGCCGCCGTCTGGCGGTTGACGGTGGAGACGTCCAGGGAGAAGGCCTCGGCGAGCTGGGCGAGGGTCATCGGGCCCTCGACCTCGATGCGGCTCAGGAGCAGGTAGGCGGAGCGTTCTAGGGTGCGCTGGCCGGGGCGGTGGTTGGAGGCCGGCAGGATGTGGTGGCGCGTGAGCAGCATCAGTTCCCGCTCGATCTCACGCAGCTGCGTGTCGCGGACCTGGCCCTCCCAGCGCTGGGCGCGCTCGCGCAACGAGGTGTCGGCCTGATCGCGCCCATCGGCGCGGCGGAGGTCGGTCGACAGGTCGTCCTTCATGATCGCCTCCGCCAGGTCGGTGGGCGGTACGCCCGGTCGTCCGGATGATTCCGGTCCGGTTTCATTATCGACCAGATCCATGGCTGTGCATGATGCATATTACGTGTAGCATGCACATCCGGCGGGCGGGCGTCGTCTCGTCGCCAGCCCGCCATGGCCCGGCCTACCAGGCGGGGTGTCGTCCGGTGTCGTCGTGGATGCCGCGCGCGCTCGCCTGGACACAGGCCAGGTCGGCCTGTCCGTACGGCTCGCGCCGCTTTCGCCACCTTTCGATCACCTTCGATCACCTTCGATTCCGACATTCGTGGTATGCGGCGCCTCGCGCCTCGCCATGACAGGGAGGCTTCCTTGACGCAGGTGTCGGTCCACCACAGCGGTCCTCGCCCGGGCGAGCCGGCCGTCGGTCCGATCATCGCCACGCTGGCCTGCACCGGCACGGTGGCTTCCCTGATGTACACGCTCATGATCCCGCTGATCCCGGATCTGCCGAGGCTGTTGCACTCGTCCGCGTCGAACACGGCGTGGACGGTGACCGCCACCCTGCTTGGTTCGGCGGTCGCACCACCGATCGCCGGGCGGCTCGGCGACATGTACGGCAAGAAGCGTCTGCTGCTCGCGAGCCAGGTGCTGCTGATCGCCGGTTCGCTGCTGTGCGCGATGACGAGCAGCCTGCTGCCGGTCGTCTCAGGACGGGCGATGCAGGGCATGGCGTCCGGTGTGGTGCCGCTGGGGATCAGCATGATGCGCGACGTCCTGCCGCCGGCGCGGCTCGGCGCCGCCCTCGGCCTGATGAGCTCCTCGCTCGGCATCGGCGGCGCGCTGGGCATCCCGCTGTCCGCGCTGGTCGCGCAGCACGCCGACTGGCATGTGCTGTTCTGGGGAGCGGCCGGCCTGGGCACGATCATGCTCGTGGTGTTGTGGCGGGTGATACCGGCGCCGCCGCTCGCCAGCGACGCGGACGGAGACGGCATCGGGGCTGGCGACAACGCCGGGGCCGGCGTCGGGGTCAGGGCGGGGCGCAGCCGCTTCGACGTCGTCGGGGCGGGTGGGCTGTTCGTCGGTCTGCTCGCCGTGCTGCTGGTGATCTCCAAGGGCAGCGACTGGGGCTGGGGCGCTCGCCACCGTCGGTCTGGCCATCGGCGGGGTGCTGACCCTGCTGGTCTGGGGTTTCTGGGAACTGCGGGTATCGAACCCGGTGGTCGATCTGCGGATCACCGCCGGTCGTCAGGTCCTGATGACCAACATCACCTCGATCATCGTCGGCGTCGCGATGTACGCGCTGTCGCTGGTCGTCCCGCAGCTGATGCAGATTCCGAGCGGAACCGGCTTCGGGTTCGGGAAGTCGATGGTGGTCGCCGGGCTGTGCTTCGCCCCGTTCGGCGTGGTGATGGTGCTGGCCTCGCCCGTCACGGCCCGGATCATCGCCACGTTCGGCGCGAAGGCCAGCCTGATGCTCGGCGTGCTGATCATCGCGATCGGTGTGGCGTTCCTCAACGCGATCTGGCAGATCCTCATCGTCTGCGCGATCGTCGGCCTCGGGGTCGCCTTCGCCTACGCGGCCATGCCGACGCTGATCATGGCAGCGGTGCCGTCGACCGAGACGGCCGCGGCCAACGGTCTGAACACCCTGATGCGCGCGCTCGGTACCTCGACCGCCGCGGCACTGATCGGGGTCGTGCTGTCCCACACGACCATGTCCTACCAGGGTGCCCAGGTGCCGACCCTGTCCGGGTTCCGGATCACCTTCGTCATCGCGACCGTCGCGGCGGTGCTGGCGCTCGGGGTCGCCGCTCTCATTCCCGGCCGCCGCCCCACGGTCGACCTCCCCCTCCCACGGCCCCTGCCGGACGACGCGGTGCACGTCAGTGGTCCGCACCTACGGGCGGTGTCGGACGGGCGGTGACCGGGAATCCCGCCTGAGTGAGCAGATCCGCGCAGGCCAGCACTGGTGGCCAGACCCACCACACCCGGGAGGACCTCGACGACGCCACCGTGGCGGCGGTCGGGCGGCTCAGCGAGGCACTGGAATGCGTCGAACGGGCCCGGGGCGCGCTGTACGAGTTCCACCAGCTGTCCGGGCACGCCGATCTCCTGCTCGGCGAGGCTCTCGAGCAGCTGGCCGAGGCGGGGCACCGCCGGATCGCGACCCAGCTGCGCGAGGAGCTCCTCGGCCGCAACGTCCTGGACGGACGCTGGACCTTCCAGATCGTCGAGGAGTACGACGACCTCTACTACCGGCCCTTCGTCGAGGCGGACGCGGACGTGCGGCGCCGGCTGACCGGCGGGCAGCGCCACGTCCACGAGGCCCGGATGAAGGCCCGCGAGCGGCTCCGGGCCGGCCGTGACCTGTGGGGCCCGGGCGCCTGAGGAGTCCCGTGGAGCTCAGGCGCCCGGCGGGACTCAGGCGTCGCGACGGCGGGCGAGGATCGTGCCGATCAGGAACAACCCGAAGCAGACCGCGGCGAAGTAGAGCAGCGATCCCCACGGGCCCAGCGGCATGTCATCGATCACCTGCGGCCCGTCCGTGTGGTGGGGGGCGCCCGCGACGACGAAGTTGTTGCTGGCGATGAAGGGGAGCCAGTGCTGGATGTGATCGCCGACGCGCGGGATCACCGGTAGCAGGTTCTCCACCAGAAGCACGTAGATCAGTTCGATCACGATCGCGCCGGCGGACTGCCGGACGATCAGACCGATGGCCATCGCGAACACCGCGGCCAGCAGGTACACTAGGCCGATGCCGAAGACGCTGCGGTACTCCTGGGCGGTGTTCAGCCCGAGCGGGGCATCCGGCTGGATCAGTCGGGCGATCCCCCAGGACCCGACGCCGGTGAGCTCACCGACGACCGCGGCCAGGGTCGCCACCACCACGAGCTTGGCGACAAGCGCGGGCGTCCGGGTGGGCACGGCGAGAAACGTCGAACGGATCGTGCCGAACCGGTATTCGGTGGTGACCGCCAGCGTGGCCATCACCATCATCACCACGAGCCCGAAGTTGTAGGCGAACTGGGTGACGTCCGGGGTGAGGTCGGCTACGTCGTTCGAACTGGTGGTCGCGGCGATGAGGGAGGTGAATCCCACGGTCAGGACGGTCGCCAGGATCATGCACCACCACGGCGAGCGGGTGGAGAACAGCTTGATCCGCTCCACGGTGAGCAGCGTCATCGCGCGTCGCCTCCCCGCGTGGGCGCACCCGACGCCGGCACCCCGACCGCCGCCTGACCGAGCGGTGGCCCGCTGACCGGCGGTGGAACCACCCCGCCGACGGTGCCGGGAGGGCCGGAACCGCCGCCGTGATACTCCACGTCCTGCCCGGTGAGCTGAATGAAGGCCTCTTCCAGTGAGCCGCGCTGGGCGGCGAGTTCGTGCAGGACCAGGCCGACCGTCCCGGCCAGCTCGCCGATCTGCTCGGTGCTGGTGTTCGGCACCAGCAGGGCCGCGGGCCCCGCGTCACCGGCCGGCACGTCGCGGACGGTCAGGCCCTGGCCGGTGAGCAGACCGTGCAGCCGTTCCATCTCCGGCCCACGCACCCGGACCGCCGATTCGGAGGCGTTGTCGATGAACTCCCGCGTGCTGGTCTGGGCGATCAGCCGCCCGCGGCCGATGACGACCAGATCCTGGGCGGTCAGCGCCATCTCGGAGAGCAGATGGCTCGAGACGAACACCGTGCGACCCTCATCCGCCAACCGGTGCATGAACTGCCGAATCCACAGGATGCCCTCGGGGTCGAGCCCGTTGACCGGCTCGTCGAAGAGCAGGACACCCGGGTCACCCAGCAACGCGGTCGCGATGCCCAGGCGCTGGGACATGCCCAGGGAGAACCCGCCGGCGCGCTTACCCGCCACCGCGGTCAACCCGACAGCCTCGAGCACCTCGTCGACCCGCTGGGCCGGAATCCGGTTGGACGCCGCGATCCAGCGCAGATGCGCCCGGGCGGACCGGTTGGGGTGCACCCACTTCGCGTCCAGCAACGCCCCGACCTGCCGCAGCGGATGACGCAGCTCGGCGTAGCGCCGACCGTTGATCCGGACCGTTCCCGCGGTCGGGTTGTCGAGTCCCAGGATCATCCGCATCGTCGTGGACTTTCCCGCGCCGTTGGGCCCGAGAAAACCGGTCACCTTGCCGGGTGCCACCGCGAACGACAGGTCATTGACCGCGACCGTTCGTCCATACCGCTTGGTGAGCCCCTGTGCCTCGATCATTCGTCTCCGCTCGGGCGGTGCTCCACTGCCCTGACCGCCCTGACTGGCCGGGCCGCCGGGCTGGCCAGTCAGCTGGGCCGGGCCGGGTTGGCGTCAGTACGCGCCCATCCTGGCGGATTACCTGCCTGCCGGACCAGAGCTGGCCACCCAACGCGGCATGTCGCCAACCTGACAGAACGACACCGCGACGTGATGCTGTTCGGACGCCTCAGAGCCTGCGTCGTCCGGCCAGGATCTCCTCGGCGAGTTCCGACACCCGGCGCCGTTCGTCCCGCGCGGTGCGCCGCAGTTTCTCAAAGGCCGACACCGGGTCGGTGCGCATCGTCGCCATCAGATATCCCACCGCACGCTCAATGGGAACCCGATAGTCCAGCGCGTACTGCAACTGCCGGGCGAGCCGGTCGTTGCGATCGGCGATCAGCCCGGCCAGCAGCAGGTTCTCCAGCACCCCACCGAAGTGCACGATCGCGTCGCGTTCGCTGGCCGTCCACTGCCGGACCTGGTCATCGGCGACGTTCAACGTCCCGATCGGGCCACCACCGAGGCGTACCGGTACGCCCAGGACGGCCCGCACGCCCCCGGCGGCCAGGGCCGGGGTGACCCAGCGGCCACCGGTCATCGGTCGTGATGTCGTTGGACACGACGATCTCGTCCACTATGAACGACTCCACGCACGGTCCCTCGCCGAACTCCTCCTGGACCCGTTCGAGCAGGGCACCCGTGCTGTCGGAGGCGGCGATGCTGCGCAGCGCCCGGTCGGCGTCCACCAGCAGCACACCCGCACCGGCCAGATCGAAGATCTCGGTGACCGCGCCCACCACCTCGCTGACCAGCTTGGCGAGTTCGACCTGACTGGGCACCTGGTGATGCAGTCGGGCAAGGCTCGCGTCCAGGCGCACCTTGTCGATCTCCACAATCGCGCTCCCGCCTCTACGACCCGCCGCGCGCCGGGACTGCATACCCGCAGACCCACTGTGGCCAGTACCGCCAGTACCGCCAGCGCCGCCAGTACCGCCGGTGCTGGCGTTGTTGCCGCGGCCGCCCGGGTCGTCTCGGGCGGCCGTCGGTTGCTGTCTCGATGTCGTGCCATCCTGCCGGATCACCGTGCGCGCTACCAGCCCGCCCGGCGGCTACGCACCGGCGTCGTCCGCGCCCTGTACCGCGCGGGACGAGCGCCGACGGCGTACTCCGACATCGACCTGACGACGCACCGTACCGTCGAAGGCCGCGGTGCGCTCGGCCTCGATCGACGTATTGATCATTTCAAGCAGGTGCTCGCGCTCGCCGGTGCTCATCCCCGACATCAGGCTGTCGACCAGCTCGGACCCATCCTCGACGGTGAGCGCCGTGGGGTGAGTTTCGGCTGCCGGCGCGGGGATGTTCGCCGCCGGCAGCTCCTGCTGCCCGGCGCGTGCGGCCGGGATGGCGTCCGGCGTCTCGAGCCGACCACCAGGGTCGTGCGCCGCTTGGGACACGATGGAATCGTCTGCGGGCATGCGTCACTCTCCGTGACTCGGCCGCAGACACAGGGCAGGCGAATTGATCGGTTGCCGGACAGACTATCGCACCCGCGGCCCGCCCGGCAGGAGATATCAGCCGCCGATCGCCGCCGCCAGCCGAGCCCAGCCGGCCCGGGGCAGTTCGCCCGGCGTGTCGGTGAGCACCTGCACGGCGACGTGGTTCGCCCCCGCGCCGTGATGAGCACCGATGCGGGCCAGGATCGCCGTCTCGTCCCCCCAGGCGACCAGGGCGTCGACGAGCTGGTCGGAGCCACCGTCGGTGAGATCGACGTCGGTGAAGCCGAGGCGACGCAGGTTGTTCGTGTAGTTCGGCAGACCCAGGTAGGGAGCCAGGGCGCGGCGGGCGATCGCCCGGGCCCGCTCGGCGTCGGTGTTGAACACGACCTTCTGCTCGGTGGCCAGCAGCGGGCCCGGGCCGAGGAGCCGACGGGCCTCGCGGGTGTGCTCGGCGGTGACCAGATACGGCAACGCCCCCGCCGTGCGTTCGGCGGCGATGCCCAGCACCCTGGGTCCGAGGGCGGCGAGCGCCTGGTCCTCGCGCGGCACACCGAGTTCGTCCAGCGTGTCGAGGTAGTCGAGGAGCACCTCCACCGGCTTCTCCCAGGGCCGTCCGGTGGCCCGCTCGACCGGCTCCCGGTGCCCGACACCGAACCCGAGCAGCAGCCGGTCAGGGTGCGCCTTCGCGAGCATCGCGTAGTGATCGGCGACGATGTCCGCCTTCTCGGTCCAGATGTTCAGAATGCTTGTACCGACGACCAGCCCTTCGGTGCCATCCAGGATGGCCGCCGGGAGTTCCAGGTCCCCGCTCGTCGCCCCGATCCACACCGTTGGAAAGCCCATCGACGCCACCTCGACGGCGATGTCCGTCCGGGCTCGGACGTCCGTCGGCCATTGCCGCTGAGCTGCCCAAAGCCCAATCCTGCCGACCTCAACTACCACGACGAGCCCCTTCCGCGCAGGGAACTGCGACTGTCCGCACCGACACCCCATCACGATTGCTACCCCGCGCACACGCCGGCTATGTCGGCCTGTTTGCCCGGGCCGAACGACCCGAGCGCATCGTCCCGTTCGACCCCGATCTGACCACGACCTTCAGCCCGCCCGTCCCGTCGGCCCACACATCCGGCCGACCACCACCCCCACCATCGGGCGTCCACCATCGGACGCCGGCGAACAGACACGGGCGAACGGAGGTCAGCGAACGGACGACGCCGTCGTCACCGGATGTTCGGGGACGGCGGTCGTCTGGGACACGGCCGCCTGCGGACGCAGCTCGTCCAGGGTGAGCTGGTGGGCCGGTGGGCCGGACAGCACCGTCTCGGATGTCATCGTCAGATCCGCGGCGACGTGCAGCAGTTCGCCGCTGTCCAGCAGACGCCAGCGTGGGTCCTCGTCCATCCGCTCGCTTTCCACCACCACCGCCGGAGCCTCCAGCAGATCGACCGAGCGGACCCGGATCTCGCTGAAGGGGCTCGCATGGTCAAGATGACGCGCGTTGCGCCCACCCGGGCCGCGGCGCAACACGTAAAGCCCGTTGGTGTCCGGGTATCGCAACGCCCAGAGCTCGCCGCCGGCGATCAGGATCATGTTGATCGAGTACATCGGCAGATTGGCCGCGATCCACCGGGCAGCGGACGTGATGCCCGCCCCCACGTCGCCGTCATGCCGAGCGATCTCCCTGGTGATCAGGGCGAAGTACCGTTCGGAGTCGGTGTCCCCCGCCACCTCCAGGCCGGCCGCGCCCAGTTCGTCCTCCAGCTGCCGCAGCCCCTCGATCACCCCGTTGTGCGCGAAGATCCGACCATCCCGGACGAACGGATGCGTGTTCTCGTCGCTGGCCCGCCCGGTCGAGGCATGCCGGACATGCGCGACGAAGGTCGTCGCGGTGATCTCCTGCGGTTGCCGGGCGACCTCGGTGTCGGCGCTGCCGCGGATCGTCTGCCGCAGCACCCGCAGCGCCCCGTCCGGACCGATCGCGCCGAGCCCGACCCCGTCCGGCGAGCGACGCGGCGCCGCATCGAGGCTGTCGGCCGCGTCCAGGAGCCAGAACGTCGCACTGATCGGCGTCGGCCCACTACTCATCGCGAACAGGTGGCACATCAGTCCTCCCCTCCCCTCATGTCACCCTCCCTCATGTCGACGGGTCTGTTCCCTCCCGCGCCACGGCCATGCCCGAGACCGGACGACATTCCCGGCGCCCGGTGCCCTACTGCGCGCGGACAACACCCACCAGACACAATTCCGTTTCGTTTCATCGCACAATATGCAACGGAAGCATCCAGGTAACCATCCCACCCCACCGCCACCACCTCATGCCCCACCACCAGCTCGGCCCCCACCACCGCCGGGGCGGACCCACCCCGGACCAGCACGGCCCGCTGGCCCGTTTCCGCGGCGCGGCGCCGCCCCCTCGGAGCATCGCAGCCTTCCGCGATGCCTCCAGGACAGCCGTGACCGCGGAACCGGCTCGCTTGTGCACGCCGCCGAGCCGGACGTTGGCTACTCTGACGTAATTGTCGATTTTAGTATTTCTGAGACAACGTGCCCACCGACTCCAATCGGGCGCCAGGTCGCCTCGCATCGGCCCTGACCTCCAATGATCGGCACGGCATGGACGTAATAGGCCCATCCGGACCCCCCTCCCGGCAGGCGTCAGAACAGACATAACACCCCCATCGCCACGGAAGGCCTAAATCGCCGGCTGGATCCGGTGGCGGATTCGCCGGATGGCCTTGCCGGGCGGAGTAAC